>NZ_JBFTPR010000024.1:0-54442 GCF_056398585.1 Aminobacter sp. 01T433
CCGCAAGGCCCGGGCTTGGGGGCTCATCACCCAGCAGGAGAACCGACCTCCCACCAGCCCGGCACCGGCGCTTCCCCCCGAGCCCGGTGCGCACCGGGGTCCCGTGGAAGATCGCGAGATAATGATACGGCAGGTTTTCAGGGCGTGGAGAAACAGGCGCGGCTATCCACGGTGGTTGCTGACAGATGGTGACAACTGGGCGTAGCTGCTCGCGGGTTCTGGACCGCTGCGGCAGTTGCCACGTCACGGCATGGATCCCGTCGTTGCGCGACCCCCGCACGTCGCTTCGCTCCTGCTCCGCCCGAGGATGACGAAGGCATGGGGCTCGCAGCTCATCGTCGACGTCAGCGATTGGCAGAAAGCTTCCGGCTCTTGTTTCCGTATTGCTCTGCAGTTGCCCAGAACTTCCTGCCAGTGCCAACCTAAAAGCCTGCCAGCAGTCAACCTTGGAGATTAGCCGAAAGCCTATGTGCCTTCGTCATCCTCGGGCGGAGCAGGAGCGAAGCGACGTGCGGGGGTCGCGCAGCGACGGGATCCATGCCGTGACCGTCCTGCCTAGCTGACGGTGAAGGAAAAATCGCAACTACCACGATCCTTCGGCCCCTTCTGGCCTACCGGCCATCGCCTCGAAGGAGCGGCTTGATGATGTTCCATTCAAAGGCCGTCAGATTGGAGCGGCTCGTGGCCCCGGCCCCTGGCTGCTCTCTCAGCGCAGGTTGAACGTCGAAGTTTCGCACATACCCGTTTTGGAACGGGCGGTTATGCCTGAGAATTCAAGGCCTGCAGCTGCCTGGCGTCCTGGGCTGGCGAGGATCCGAACAGGCGTTTGTACTCGCGACTGAACTGCGAAGCGCTTTCATAGCCAATCGAAAACGCCACGCCAGCAGCGTCTACCGGCGCCTGAGCCAGACGGGACCGGGCTTCATGCAACCTGATCTGCTTTTGATACTGGATCGGCGACAACGCGGTCACCGCCTTGAAGTGCTTGTGGAAGACCGACGGGCTCATGCCTGCGATCGCTGCGAGTTCCTCGACGCGGATTTGTTCGGCGAAATGCGACCGAATCCACAGCATCGCCTTCCGTATGCTGGCCAAGCGGTTCTCGCTCCCGGTCATCTGCCGGAGAAGGAACCCGCTCGGCCCCAGAAGCAAGCGGAACAGGATTTCTCGTTCGATCATCGGAGAAAGAACCGCGATCTCGTCCGGGCGGTCCAGCACGCTTACCATGCGCCGCCATGCATCCAGCATCTGGTTGTCCGCGCTGGTGGCCACGAAACCGGCAGGTGTCGCAGGCTCTTTTCCTTTCGGCGCGTCGAGCAGCACCCCGGCGATGACGTGCGGATCCAGCAACAGGTTGATTGCCAAAAACGGGCGATCGGGGGTCGCCTCGGTGATCTGGCCCATGGCTGCCACCTCGGCTGCGGCCACGAAGTAGTCGCCAGCGCCATAATTGAGAACCCGATTGCCGATGACGGCCCGCTTGCCACCCTGAAGGACCTTGCAGACGACGGGGTCATAGAGCACCGGCTGCAGCGCTGTCGGCTGCTCCAGCCTCATGATTTCGAAGCGCGCGATCGGCGTGCTCGTTTTCGGCTCGTGGGCGTGCGGATACGCAAGCAGCTTCAGGTCATCGATCATGCTCATGCGGATCGGATACTCCTGGCGTGGACGCGGCGCAACACATCAAGAGGATTGGGCAAGAATCCGAGAGTTTCCGGCACGCGGGATCGGACGTCGGCGCTTAGGTAAGCCGTGTCCAGATTGAAAGGAATTTTACGACTATGCAGAAGCGCAAATTGGGCCTGAATGGCCCGGAAGTTTCGGAAATCGGCTACGGCGCCATGGGCGTTTCCATCGCATACGGCAACAGCGATGAGACGCAGAGCATCGAGACGATCCGCTACGCATTCGACCAGGGCGTGACCTTCTTCGACACGGCGGAATTGTATGGCTGGGGCGAGAATGAGAAGATCGTCGGGCGCGCCGTAAAAGGGTTCCGCGACGAGATCGTCATCGCGACCAAGTTCGGCTTCACCCATGACTACGGGGTCGACAGCCGCCCGGATCATATTCGCGAAGTGACCGACAACAGCCTGCGCTACCTCGGTGTCGAGCAGATCGACATCATGTACCAGCACCGCGTCGACCCGAACGTGCCGATCGAGGATGTCGCCGGCACCATCAAGGACCTGATCGCCGAAGGCAAGATCAAGTATTTCGGCATGAGCGAGGCCGGTCCCGAGACCATTCGACGTGCCCATGCCGTCCAGCCGGTCACCGTCCTGCAGACCGAATACTCGGTGTTCGAGCGTGAGGTCGAGATCCTCTTCCCGACGCTGCGCGAACTGGGCATCGGCTTCGTCCCCTACAGCCCCCTCGGTCGTGGTTTCCTGACCGGCGAAGTCAAGCCGGCAGCCGAATATCCCGAAAATGACATGCGGTGCAGCGACCCGCGCTGGCAGCCCGGCATTTTCGAAAAGAACAAGGCAGCAGTCGCGCAGTTGACCGAGCTGGCGAAGTCCAAGAATGCCACCGTCTCGCAGCTGGCGCTCGCCTGGCTGCTGGCGCAGGGCGACGACATCGTCCCGATCCCCGGTACCCGTCGCAAGGAGCGCCTCCAGGAAAACGTCGCCGCAGCTGAGCTCAAGCTTACATCGGAGGATCTGGCACGCATCGTCGAAATCCTGCCCACTGGGGCCGCAGGCGCTCGCTATGCCCTCGCCAGCATGATCCCTGAGTGGAAGTAAGCCAATCGACCACCTTGGCGGCACGGATGGATCAAGTTCTGTGCCGCCGCGAAGTGCCAACGAGATGCGTGGCGCAAAATGGCGACCGGCGTGGAGGACTTCTCCACGCTACCAATAAACACGAAGCCGGCGCTGGCTTGATTGATCCGGCCATCTGCAACTTGCGATCCCGGTCGAAAATGTAGATCAGGGGCCGCGAGACGGCGGTGCACCAGTGCGCCGCAGCAAGGAGATGGGCTTGGCGACAAACACGGCATACACGGTGTTTCAGGGGCGCGCCGGCGACCACAACGATCTGGCCGTGCCCGGTGCGAAGGCGATCGGCGACGCACTGACAAAGCGCACTGGCGTCTCACCTGTCATCATCGGCAGACAGGAACCCGCTCTGAACGTCGGCTGGCGCGAAGAACTGGATGCGGCCATGCCTACACTGCAGGCGATGCAGGCTCGGCTCAACGAAGTGTTTTCAAGCGGCGCCGTCTCCATCGCGGCGACCAGCCGCTGCGCGGTTTCACTCGCAACGCTGCCGGCGGTGGCAAGGCACCATCCGTCTAGCTGCATCGTCTGGTTCGATTCCCACGCCGACCTGAACACGCCCGAAGCCTCGGCGACGGGCTATCTTGGCGGCCTCGCGCTGGCAGCCCCTGCGGGCCTCTGGAACTCAGGTCTCGGTGCGGGTTTTGGGCTCGACCAGATCGTTCTTGTCGGCCAACGCGACATCGATCCCTTCGAGCAGGACCTGATCGAGCACTACGGCATCCCGCACATCAAGCCCAAGGACGATCTCGCGGCGCGTCTGCGCGCGGCGATCGCCGGTCGCCCGGTCTACGTGCATCTCGATTGCGATGTCCTGAACCCGGGCATCGTGCCCACCGACTACGTCCATGAGGGCGGATTGTCGCTCGATGACCTGAGGGATTGCTGCAAGGTGCTCGCTGAGCATGAGCTCGTCGGCATCGAAATTGCCGAGTTCCAGAATTCCTGGACAGCAGGCGGTGAGCCCGTCTCGCCCGAACCGCTGCTCGATGCCCTGGGATCGATCCTGTCCGGACGTTGAAGCCGACACTGTCGAGGGCGGAATTCCGCCCTCACGCCTCCGGCGTCACATCGTGCGCCCCTGGTGCCGCGCCCTTGCCCATGCTGATGACCGGCTCCATGGCGTCGAAGGCACTCGGCGGCAGGTGGCACTTGATCTGGTGGCCGTTGCCAAACTCGCGCACCGGCGGCACCTGGGTTTCGCACAGATTGCCCGGCACCTGGGACTTGTAGCGGCAGCGCGTCTGGAACGGGCAACCGGACGGCGGGTTCATCGCCGAGGGAATGTCGCCTTCCAGCACGATGTGTTTTTTCACCACCGACGTATCGGCAATCGGAATCGCTGAGAGCAGCGCTTCCGTATAGGGGTGGTAGGGAGGGGAGAAAATCTGGTCGGTGGTGCCCTGTTCCACGACATGACCGAGATACATGACCACCACGCGGTCGGCGATGTAGCGCACCACCGACAAATCGTGGCTGATGAACAGCATCGTTGTCTTCGACTTGCGCTGGATGTCCATCAAAAGCTCGGTGACTGCAGCCTGCACCGACACGTCGAGTGCCGACACCGGCTCGTCGGCCACCACCACCTTGGCCTCGCCGGCAAAGGCACGCGCCACGCCGATGCGCTGCTTCTGACCGCCCGAGAGCTGGCGCGGCATGCGTTCGGCGAAAGCGCGTGGAAGCTTGACGAGGTCGAGAAGCTCCAGCATGCGCTGCTTGCGGTCGGCGGCCGTCTTGCCGATCTTGAATTTTTCCAGCGTGCGGATGATCTGCGAGCCGACCGAGTGGCTCGGATTAAGCGTGTCGAACGGGTTCTGGAACACCATCTGGATAGCAGACACCGTCGCAACGTCGCGGTCCTCGATACCGGTCGACTGGATTTCCTTGTTACCGAGCAGCACCTTGCCGGAGCTTGCCGTTTCGAGCCCGAGCAGCACCTTGGCCAGCGTCGACTTTCCACAGCCGGATTCGCCGACGATGGCAACGGTTTCGGATTCACGTGCCTGGAAGCTGATGGTCTCGTTGGCCTTGACGACCCTGCCCTCACTGGAGCCGAAGACCTCGCTGCCGCCGACGCGGTAGTATTTTTTCAGGTCGTCGATCCTGAGCACCGGCGCACCCGGCTCGACCTTCTCGTGCTTTTTGCCGGCACCTGGCGGCATGGCCGCCCAGTCGATCTCGTTAAAGCGCACGCAGCGGCTGAAATGGCCTGCATGGCCAGTGACCGGGATCATCGGGATTTCGTCGGCGTTGCACAGGCCTTCGACGAAGTGGTGGCAGCGCGGGCCGAAATTGCAGCCCTTGGGGCGCTGATGCGGCAGCGGCAGCTGGCCGGGGATGGCGACCAGCGGACGCGAATTCTTGTCCGCTCCCGGCAGCGGGATCGAGCGGAACAGCCCTTGGGTATAGGGGTGGCGCATACGGTCGAAGACATCCTTGATCGAGCCGGTTTCGACCGCCTCGCCAGAATACATCACCGTGATGCGGTCGCAGGTCTCGAGAATCAGGCCAAGGTTGTGCGACACGAAGATCATCGAGGTGCCAAACTGCTTGCCCAGCCCCTTGACCAGCTGGACGATGCCGGCCTCGACCGTGACGTCGAGCGCGGTCGTCGGCTCGTCGAGCAGCAGCAGTGCCGGCTTGGACAGCAACGCCATGGCGATGACGATGCGCTGCTGCTGGCCGCCGGAAAGCTGGTGCGGGAAGGAGCGCATCATGCGCTCGGGGTCCGGCAGCTTGACGGCGTGGACCATTTCGAGCGCGCGCTTATAGGCCTCGTCCTTCGACACCTTGTCGTGGATCATCGGCACTTCCATCAGCTGCTGGCCGACCTTCATCGCCGGATTGAGGCTGGCCATCGGCTCCTGGTAGATCATGGCGATCTTGTTGCCGCGGATGGAGCGCAGCTCCTCCTCGGACATGTCGCCCATGTCCTTGCCCTGGAACTTGATGCGCCCGCCGACGATCCTGCCGATGTTGGAGAGGTCGCGCATGATGCCAAGCGAAACGGTCGACTTGCCGCAGCCGCTTTCGCCGACGATGCCCATCGCCTCTCCGGGCATGACGGTGCAGGAGAAGTCCATCACCGCGGGGATTTCGCCGCGCCGGGTGAAGAAGGAGATAGAGAGGTTCTCGATCTCGAGGATGGGTTCGGCAGGAGTTCTGACGGCTTCGTTCATGACGATCTCCCTCAGTCCTTCATCGATTGTTCGCGCAGCGCATCGGCGAGAAGGTTGAGGCCGAGCACGAAGGACATCAGCGCGATTGTCGGCGGCAGTGCCGGGTGGATGAAGGAGCGCAGCAGGCGGCTGGCGTCCTTGATCGCGGTGCCCCAGTCGGGGCTCTCCGGCGCGAGGCCCAGGCCGAAATAGCCGAGCGTGCCGAGCAGGATGGTGGTGTAGCCAATGCGCAGGCAGGCATCGACGATGAGCGGTCCGCGCGCATTGGGCAGGATCTCCCACAACATGATGTACCAGGGTGTCTCGCCGCGCGTCTGGGCGGCGGCGACATAGTCGCGGGTCTTGATGTCCATGGTGAGCCCGCGAACGATGCGGAACACACCAGGGCTGGAGGCGAAGACGACGGCGACGAAGATGTTGAGCTGGTTGGGGTCGATGTGGATGATGCCGAGCGGATCGGCATTGAAGACCAGCCCGGCATAGACCCAGCCGCCGATCAGAAGCGTCAGCCCAAGCAGCAGGTAGATGCGCTCGGGCCGGCTCTTGAAGCGGGTGTAAAACAGCACCGAAAAGAAGATGATCGGAAACAGGAAGAACACGCCCGCCATGGCGTAGGGGATCGGCGTGTCCATGATGCCGGGAGTGACCAGCAGGTAGAACAGAAGGATCACCGGGAAGGCGAGCACGAGATTGGCGAGGAACGACAGGAAGGAGTCGATGCGCCCGCCGTAATAGCCCGCCGGCAGGCCGAGCGTGATGCCGACCATCAGCGCAAAGGCGGTGGCCGCCGGCGCGATGATCAGCACGATCTGGCTGCCGAAGACCATGCGCGAGAAGACGTCGCGAGCTAGCTTGTCGCCGCCAAACAGGTAGATCTGCCTGGACGCCGGCTCGATGGCGCCGGGCAGCGCGTCTTTCATGATCGGGATCTGGGCGAGCGGATCAAACGGCGCGACCTTGGCCGCGAAGATCGCGGTGAACAGCCAGAAAAAGCAGATCGCGACGCCTGCTATGCCGACGCCGGAATCGTAGAGCTGTCCGTATAGACCGAGATGCTTGCGGAATTTGAAGCTTGTGATCAGCACGATGGCCATGGCCAGCCACACCGGCCAGAAGCGGGCGAGCACGCCAAGGAACGTCTGGAAGGCGCCGATATATTCGATCTGCATGCGGCCGTCTCCCTACTGAACGCGGATGCGTGGATTGAGGTAGGCGTAGCCGACATCGGAGATCAGCTGGGTGATCAGCACGATGAAGACGGAGACCAGCGAACAGCCAAGCAGAAGGTCGATGTCGTTATTGCCGGCGGCTTCGACCAGCGTGTAGCCGAAGCCCTGGTAGCGGAACATCACCTCGACGATGACGACACCGGTGAGCAGCCACGGGAACTGCAGCATGATGACTGTGAACGGTGCGATGAGCGCGTTGCGCAGCGCGTGCTTGACCACCACACTGCCGAAACTCAGGCCCTTGAGCCGTGCGGTGCGGATATATTGCTGGGTCATCACCTCGACCATCGAGGCGCGTGTCATGCGGGCGATGTAGCCGATGCCGTAGATGGCGAGCGTCATGACGGGCAGCGTGAAGTTGTAGAAGGTGATGCCCTGGCTGGCGGAAGCCGCCGAGCCGTTCAACCAGCCGAGCCACGAGGCGAAGATAACGGTGAAGATGACGCCGGAGACATATTCAGGCGTGGCGGTCGTTGCGATCGAGGCGATGGACAAGGTCCGGTCAGTGCGCGAGCCCTCGCGCATGCCGGCGAGGATGCCAATGAGCAATGCTATCGGCACCATGGTTACGAGCACCCAGAACATCAGGATGCCGGTGGCGCCGAGTGCGGGAAACAGCTTTGTCGCGACGGGCGTCTTGAACTTGGTCGAACAGCCGAAATCGCCCTGCAGGATGCCGGAATAGGTCGGCACGGCGGCCTCGTTGCAGAATCGGAAGCGCGGTACAGCCTGGCCGGTGGCCGGATCGATGTTGGGTTGCTTTTGGACAACGCCGAGCCACTGGCCGTATCGGATGAAGAAATTCTGGCGGTAGCCGTTGCGCTGGAGCCAGCTTTCGAGCTGGTCGGACGTGGTGCGCATCTCGGTCTGGCTGATCGCCAGCTTCCTCAGGTTAGGCTCGAGATTGATGAGGAAGAACACCACAAGTGTCAGGCACAGCATGGTTAGTGCCATGGTGCCGAGACGGCGCGTTATGAAAGATAGCATTGGCGTCCCCTGCCTTTGTGGGTTTGGGGTCCGTGGCGATCAACCCTCTTGCGAAAGGTGGGAGAGGCGCACAGCGCCCCTCCCCGATTTGCAGCCCAGGCTCACGCCTTGAGCCAGACCTTGCCGTAGTCGTGTTCGAAGGTCGGGTGCATGCCCCCACCTTGGACGGCAGCGACCGAGTGGTTGTAGAGCTTGCGCCAGTAGGGTTGGATGATGATGCCGGCATCCTGCAGGATCTGCTCGATGTCCTTCATCATTTCCTTGCGCTTTTCGACGTCGGCAACGGCAAGCGCGGCGTTGAGCTTCTTGTCCCACTCAGGGTTGGACCATGCGCTCTCGTTCCATGCCTCGCCGGTGCGGTAGGCAAGTGCCAGAACCTGCACGCCGAGCGGACGCATGTTCCAGTTGGTCATCGAGAACGGGTACTTGGTCCAGTCGTTCCAGAAGGTCGAACCCGGCAGAACGGTGCGCTTGACCTTGATGCCGGCCTCGCGCAGCTGAGCGGCGATCGCATCGCCGGTGTTCTTGTGCCAGTCCTCATCGACGGTGATCAGCTCGTGTTCGAAGTCGGCCTGGCCGGCTTCGGCCATCATAGCCTTGGCAGCGGCAATGTCGCGGACCTGCTTGGGCAGCTCGAAATATTCCGGATGGATCGGCGCGACGTGGTGGTTTTCGGCCGGTGTGCCGGCATTGCCATAGCCAAGCTGCAGCACCACCGCGTTGTCGACAGCCTTGTGCAGTGCCTGACGCACCTTCTGATTGTCGTAAGGCTTGTTGGCAACGTTGGTGCGCGCAACGATGGTTGCTGCGGTGACGACTTCCGACTTCACCAGGCCAAGGCCATCGAGGATCGAGACATAGTCGGCCGAGGTTTCGAAGTTGGTGTGGACTTCGTTGGCCTCGAAGGCGCTGACCATGGCGGCTGGATCGGTGCCGTAGTCGATCAGCTCGACACCGTCGAGATAGACCTCGCCATTCCACCACTTGTTGTCTTCGCGGCGCTTGTAGACCACCTTCTGGCCGACATCGTAGGAAACGAGCTCGAACGGGCCGGTACCGATCGGGCAGGCTTTGAAGTCGCCGCCCTTCTCGTCGAAGGACTTGTGCACGATGAGACCGGGATAATCGGTCAGGTTCGGGATGATGGCGATATCAGACGAGGTCAGCTTGAGCTTGACCGTCATGTCGTCGACCTTCTCGACCGAGCCTTCGCGCAGCTTGCCGGTCTTTTCGTCCATCAGCGAGCCGAGGCGGCCGGGCATCGAATTGCCCTCGGCACTCTTGTCGCCCCAGCGGGTGAAATTGAAGATCACATCGTCGGCGTTGAACGGATCGCCATTGCTCCAGGTCACGCCGGGACGGACGTGCAGGACATATTCGGTGGCGTCGTCGTTCACTTCCCAGCTGGCGAGCAGATAGGGCTCGAAGGTGTATTTGTCGGTGTATTTGACCAGCGGCTCGATGGCCTGGCGCTGGGCGTTGGCGATTTCGGACCAGTCCGCTTTGCGCGGATCCTTGGGATCCTTGATCCACTGCGCGACTTTCAGGATGCCGCCCTTGGTCGGCGTTTCCTGCGCCAGCGCCTCGGTCGGCATGGAAAGCCCGATCATACCATAGGCCATGGCGGCGGAAGCGCCGAAGGTGGTTGCCATCGCGAGGAACTCGCGACGGTCCATCTTGCCATCGACGACAGCACTCGCCAGCTCACGGATGTGGCTGGGAACAAGATCTGAGTTGCTCTTGTAGAATGTCATTTCCGTCTCCCATTGAAGTGGCCTGTAACGTTACCATTCCGCATCCATTTCCCGTTGTCAAAACGGTTGGATGTCGTCGTTCCCGTAACCAAGTCTGCAATTTTGGGAGGGGTGCAGTTCGCGCGATAGCGACAAAGTTGGCGCAAAAATGGTAATGCGCGCCGGATTCGCTGGAATCTTCGTCTTTGCTAATTTACCGGCGTTCCAACAATCAACGACAGTGCCACGACACTTTGCTGACGATGTCAGAACCGGCTGCCAGCCGGCTCAATATTCGCGTTCGTAGAAGATGCCGCCCTTGGCTTCGCCGGTGTCGGTGGCCTGGCCACGCAGTTTGACGCCACGGCCGACATTGAGGTCGATGGTGGCCTTGCCCGAACCCGGCTTGTCGCCGGCCTCGAGTGACAAATAGGTGCGGTCGTTCAGATACTTGCCGACTGCAACTGAAGTGTCGCCCTTGTCGTTGGTCCTGATGTCGAGATCATCGACGCCAAGTGTCGCGCGCAGGCTCGACAGCAGCGAGGTGGAGCCGCCGATCCCGGCCATCTGGGCAGCCGCGTCGGCCAGCTGGGCGATCTGCAGGGGCGACAGGTTCGACATCGAACGGCCAAAGATCAGTCGCGCCAGCACTTCGTCTTCCGGCAGGGCTGGCACCGAAGAGAAGGAAAATTTCGGGTTGTTGGCCTCACCGGAGACGGTGATGGTGACGGTCGCGTCGCCGGCGGTGGTCTCGGCGGCGAAATTGATCGTCGGTACCAGCGAACCGGAGAATCCGACTGAACCTCTGGTGAAGTTGAGCCGCTTGCCCAGGATGGAAAGCCGGCCACGCTTAAGCGTGAACTCACCGACGGCCTGTGGAGCGGCGGACGAACCCGACAGGCGCAGCGTGCCGCCGAGTTCGGCGTCGAGGCCACGGCCCTGGACGAATATCTGGCTGGGCGCATTGATCGTGACGTCGAGCGTCAAGGCTCCGGTGCCGCCGCTGGCCTGGGTCGGCGGACGCATCGCTTCTTGCTGCGCCACAACGGCCTTGGGAGCGTTCTTGTGCTTGACGTCGACGGCGGTCAGCGAACCCGGGAACTTTTCGGGAATGCTGATGACCGTTCGTGCAAGATTGATGGTGCCTGAAAGCACAGGGGCCGAGGTCAGCGGTCCCCTGATGGCGATGTCGCCGCCAAGATTGGCGGTGACCACGCGACCATCGGTATAACGTCCGTCGGTCAGCTTGATGGTGACATCGGCCGGAAAGCCCTTGGCAGCGTCGGTGCCGACCGTACCGCTGGCCGTAAGCTGGCCGCCCGTGGAAAGGGTCCCGGTGAGCCTGTTGATGCGGGCAACGCCGGCGGCGATGCCGACGTCGAGATTGATGTCGTTGATGGCAATGCCCGACTGCGCCATCAAAAGCCGCGAGCCGGATGCACGCACGCTGCCGCCGATGACAGGCGCTGTGGCGGGGCCGCGCACCTGGACGTTGACGTCGGCTGAGCCGGTCAGCGCCATGCCCTGGGCCGCAAGCGTGCGGGTGAGGAAGGAAAACGGCACTGGACCAGCGAAATTGAGATCGAGTGTGACCGGTGCATTGGTGACGACTGTGCCGCCGCCCTTGAGCGCCAGGCCCGATCCGTCGCCGATGGTCGACTGGAAGGTGAGCCGGCCGCCGGCAAAGGTGCCGGTGGAGCCGATATTCATGGGGCCGAAACCAGCCCCGGTGGTCTGCGAGGTTGCAGCGCCCGCAACGTTGAGGTCGTAGCCGACAGTCGGGTTCGCCGCCGCACCCGAGACCTTGACCGTGCCCGAGATCGAACCGGCGGCGCCGAGACCTGGCGAGAACGAGTTGGCGAGCGATGCCGGCACATTGGCAAGCGTCGCGTCGAGGTTGAGGGTCGAACCGGCGGTGCCGGAAATGGTTGCGGTGCCGCCGCCGAGATTCAGCGCCAGTCGGTCGAGCGTCGTTGTGCCGCCCGCAATCGAAACCGTGGTCGGCCGGGCGAGCGCAGCGCGAATTCCGCGCATCGTCGCCTCACCCGAGGCAAGCTCGATGGTCGTCACACCGCCCGCCAGCTTGACGCGGCCGGCGGCCTTTGCCGGAATGTCGGCAACGGTGGCGCCACCGGAGAAGCCCGTCCACTCGCCGTCGCGCTTGAGATCGACAGCGATGCCCGAGATGACGGTCTTGCCGGAGGTTACCGACTTGGCCTTGATCGTGCCAGAGATCGCCGGTGCCTTGAGATAGTTCAGGATGTCGGCGTTGATCGCGACGTCATTGGCGGCGAGATCGCCGCGCTTGAGCGAGCCGGTGGTCGCGTTGACGGTGACCTGGGGCACGTCGCCGCTGCGGGTGAAATTGATCTCGCCGCGTACGTCGCCTTCGGCGGTTTCGAGCGCCAATGCCGCAAGCGGGCCGATGTCGGGCATGTCGATGGTGATCGTGCCGAGCGGCACGAAACCCTGGTCGAGGACGAGATCGCCGGAAAGCTTGTTTTGACCCAGCGACAGCGACAGGCCCTTGATCTCGCGCGTCCCGTCGGCCGTCCGCAGTACGGCATTGCCCTGCAACGGCTGGCCCGCGACGTTGCCGGTGAGCGCGACATTGGCAGCCGGATTTGCCGGATCGACCTTGCCGGTTGCTGTCAGGTTGAGCCCGGTGATCTCGCGCGCCGCCGCTTCGATGCGGTCGCTGGTGACGGTAAGCGACACGTCAGGCGCGGTGCGCGCGCCCTTGGCGGTAAGCGCGAAATCGATGGCGCCCTTGGCTTGCTTGGACAGCAACGAGACGTCGGCGAAGGAGCCCTTGAGATCGGCGTCGATCTCGCTGCCCTTCACGCGCGCCGTCCCTTGCGCCTTCAACGCGCCTGAGGTGAGTTCGATGGCATTGGCGGCGAACGCGCCTTCAGCGTCGCGGCTTGCGGTTGCCGAAAACTGCGTCCGCTCGGCGAGTGCAATGCGCACCCCAGCCGGCAGCGCGCTCGACAGCACGTCGGCCTTGAGCCCGAGTTCCAGCGCGAGATCGGCCAGATTGACCTTGGCGCTCATCTGGCCGTTGAGCGCATCGCTGCGGATGGTGCCCTCGTCGACGACGATTTGGGTCTTGCTGATCGAACCCGCCATGTCGACCGTCACCCCGCCGGCGACCAGTGGCGCGAGTGTCGCGACATCGGTCTTGAGTTCTGCCACGCCCAGCTTGATCGCCACCGGGCCGCTGCGCCCGGCGATGTCGAAGGCATCGGAATGAGCTGATGCCACGATGTCGCGCAGCTCGGTGTTGCCGGCGATGACCGAGACCAGCGAAGCGCTGAAATCGACGGCTGGGGCCTTGCCGTCGCCTAGTGCACGCAAGCTGGCGGCATTGATGGCGACAGTGACTGGCTGGGCGTCGCTGCCGAGGCTGAGCACGATGGGCGCGCTGTTGGCCTTGACGTCGAGCGACAGATCGGCGGCCCCTTCAGGGTTGAGCGAGCCGGCGGCAGTTGCGGTCAAGGCGCTACTGGCAACCGTCGCGCGTTCGATGTCGATGCCGCCCGTGGTCGTCCTGGTACCGGCGACGTCGAAGGTGGTGTTGCCGGCCAAAAGCGGCTTGAGCATCGCCGGAACGAAATCCTCGAAAGCCCCGTCGCCCTTGGCTGATATGACGTTGCCTTGGTCGGTCAGCTGATGCGTGCCGGAAATGCGGGTGACGACCTTGCCGTCGACGGCAAACGTGCCGTTGCCGCTCCAGTTGGCGGCGGGCCCCTCGCCCGACACCACCAGCTCGACGGCAGGTTGGTTTGGCAGCTTCAGGATGTTGGCGATGATGCCACCCGCAGGCTCGGCGGCACGGATGTTCAGCGCGATGCGATTGTCGGCCGGGGCAAACGCGATGTCGGCATCGACAACACCTTCCTTGCCGTCGTTGCGCTGGATGTTGAGCTTGGTTTCGATGCCGAGCGGCGAACGGTCGGCGCGCAACATGCCCTTGGCGGCAAGTTCGGCGATGCCGGTACCCGCGAGCGCCTCGCCAAGCGCGATTTCGGGCAGGTCGATTTGTTTGACGTCAACTGAGACCGGCAGCGAAAAACCGCTGCTGCTGCTCTGCTTCTTGGCGCCCCCGGCAGGCAGCCGCGCGACCTCGATGCGATCGACCGCGACCCTGTCGGCGCGGAAGGTGCGCGAAAACAGCGCCAAAGGCGACCAGTCGATCGAAACGCCACGCAAGGCGAGCCATGCGCCCTGGCGGTCTTCGATCACCACATTGTCGAGCCTGAGATTGCCCGACCAGATGCCGTTCAACCCGCTCAACTTGATCTTCTGATCGTCGGTGGAGGCAACTGACGAAATCAGCCCGGCAAGATTTTCGCGGCCCTTGGACGTCAGCGTGAAGACGGCGGTGGCACCGACGACGAAGGCCAAAACCACCAGGACCGCGATGCGGAGGATGCGCAGGATTTTCTTCAGCATGACCATCGCTGTCAGAACGCCTGGCCGATGCCGGCATAGATGCCGTAGTTCGGATCGCCAGGTTCGGGATTGAGCGGCACTGCCACGTCGACGCGCAGCGGGCCGAAGGGCGTGAGGTAGCGGACGCCGATGCCAGCACCCACCTGCATGTTGGAGAAGTCAGGGATTTGGTCGGTCGAGACGGTGCCCGCGTCGACGAACGGCACGATGCCGATCTTGTCGTTGAGCGCGTAGCGGATTTCGACCGAGGTCTCGGCATATGACAGGCCGCCGGTGGGCTGGCCGTTGAGATGCGGGCCTATGCCCTGATAGGAGTAACCGCGCACCGAGCCGCCGCCGCCTGCATAGAAGCGCCGGTTGGCAGGAACGTCGTCGAGTGCAGCACCGAGGATCGATCCGAGAGCGACGCGGCCAGCGAGTATAAAGCGGTTGTTGGCGCCCAGCCCATAATAGGTCGAGCCCTCGGCCCTGAGCTTGACGAAGGCATTGCTGTTGAGCGCATCGTAGGTCGGCTCGGCATAAGCCAGCGCGCGGAAGCCGCGCGTCGGGTTCAGCTTGTCGTCGCGATTGTCATAGGCATATTGCAGCGGCGTCGAGATCAGCAGGTAACGCTTGCCCTCGGGATTGAGTGCGTCTTCGATGTCGGAATATTCGACGGCCAGCTCGGCCGAAACCGACTGCTGCTTGGTCAGCTCGTAAGCAACGCCGGCGTTGCCCTTGACTGAAAAGATATTGTAGGCGTCGGGATGTTCGAACGACACCTTGGCGGCGGAGAAGAACTTCGAGGCCGGCCCGATGACACCGGGCTTTTCGAACATGATGCCGGCATTGTAGTTGAGCTTGCTGAGCTCCATAGTGTCGCCGATGCGACCGATCGAGCCACCGATCCTAAGCTTTTCGGCATGGCCAAACAGGTTGCGGTGGCCCCAATAGCCTTCGAGACCCGCGCCTTCGGTGGTGGAATAGGTGGCGCCGGCGCCGAAATAACGCATCTTGCGTTCGCTGACGTGGACGTCGATGGGGATCTCGCCGGTCGGGTCGAGCGCAAGCGCTTCGTTGATCGACACCGAGCTGAACACCTCGAGCGCCAAAAGCCTGCTGCGCGCGTCGTCGATCTCCTTGGGCGAATAGCGACGGCCGCGTTCGAGCCCGGTCATGTAAACAGTAAAGTCGCGGTCGACGGCCTCGGTGCCTTCGACCGTCGTTGCGCCATAACCCGCGATCGGGCCAGCGGCGACATCGAGCGTGACGTCGAGCGTGGTTGTCGCATGGTCGGCGACGATGGTGCGGCTCGTCACCTTTGCGAGTGGCCGGCCCTCTTCCTTGAGCGCCCGGACGATCTGAGCCTCCGCCTTCAAAATCGCGTCCGAGCTGGCATTGCCGCCCGCGATCAGGCCGAAATCGGCGCCCCTGATATTGGCGGCATCCCCCTTGAGCACGACGTCGCCGAGCGTGAACATCGACCCAGGCTGGATGGTGACCGTCACCGGGATCGGCTGCGGACCGTTGAAGACGGCATCAGGTGCGAGGTCGTCGAGCGACGTGCCGGCAATGGTGATCTTGACCACGCCGTCATAGCGCGCCTTGGAAAACAGGGCCGCGACCAGGCGCTCGCGGTCGTTGCGCGCCTTGGCGAGCAGGCCGAGCGAGCCGGAAACCGGACGATCTTCCTCGCCCTTGAGCAGCGAGGCCTTTTCGAGTGCGGAGCGCAAATCGTCGTCGGCGCCAATGACCTCGAAAGTGACGGCATAGTCGAGCGGGTCGACGATGTCGGTATCTTCTTCCTTGGCCGAGCCCCACAGCCTGATGCCGAAGATCTCGAAGGCCGATGCCTTGTGCGTTTCAACGGCGAGAATTGTCGTCGACAACAGCACAGCCATCGCCGCGCGCGGAAGCGCGCGGGCGGTGGCTGATCTGTCGAATCCACGCATACGCCGCAAAAACATCAAGCCAAGGTAACTCCCAATCCTAAAATTGGAATGAAGTTTATGGCTTTTCGTAAAGCAGCCACATTCGATATGTCAGAATTCCTTGGGCGAATGAATGACAGCCGGGATAGGGATTCGGGTGTGTTCATCGGGGCGATCCGCATGGCAGGGGCAATACCATGCACAGCGTCCAAGACAAGTATTAAGAAGCAAGCTTAGCCTGTAAGCTGGCCGTATCGACTGTGCCACGGCAAGTTTGAACATGTCGCTTTGAGCGGCGATGAGGGTGTTGGAGGGATATGACGATGCGTGCGGCGCGGGTTTTTCCGGTATTCGTTCTTCTCTTTTTGGCCTTGGTATCAGGGGCTGCGGCAGTCGAAGCACGCCGCGTCGTGACCACTGAAAACAGCGATTATTTCGGCTTCGACCTGCGTTCGGAGCAGAATGTGACGCTCGACCAGTGCCAGACATCTTGCCTGGGTGACCAGTCTTGCCGCGCCTTCACCTACAACACCAAGGCGAAATGGTGCTTCCTCAAGTCCGACTTCGCCACGATCAAGCC
This sequence comes from Aminobacter sp. 01T433, assembly GCF_056398585.1. NCBI lineage: Bacteria > Pseudomonadati > Pseudomonadota > Alphaproteobacteria > Hyphomicrobiales > Phyllobacteriaceae > Aminobacter > Aminobacter sp. 01T433. The sequence goes on from NZ_JBFTPR010000024.1 coordinate 16,860, forward strand.
TTTCACCGGCGCGGTCGCCGGCAAGGTCGTGCCGGTCAGCGGCGCGCCCGATATCGGCGCGCCGGCGGAGCTCACCTTCTTCCCGGCATCGATGGTCGACGAGGCGCGCCAGTACCGCAACGCACTGACCAACAACAATGTCGTCGACCCCTCGTTCGGCCTGGCCGGGCTGGTCGATGCGGGTGAGGCAGCGTTTCAGGGGGGCGACGGTCGTACCGCCATGCAGAAGTTCCGCGCCGCGGCCATCATCCTGCCTGACGACGCCGCGATCTGGAGCCGCCTGGCGCGCGCCACATCTACCGTCCCGCCGATCAATGGCGAGGAAACCGCATCGCTTCAGCGCGATTCGACGTCGTCCGCCTACAACGCCTATCTGCTGTCCCGCTCGGCCATTGGCCGCGCCGAGACGCTGACGCTCTTGGCGCGTGGCCTCGACAAGCGCGACATGTTCCGCCCCTCGCTGCAGGCCTATGAGGCGAGCCTGGCGCTCGACAATTCGGCCGCGATCCGCGCCGAATACGAGGAGCTGAAGGCGCGAAAAGGCTTCCGCGTCGTCGAACACACGATCGATGCCGACACCACCTCGCCGCGCGTCTGCGCCCAGTTCTCCGAGGCGCTGGTCAAGACGGGCGTCGACTACGCCCCCTTCGTCACCGTCGACGACGCGGCGCCCAAGAGCGTCGAGGCCAAGGACAACCAGATCTGCGTCGAAGGGCTCGAGCACGGCCAGCATTACCGCGTGACCTTCCGCTCCGGCCTGCCAGCGGCCCTTGGCGAGGTGCTCGCAGCCCCCGTCGTGCTCTCGGTCTATGTCCAGGACCGCGGCCAGTCGGCCCGCTTCACCGGCGACAGCTTCGTTCTGCCTTCTTCCGCCCGCCGGGGCATTCCAGTCGTCACCGTCAACATGGAAGCGGCCGACATGAAGCTCTATCGCGTCGGCGACCGCTCGCTGGCGCAGCTTCTGTCCGGCTACCAGTTCCTGCGCCAGCTCGATGGCTATGATCTTTCGAACATCGCCGACCAGATGGGTGAACCGGTGTGGACCGGCCAGCTTGCGATCGTAAACGAGCTCAACAAGGAAGTGACAACCTCCTTCCCGGTCGATGAGGCGCTGCCCAACCGCAAGCCCGGCGTCTATGTGCTGACTGCGCAACCCGTCGACGACAAGAGCGACACCTGGGCGACCAAGGCGACACAATGGTTCGTCGTCTCCGACATCGGCCTCTCGACCTATACCGGCCAGGACGGTCTCAACGTGTTCGCCCGCTCGCTCGGTTCAGCCAAGCCGATCACTGATGCCGAACTGACGCTGCTTGCCCGCAACAACGAGATCCTCGGCACCGCCAAGACCGACGCCGAGGGCCGCGCCACCTTCAATCCGGGCCTGACCCGTGGCGAAGGCGGCCTGGCACCGGCCGTTTTGATGGCAAAGCAGGGTGATACCGATTTCGTCTTCCTCGACATGACGCGCGCCGGCTTCGACTTGTCCGACCGCGGCGTCACCGGCCGCGCGGCACCTGGCGCGCTCGACGTCTATGCATGGACCGAGCGCGGCATCTACCGCGTCGGCGAGACCGTGCATGCGGCAGCCCTTGCCCGCGACGACGCCGCCAAGGGTGTCGACAATCTGCCGCTGACCTTCATCTTCACCCGTCCCGACGGCGTCGAGGACCGGCGCATCGTCAGCCAGGGCGGCAATGCCGGCGGCCACGCCGTCGACCTTTCGCTGTCGACCTCCGCCATGCGCGGCACCTGGACGCTTGCCATCCACACCGACCCCAAGCAGCCGGCTGTCGCCAGCCAGATGTTCCTGGTCGAGGACTTCGTGCCCGACCGCATCGAGTTCACCCTGACCGCCGACCGCAAGGAGATCGCAGCGGGCGAAACCGCCACGGCCACCGTCGACGGCCGCTTCCTCTATGGCGCACCCGCTGCCGGGCTTGCGCTCGAAGGCGAAGTGACGCTGTCGACCAAGCGCGAATGGGATGCCTTCAAGGGCTACTATTTCGGTCTTGCCGACGAGCAGGAAGGCGAAGCCACGCGCATTCCGCTGACCGACCTGCCCGTGGTCGGCGATGACGGCAAGGCGACCTTCCCCGTTTCGGTCGGCCAGCTGCCCTCAACGACCCGCCTGGTCAATGCGGCACTGACCGTGCGCATGCGCGAAACCGGCGGTCGCGCCGTCGAAGAAAAGCTCGACATCGGCATCCGCCCGCAAGCCACCGTGATCGGCATCCGCCCCGACTTCTCGGGCGAGGAAGTGCCGCAAGGTGGTACCGCCAAGTTCAACCTGATTGCGGCTGAGCCCGACGGCAAGCGCGCGGCACTCGCTGGCGCCCAATGGTCGCTGGTCAAAGTCGAGCGCAACTATCAATGGTACCGCTCGGGCAACAGCTGGAATTACGAGCCGGTGACCTTCACCAAGTCGGTGGCCACCGGCCAGGTCGACCTTACCGCCGAAGGCGAAGCCACCGTTTCGCTGCCCGTCGACTGGGGCCGCTACCGGCTGGAAGTCGAGACCGCCGATCCGGCAGGCCCGGCGACGAGCTATGAGTTCGACGCCGGCTGGTATGTCTCGGCGACCTCGACCGAGACGCCCGACGGCCTCGAAGTCGCGCTCGACAAGGAGACCTACAAGGCAGGCGAAGTGGCCAAGCTTCAAGTTTCGCCACGCTTTGCCGGCGAGCTTTTGGTCACTGTCGGCGCTGAAAAGCTGCTGAAGACTGTTACGGCAAGCATTCCCGAAGGCGGCGCGACCGTCGACATTCCCGTCGGCGAGGACTGGGGCGCGGGTGCCTATGTGACCGCCACGCTCTATCGCCCAGGCGAGGCGCAGGAATCGCGCATGCCTGCCCGTGCGATCGGCCTGAAATGGCTGGCCGTCGACCCCGCCGACAAGAAGCTCAATGTCGCGCTGACGCTGCCCGAAAAGACAGTGTCGCGTCAGACCCTGTCGATCCCGGTTTCGGTGACGGGGGCCGCGGCTGGCGAAAAGGCCTATGTCACGGTTGCCGCCGTCGATGTCGGCATCCTCAACCTGACCAACTACAAGGCGCCGGACCCTGAAGGCTGGTATTTCGGCCAGCGCATGCTCGGGCTCGAACTGCGTGACCTCTATGGCCGCCTGATCGACGGTTCGCTGGGCGCCATGGGCAAGTTGCGCACCGGCGGTGACGGCGCGGCACTGACCTCGCAAGGCAGCCCGCCCAAGGAAAAGCTTGTCGCCTTCTTCTCCGGCATCGTCGAGCTCGATGCCGACGGCAAGGCGACCGTCGATTTCGACATCCCGCAGTTTAACGGCACCGTGCGCGTGATGAGCGTGGCCTGGACCAAGAACGCTGTCGGCCACGCCACAGGCGACGTGATCGTGCGCGATCCGATCGTGTTGACGGCCGGCATGCCGCGCTTCATGGGGCCGGGCGACTTCGCCGAGATGACGCTCGACATCACCAACACCGATGCCCCGGCTGGCGACTATACGCTCGCTGTCGAGACATCGGGGGACCTCACGACCGGCGATGCCGCCCTGCCCGAAAAGGTGACGCTGGAGCCGGACAAACGGCAGACGATCAAGATCCCGCTGATGCCGCTGACGGCGGGAACCGCCGGATTGACCATCCGTCTTGCCAACGCCGATGGGCTCGAAGTCGAACAGGAACTGTCCTTCCCTGTGCGTCCCGGCCAATTGCCGGTAACCACGCGCATGGTGGTGGACCTCAAGCCCAACGCTTCGCTGCGCATCGACAAGGAGCTGCTGGCTGCAAGCCTGCTCGACGATGCCCATGTCAGTGTCGGCGTATCGCTGGCGTCTGCCTTCGACGTGCCGTCGCTCTTGATGACGCTCGACCGCTACCCCTATGGCTGTGCGGAGCAGACGACCAGCCGGGCGCTCCCGCTACTCTATGTCAGCGAGCTCAGCGCCGAGAACGGCATGGCCGACGATCCTGAACTGCGCGAGCGCATCCAGGGCGCGATCTACCGCGTGCTCAACTATCAGTCGTCTTCGGGCAGCTTCGGGCTGTGGTCGCCCGGTTCCGGCGACCTCTGGCTTGACGCCTATGTCACCGACTTCCTGACCAGGGCACGCGAAAAGGGCTTCGACGTGCCGCAAGGCGCGATGATGCAGGCGCTCAACAACCTGCAGAACGCCATCGGCTACGACGTCGATGTCGAGGATCGCGGCTCGGAAATCGCCTATTCCCTCTATGTGCTGGCGCGCAACAAGAAGGCCTCGGTCGGCGACCTGCGCTACTTCGCCGACACCAAGCTCGAAGCCTTCACCAGCCCGATGGCGGTGGCGCAGCTCGGCGCGAGCCTCGCACTCTATGGCGATGGCCAGCGTTCGGAAAACCTGTTCGGAGCGGCCCTGCAACTCGCCAAGGCGACGCCCGAACACGACTGGTACCGCTCGGACTATGGCTCGCGCCTGCGCGATGGCGCGGCCATGCTGGCGCTCGCCGCTGAAAGCAAGCCGTTGCCTTCGGTGGTGCCCGCACTGGTCAAGATGGTGGCAGCGGACCGCATTGCGACCAAATGGACCAGCACCCAGGACGACGCCTGGATGCTGCTGGCAGCGCGCGCGCTCAAGTCCGGCAACGAGGCGATTTCGCTCGACGTCAACGGTGCCACCCACAGTGGCGCCTATTCCGAGCGCGTTGAAGGGGCCGATCTCCTGATCAACCCGATCGTCATCGCCAACAAGGGCAAGGATGCGCTTCAGGCGGTGGTGACGACAGTCGCTGCTCCTGCACAACCTTTGCCCGCTGGTGGTGACGGTTTTGAGATCGCCCGCACTTACTACCGTCTCGACGGTAGCGAGGCCAACGTGACGGAGGCGCAGCAGAACGAGCGTTTCGTCGTCGTACTCAAGGTCAGGGAGTTCAACGACTGGGCCTCGCGTATCCTGGTCTCGGACATGCTGCCGGCCGGCTTCGAGATCGACAATCCAGGGCTGGTCAACAGCGCCAATTTGTCGAACTTCTCCTGGCTGGAACAGACGGAAGCGGCACATCTCGAATTCCGCAACGACCGCTTCGTCGCCGCCATGAACAGCGGCGAGGGCTCCAACCAGGAGTTTACGCTGGCCTATGTCGTGCGCGCGGTGACGCCTGGCGTCTACATGCACCCGGCAGCGAGCGTCGAGGACATGTACCGGCCGCAGTTTTCGGCACGTACGGCCACCGGCATGATGGAGGTGAAGGCGGAATAAGATGTCTGCTTTCAGTTCAGCATCGACTTCGGCGGGAGGGTTCGCGCTGCCCCTCATCCGCCTGCCGGCACCTTCTCCCCGTGAACGGGGAGAAGGGACAAGCTGCAACGCTGACGCCCCCCTCGCCCCGTTTACGGGGAGAGGGTAAGGGTGAGGGGCGGCGCAATGTTCTCCGCAAAAACCGCGCGCAGGATCATCCTCTGGGCAACTGGCGCAGCCAGCCTGGCAGCCATCTCCTTCGGCGGCCTGTTTGCGCTCGACCGTTCCTTCCCGCCGCCCTTGCCCGAAAAGCTGATCGTCTCCGCCGAAGTTGTCGACCGCGACGGCCAGCTGTTGCGGGCCTTCGCCACGCCGAGCGGGCATTGGCGGCTTGGCGTCAACCTCGACCAGGTCGACCCGCAACTGGTGAAGATGCTGGTGGCTTATGAGGACAAGCGCTTCTGGGACCATGAGGGCGTCGATGTGCTGGCGCTGGGGCGCGCAGCCCAGCAATTCGTCACCAACGGCCGCATCGTCTCGGGCGGCTCGACCCTGTCGATGCAGTTGGCGCGGCTGATCGAGCCACGGAGCGAGCGCAGTTTTGGCTCCAAGCTCAGGCAGCTGGCACGCGCGCTGCAGATCGAGCGGCGGCTGACAAAGCGCGAAATCCTAGAACGCTACCTGACGCTTGCGCCTTATGGCGGCAATCTCGAAGGTGTGCGCGCGGCTTCGCTCGCCTATTTCGGCAAGGAGCCCAAGCGGCTGACCGTTTCGGAAGCCGCCCTTCTGGTCGCGCTGCCGCAGCTGCCGGAAAGGCGGCGGCCCGACCGCAACCCAGAGAATGCGCAGGCCGCGCGCGACCGGGTGCTCGGCCGCATGGTGACATCGGGCCTGCTCGGCGCAAACGAGGCCGCGCGGGCGGCACTTGAAGACGTGACCGCCATGCGGCTGGCTCTCCCCACACTGGCACCGCATGCCTCGGATACCGCCTTGCGCAACCAGCCCGGCATTGACCGCCATCAGCTGACATTGCGCAAAAGCGTGCAGGAAGGCCTGGAAGTCGTGGCGCGCGAAGCAGCCACCCGGCTCGGCCCCAGAATTTCGGTCGCCATGGTGTTGGCCGACGCAATGACAGGCGAAATTCTCGGCGAAGTCGGTTCGGCCAATTTCTTCGACGCCTCGCGTTCCGGCTGGATCGACATGACCAGGACGGTGCGCTCACCGGGCTCGACGCTGAAACCGTTCATCTACGGTCTCGCCTTCGAACAGGGGCTGGTGGCGCAGGAGACGCTGATCGAGGATCGGCCGGCCGATTTCGCCGGCTATCGGCCCAGGAATTTCGACATGAGCTACCAGGGCGACGTGTCGGTGCGCCAGGCGCTGCAGCTGTCGCTCAACGTGCCCGCGATCCGGCTGCTCGACGCGGTCGGGCCGCAACGGCTGACCGCGCGTTTCCGCCAGGCCGGCGTGACGCCGTCGCTGCCTGCGAATGAAGTGCCGGGCCTTGCCATCGGCCTCGGCGGCGTCGGTGTGACCCTGCGCGATCTTGTCCAGCTCTATACCGGGCTCGCCAATGGCGGCCGCGCCAAGATTTTGCGCGACGGGGCGGAGGCCCAGGTGCCTGCCCCGCTGGCCAACGGCACGATCCTGGAGGAGCAGGCAGCCTGGCAAATCGCCGACATGCTGTCGGGCGTCAAGCCGCCGGAGGGTGCTGCCAAGCGCACCATCGCCTACAAGACCGGCACCTCCTACGGCTACCGCGACGCCTGGTCGATCGGCTATGACGGCCGTTACGTGCTCGGCGTCTGGGCCGGACGGCCGGATGCCGGTGCCGTGCCCGGACTGTCGGGTTATGTCTCGGCAGCGCCCATCCTGTTTGAGGCGTTTTCGCGTTCCGGCCTGCCCGCCATGGCCCTGCCGCGCCCGCCAGCGGGAACGCTGCGCACCGCCCGCGCCGACCTGCCGGTGACGCTTGAACGCTTTTCTTCGACTGGACAGTTGCCGGTCGTCGCCGCAGTCACTGAACCCGCGCCGCAGATCATCTTCCCGCCCGACGGCGCGCGTGTCGAACTGGGCGCGGCATCGGCCGGCGCGCCGCCGTTGGTGCTCAAGCTGCAAGGCGGGCGGGCGCCGTTTCGCTGGCTCGCCAACGGCAAGCCGCTGACCTCGGTCGAGCGCCGCCGCACCGCGACCTGGCAGCCCGACGGCACCGGTTTCTCGACACTAACCGTCATCGACGCAGCGGGGCGGGCGGCGAGTGTCAGGGTGTTCGTGGAGTAGATGATTTGATCTTGCGACTGCACATGTTCGACGTGCTTCTGGAAGTCGACCCGACATTCCAGCCGGTTTGGGATGCGTTTCTGGACAAATGGCGCGACCAGATCGACCTGCCGCTGTACCTGGCCCTAGGGGACCTCGCTCGACACGTGGTCGGCAAGCTCGAAAGCGGTCACACCGGTGATCTTCAGCATATATTCGTAGTCGTCGAGCGTTGGCTCGCCGATGGCGATGAGTTCGTGCAGGAAGCAACGACGATCGGGCTGCTGGAAGAACTCCAAAACCCGAACCTTCACAAAACCACATCGCCAGATCAGTTGAAGCTGTGGCTGGGCCCGCGCAGCGCAACGCAATGGATCGAGGTCGAACGATTTTGGTCGGGGCAAATTGCCAAGGCCTGACCATCCCTTGCCTCCCCCACTAACTCCCCTGGCTGTCATCGTTCGTGTCGAACGTTTCAATCGCTCAGACGGGGCGGGGCTTTTTAAGCGAGCAAAAAAATTTCTGACAAGCACTCAGCATGGCCGTATTTTGCCCATGCGGGGCTAAATACGGAACATTCAGTGCATCTAATTTCTACCAGTTCGATAGAGTAGAACCATATTCGAACGGAGGCGGAAATGACCACTTCACGCAGATCTATACTGCTTTCGGCCCTTCTGGCCGGCGCGGTCCAACTCGGTGGCCTGGGCTTTGCCTTCGCCGATACCACGCTCCTCAACGTGTCCTACGACCCGACCCGCGAACTTTACAAGGACTACAACGAAGCCTTCGCCAAGCACTGGAAGGCCGAGAGCGGCGAGACGGTGACGATCCAGCAGTCGCATGGCGGTTCGGGCAAGCAGGCCCGCGCGGTGATCGACGGGCTCGACGCAGACGTGGTGACACTGGCGCTCGAAAGCGACATCACCGCGATCGTCGAGAAGTCGAAGAAGATCAATCCGGACTGGCGCTCGCGTCTGCCCAACAACGCCTCGCCCTACACTTCGACAATCATCTTCCTGGTGCGCAAGGGCAATCCCAAGGGCATCAATGACTGGGGCGACCTGATCAAGGACGGCGTCCAGGTGATCACGCCGAACCCGAAGACATCGGGCGGTGCGCGCTGGAACTATCTCGCCGCCTGGGCCTGGGCCAACGGCCAGTTCGGTGGCGACGAGGCCAAGATCAAGGAATACATCGCCAATCTCTTCGCCCATGTGCCGATCCTCGACACCGGCGCCCGTGGCTCGACGGTGACGTTTGCCGAGCGTGAACAGGGCGACGTGCTGCTGGCCTGGGAAAACGAGGCCTATCTGGCGCTCGACGAATTCGGCGCCGAAAAATTCGACATCGTCTTCCCGCCGCAGTCGATCCTGGCCGAGCCGCCGGTGGCGGTTGTCGACGCCAATGTCGACGCCAAGGGCAGCCGCAAGGTCGCCGAAGCCTACCTCAGCTATCTCTACTCGGCGGAAGGCCAGACGATCGCCGCCAAGCATCATTACCGGCCGTCCAAGCCCGAACTGGTGCCAGCCGCCGACCTGCAGCAGCAGCACAAGCTGAAGCTGGTGTCTATCGACGATCCGATTTTCGGCGGCTGGGCAAAGGCGCAGCCCTATCACTTCGGAGATGGTGGTATATTCGACCAGATCTACAAGCCGGCCCAGTAAGGCAAAGACCAGGACGATATGACCACATCACCCGCTTTAGCGGGGTGGCGGTTCAGACAGCCGAGTGTCATTCCGGGTTTCGGATTGACGCTCGGCTTCTCGCTTGCCTACCTCACGCTCATCATCCTGATCCCCTTGTCGGGGCTGGTCTGGCGTTCGGCCTCGCTGGGCTGGACCGATTTCTTCGCCATCGCCACTGACCGGCGCACCGTCAAGGCGCTCGAGATCAGCTTCGGCACCGCCTTTGTCGCAGCCGCGATCAACGTCGTGTTCGGCACCATCGTTGCCTGGGTGCTGGTGCGTTATCGTTTTCCCGGCCGCCGCATCATCGACGCCATGGTCGACCTGCCCTTCGCGCTGCCGACGGCGGTGGCGGGCATCGCGCTGACCACGCTTTATTCGCCGAAGGGCTGGATGGGCAGCCTGCTCGCGCCGCTCGGCATCAAGGTCGCCTATACGCCGCTTGGCATCGTCATCGCACTCGTCTTCATCGGCCTGCCGTTCGTCGTGCGCACCGTGCAGCCGATCATCGAAGAGATCGACAAGGAGGTCGAAGAAGCCGCAGCCACCCTTGGCGCCAACCGCTTCCAGACCATTTCCAAGGTGCTGTTTCCTGGCCTCGCCCCGGCTGTCATCACCGGCTTTGCACTCGCTTTCGCGCGTGGTGTCGGCGAATACGGCTCGGTCATCTTCATTGCCGGCAATTTGCCTTATGTCTCCGAGATCGCCCCCCTTTTGATCGTCATCCGGCTTGAGGAATACGATTATGCCGCGGCCACCGCTATTGCCACGATCATGCTGGCGCTGTCGTTCCTGATGCTTTTGATCATCAACCTCATCCAGGCGCGGACCCGCAAACGTTATGGCTGATCCCGAGCTTTACCCCGCCGACGCCTATCACGCCCATGCCTCGCTCGCCGTGACCGAGCGGCCCTTGGCGCGTGCGGCGCTGATGTTGATCGCCTTCGCCTTCTTGGCCATCTTCTTGCTTTTGCCGCTGGTGGTGGTGTTCGAGCAGGCGTTTTCACGCGGCATCGCCCCGTTCCTGGCTGCCATCAACGATCCCGACACCATCTCGGCGATCAAGCTGACGCTGCTCGTCGCGGTCATCTCGGTGCCGCTCAACCTGGTCTTCGGCGTTGCTGCCGCCTGGGCCATCGCCAAGTTCGAGTTCAAGGGCAAGGCCTTCCTCACCACCTTGATCGACCTGCCCTTTTCGGTGTCGCCGGTGATCTCAGGCCTGGTCTATGTGCTTTTATTTGGCGCCTCGAGCCTGCTTGGGCCCTGGCTCAAGCTGCACGGCATCGTCATTTTGTTTGCCGTGCCCGGCATCGTGCTGGCCACCGTCTTTGTCACCTTCCCCTTCGTTGCCCGTGAGCTGATCCCGCTGATGCAGGAACAAGGCACCGGCGATGAGGAGGCGGCCTTGTCGCTCGGCGCCAATGGCTGGCAGACGTTTTGGCACGTGACCTTGCCCAACATCAAATGGGGCCTGCTTTACGGCGTTTTGCTGTGCAACGCGCGCGCCATGGGCGAGTTCGGCGCGGTGTCGGTGGTGTCGGGCCATATCAGGGGGCTGACCAACACCATGCCGCTGCATGTCGAGATCCTCTACAACGAATACAATGCCGTCGGCGCCTTTGCCGTGGCGTCCGTGCTCGCCGGCCTCGCGCTTGTGACGCTTGTGCTCAAAACCCTTCTCGAGCTCCGCTACGGTGCCGAGATCGCCGCCACGCGCGGACACTGACAGAGGTCGACCATGGAAGTTCGCGTTGCCAATGTGCGCAAGGAATTCGCCAAGTTTCCGGCACTGCGCGATGTTTCGCTCGACATCAGGTCGGGCGAGCTGATCGCCCTGCTTGGGCCCTCGGGCTCGGGCAAGACCACGCTGTTGCGCCTCATTGCCGGGCTTGAGCGGCCGACCCGCGGCACCATCTTTTTTGGCGACGAGGATGCCTCCAACCGCACCATCCAGGAGCGCAATGTCGGCTTTGTCTTCCAGCATTACGCGCTGTTTCGCCATATGACGGTCGCCGACAATATCGGCTTTGGCCTCAAGGTCAGGCCCGCAGCCAAGCGCCCGACCCGGGCCGAGATCCGCAACCGCGCCTCCGAACTGCTTGACCTGGTGCAATTGTCAGGGCTGGAAAAACGCTACCCGGCGCAGCTGTCGGGCGGCCAGCGCCAGCGCGTCGCGCTTGCGCGCGCCATGGCGATCGAACCCAAGGTGCTGTTGCTCGACGAACCGTTCGGTGCGCTCGACGCCCAGGTCAGGCGCGAACTCCGCCGCTGGCTGCGCGAGATCCACGATGCCACCGGCCACACCACCATCTTTGTCACCCATGACCAGGAAGAAGCGCTCGAACTCGCCGACCGCGTGGTGGTGATGAGCCAGGGCCGCATCGAGCAGATCGGCACCGCCGACGAGGTCTACGACACCCCCAACTCGCCCTTCGTCTATGGCTTCATCGGCGAATCGAGCTCGCTACCGGTCAAGATCGAGGACGGCCATGTCTGGATATCAGACCGGCCGATCGGGCTTGCCACCCACGACCTGCCCGATGGCGAGGCTGTACTCTACTTCCGCCCGCACGACATCGAACTGCTCGACGACTGCAATGGCTGCATCGCCGGCACCGTCGCCGCCAGCCGCCGCGTCGCCGGAACCCGCCGCGTCGAACTCGAAATCGGCGGCGGAAGGGAAAGGGTCGAGATTGAACTGCCGGTCGGCCACCCCGCCGCCCAGAAAAGCCGGGTCGCGTTCAGGCCAAAGCGCTGGAAGGTGTTTCCGAAGTCGCTTGAGCAGAAATAGGCGATGCATCGAAGCCCTCCCCTTGCGGGGAGGGTCAAAATGCCGAGCCGATCAGCGCACGACGAGGACCGGCGTCTTGGCGTATTGGACAACCTTGGCTGTCTGGCTGCCCAGGAGTAGCCGGCCAACCCCACGGCGACCATGGGAGGCCATGACGACCAGGTCGCATCCAAGCTCCTGTGCCTGTTCGACAATGGCTTCCGCCGCTGAATCAGCCGTGACCTGAAGGAGCTCAGGGGCTATGCCAATCTTGTCAGCGACTTGTTTGGCAGATCCCAGAACCGTGTCGGCAAATTCCTTCTGGCTGGCGTCGTAACGACGGATATCGTTGTCGCCCGCCACCCAGCCGGTCACAGTTGTGCCCTGCAACGGATATGGCTTTGTCACGATGACAATGGTGGCCTTGCCGCCGACACTCTTGGCCAGCTTGAGGCCATGCTCGACACCCTTTTGGGCAATGATCGATCCATCTGTCGCAATAAGAACGTGGCTGTACATCCAATTCCCCTTTCTCGATGACGTCGGGGAAAGTGTAGCACGCACCGCACTAGAAGTTTTGACCTAGGTCAAACAATGGTGCGGGCCACATGACTAAAGCTTGGTCCAGGCGGCGTTCTTCTTCGACGAGCGCACACAGGCCTCGACGAAAGCGACGCCTTCGACGCCGTCCTGCACGGTCGGGTAGATGACGTCCTTGGCTGGCTTGCCGCCCTTCTTGCGCGCAGCACGGATGGCGCGTGCCGCCTCCTGGTAGATGTTGGCGAAACCTTCGAGATAGCCTTCCGGATGGCCCGACGGCACGCGGGTGACGCGCGCGGCGGCCGGCCCGGCACCGACGCCGCCACGGGTGATCAGCTGCTTGGGCTGGCCGAAAGGCGTGTACCAGAGATAATTCGGATCGGCCTGCACCCATTCAATGCCGCCCTTGGAGCCATAGACGCGCAGCTTGAGCCCGTTCTCATGGCCGGGCGCGACCTGGCTCGCCCAGATCATGCCCTTGGCCCCGCCCTTGAAGCGCAGCATGACGTTGAGATTGTCGTCGAGCACGCGGCCAGCCACGAAGGCGTCGAGGTCGGCCGAAAGGCTGTCGAGTTCGAGCCCTGTGACGAAGCGGGCGAGATTGTAGGCATGGGTGCCGATGTCGCCGGTGGCTCCGCCTGCACCCGACTGTTTCGGGTCGGCGCGCCACGACGCCTGCTTCTGGCCCGTGGCGGCGAGATCCTCGGTCAGCCAGTCCTGGGGATACTCGGCCTGCACGACGCGGATGTCGCCCAACAGGCCCTTAGCGACCATCTCGCGCGCCTGCCGGATCATCGGATAGGCGGTGTAGTTGTGGGTGAGGACAAACACCTTGCCGGTCTTTTCGACAAGGGCGGCGAGTTTCTTGGCCTCGGCAAGGGTCGCAGTGAGTGGCTTGTCGCAGATGACGTGGATGCCGGCTTCGAGGAACGCCTTGGCGGCGGGGAAATGGATGTTGTTGGGCGTGACGATGGCGACCGCCTCGATGCCGTCGGGGCGCTTGGCCTCGGCCTTGGCCATCTCGGAAAACGAGGTGTAGCTGCGCGCCGGATCGAGCCCGATCTCGGCAGCGGAAGCTTTCGCCCGTTCCGGATTGGACGACAGCGCGCCCGCCACCAGCTGGAAATCGCCGTCCATGCGCGCGGCAATCCGGTGCACGCCGCCGATGAAGGCGCCCTGCCCGCCCCCGACCATGCCGTAGCGGATCGGCCCGCTGCCGCTTTCCAATTTCGATGCACCGACCATTGTTGTCCCTCCCTGTTGATCGAGCCTAGATCAAATCCCCATCATCTTCCTCAGCATCGCACGATCGCTCGTCCCGCCGGCGAAATCGTCGAAGGCCTTGTCGGTCACTCGGATGATGTGGCTTTCGATGAAGGGCGCGCCTTCGGCGGCGCCGTCTTCGGGGTGCTTGAGACAGCATTCCCACTCCAATACCGCCCAGCTGTCGTAGCCATATTGCGCGAGCTTCGAGAAGATGCCGGAGAAATCGACTTGGCCATCGCCGAGCGAACGGAAACGGCCAGCACGGCCAAGCCAGCCCTGATAGCCGGAATAAACGCCCTGGCGACCGCTCGGGTTGAATTCGGCATCCTTGACGTGAAATGCCTGATGCGCTCGTGGTAGATGTCGATGAAAGCGAGATAGTCGAGCTGCTGCAACAGGAAATGCGATGGATCGTAGTTGATGTTGCAGCGCTTGTGGCTGCCCACGGCGTCGAGGAACATCTCGAAGGTGGCGCCGTCGAAGGCGTCTTCACCCGGATGAAGCTCGAAGCAGAGGTCGACACCAGCCTCGTCATAGGCATCGAGGATCGGCGTCCAGCGCTTGCCAAGCTCGGTGAAAGCCTCCTCGATCAGCCCCGCCGGCCGCTGCGGCCAGGGATAGAGATAAGGGAAAGCAAGGGCGCCGGTGAATGATACGCAAGCCTTAAGGCCGAGATTTTGCGAGGCGCGGGCAGCCAGCTTCATTTGCTCGACCGCCCATTTTTGCCGTGCTGCCGGATTGCCGTGGACGGCTGCCGGTGCGAATGCGTCGAACTGGGCGTCATATGCGGGGTGCACCGCAACTAGCTGGCCCTGAAGATGCGTCGACAGTTCGGTGATCTCGACGCCGGCATCGGCGCAGATGCCCTTGATCTCATCGCAATAGGTTTTCGACGTCGCCGCCTTTTCCAGATCGAACAGGCGCGCATCTGGCGTCGGGATCTGCACGCCCTTGTAGCCGAGGCTTGCTGCCCACGATGTAATCGATTTCAAAGAATTGAATGGTGCTGCGTCGCCGGCGAACTGAGCGAGGAAGATCGCAGGGCCCTTCATTGTCGATGGCATCAGATTTTCTCCTCGTACGATTCCGGCCCGCCACGGGTCGTTCCTAAGTGACCACTATTTGACCCGGCTCCGCAAGTGCCCCCAAACGGCCTAGGAGCTTGGCTCGGGCAGCCAATACCGCCCCACGCGGGCGTCTCGTTGCAGTCGTCCGCTTTCGATCAGTTCACGCCGCAAAAGCGCCCAGTCGCCGAAAGTGTGGTGCCGCTTGAGGATGTCATTGACCTCCAGTTCGGCGTAATCGCGCCCCGCCTCGAACTTGGTGGCCAGGAAATCGAGCACGAGTGCCTTGTCGGCCGCCTTGGACGGCCAGCGCGTGACAACGCCGTCTTCGGTGATGAGTGCACCCATGCCTCTACCCCAGCAACATCGCCTCGACCGCGAGCCCGGCCGAAAGCAGGCGGCGATCGTGGCCATGACGCGTGACCAGTGCCAGCCCTGCGGGTCGCGCCATGTCGGGCATCGGCAGCGATAATGCGGTCAGGTCGAACTGGTTGGCGACTTGGGTGTTGCGCAACAACAGCCCTTCGGTCCGGTCGGCATGGTCGCCATCGGCTAGCAGTTCGGCAATGGGTTGGGCCGTGAGCGGCGTCGTCGGCATGGCGATGAAGTCATAGGCCGACAGCCGCGCGTCCATTTCGGCGGCAAGCTCCCTGCGCCGGTTCATCGTGTGGATATAGCTGACAGCCGGAACCTTCATTGCCCGACCGAGCGCACCGCTGACATTGGGATCAATGGGAACCGACGCGCCATTGATGAGCCAGTCGGCGTGGATCGCAGCCCCTTCGATGGCCGCTATCGATCCCGAGCGCGTCGCCGCGCGGTATTCGGCCAGCAGGTCGTCGATGACGCAATCGGTCACCGTCGCCCCTGCCTTGGCGAGCTGTTTCACCGCATGCTCGAAAGCCGAAGCGACGCTCGCTTCAACCCCGTCGAGCAGGCGGCCGCGTGGGACAGCGATGCGCAGACCAGACAGCGACAGCGGCGACAGTTCGCCAAACTCTTGGCCCACCATGACGGCATCGGCGGCGATGCACTGCGCGACGGTCTTGGCGAGCGGGCCGATGGAATCGAGCGATGGCGACAGCGGGAATGCGCCGTCAAGCGGCACGCGCCGCGCCGTTGGCTTGAAGCCGACAACGCCGTTGAGGGCAGCTGGGATGCGTACCGAGCCGCCGGTGTCGGAGCCGATTGATATGTCTGAGGTGCCTTCGGCGGCCGAAACGCCGGCGCCCGACGACGAGCCGCCGGGGATGAGCGTCGGATCGGCGGCATTGCCCGGTGTGCCATAATGCGGATTGAGGCCGAGCGCGGTGAAGGCGAATTCGGTCATGTGGGTCTTGCCGATGATCACCGCCCCTGCCCGGCGCAGGCGGCGTACGATCATGGCGTCCTGCGCCGCAGGCACTGCAACGCGCCGCAGCACCGAACCGGCAAGGGTCGGTTCGCCGGCGACATCGAACAGGTCCTTGATCGAAACGATCACCCCGTCGAGCGGCCCAAGCGACAGCCCTGCCCTTGCCCTGGCATCGGCAGCGTCAGCCGCGGCCCGCGCGGCCTCGCCGTAGAGCTTGGCAAAGACCCGCTCGTCCTTGGCGCGCGCGCCAAGCCGCGCCAGGATCGCTTCGAGCTTGTCTCTTGACTTCATGAACTTCCCCTCGCCGCAGCAACAGCACTCATCGCGCCGACTGTTAGCACGGCGTGGCCTCATGCAACACGGTTGCCGGCGGCTTCAAACGCTTTACATTCGCCTTATCCAGCCCCCAGGAGCAGCCATGACCGCCCATTTGTTTTCACCTGTCACCCTTGGCCAACTCGACTTTCACAACCGCATAGCCGTTGCCCCCATGTGCCAGTATTCGGCCAATGACGGCTCGGCCTCGGTATGGCATCTCCAGCATTGGATGAACCTGGCGATGTCGGGTGCAGGCATGGTCACCGTCGAGATGACCGATGTCGAGCGGCGCGGCCGCATCAGCCATGGCTGCCTCGGGCTTTATTCCGACGCCAACGAAGCGGCGGCCAAATGGGCGCTCGATGCCGCCAAGGGGGTGGCAACGCCCGGCGCGAAATTCGGCACGCAGCTGGCGCATGCCGGCCGCAAGGCCTCCAACCGCCGGCCCTGGGAAGGCTCGGGACCCCTCGGCCCGGACGAGGACGCTTGGCCCGTCGTGTCTGCTTCCGCCATCGCCTATGCCGATGGCTGGCAGGTGCCACAGGCGCTGAGCGAACAAGGCATCGAAGAAACCATCGGGCACTTTGTTCAAGCAGCGAAGCGCGCCGAGCGCGCCGGCTTCGACTTCATCGAGCTGCATTCGGCGCATGGCTACCTGCTGCACCAGTTCCTGTCGCCGCTGTCCAACAAGCGCACCGACAAATGGGGCGGGACGCTGGAAAACCGCATGCGTTTTCCCCTCGAGATCGCGCGCCGGGTTGCCGAAGCCGTGCCGAGCCTGATGCTCGGGGCGCGCATGTCGCTGACCGACTGGGTCGATGGCGGCTTCACGCTCGAAGAGGCGATCGAGGTCGCCAAGGCCTATCGCGATGCAGGCGTCGCCTATATCTGCTGTTCGAGCGGCGGCAACTCGCCACATCAGAGCCTGCGCACCGGCCCCGGCTACCAGGTGCATCTGGCCGAAGCGGTGAAACAGGCGACCGGCATTGCGGTCCGTGCTGTCGGCATGATCGACCAGCCGGAACAAGCCGACCGCATCATCCGGGAAGGCCGCGCCGACATGGTGGCGCTGGGGCGCGCATTGCTTGCCGATCCGCGCTGGCCCTGGCGTGCCGCGGCCAAGCTGGGCCATGAATTCCACACGGCACCCCAGCTTGCCCGCTCGGCGGCGCTGATGAAGCAGTGGGGCTCGGCGGCCTGAAGATTTCGAGCCGGCTCTGCCCCTCATCCCCTGCCGGACCTTCTCCCCGTAAGAACGGGGAGAGGGTAAGGGTGAGGGGCAGCGCTATGGCTGGAATCTAGGTGGCACTGGTGCCGCAGCTTGACCGTGCTGAATCACGACAATGGCACCGCCCCTCTGGTTTATCCCAAGCCAAGCGGCTAGGGCTGCCGGGGAAACACCGAGGGACAAGTGATGAAAAAGACCGTTGAGACGATCCGTGGCGACAGCGAAGGCATCGCCTACGAACTCCCGGTCTACCGCATCGACGGGTCGTCGGCCGCAGCGCCATCCGCCTATATCCAAGCGGCGCTGCATGGCGACGAGCTGCCGGGCGTCGTTGCCATCGATGCGCTGATGCCCAAGCTGCGCAAGGCTCAAAGCGAGGGTCGCGTGCGCGGCAAGCTGACGATCGTTCCGCGCGCCAACCCGATCGGTGCCAATCAGCTTTTGTTTGGTGCATCGCAAGGCCGCTTCGACCTTGGCACGCGCGTCAACTACAACCGCGATTTTCCGCTGCTCGAACGCCCCGACGCATCGCTTTTGCCCGGCGACGATGTTGCGATGACGGCCGACAAGCGGCTCAAGGCGCGCCTGCTCAAGCTTTCGCTCGGCCATGACATCGTGCTCGACCTGCACTGCGACGACGAGGGGGTGGCCTATCTCTACGTCCCCGAGGAGCTGTGGCCGGCGATGGCCGATTGCGCGGCCAATATGGGCGTCGATGCGGTCATCCTGTGGGGTGGGCAGTCGGGCTCGTCCTTCGACGAAGCCTCGCTGCACCCCTATCTCAAGATGCCGCACAAGGAGGCCAGGCTCGAAAGCCGCGCCGTCACCACGGTCGAATATCGCGGCGTTTCCGACGTCTATTCAGACATTGCCGAGGCCGATGCCGAAGGGCTCTACCGGCTTCTGGTGGCGCGCGGCGTGATCGCCGACACCTCGATCGAAACCAAAACGACGTTCGCGGGCGTGGTCGCCCCCATCGACCATATCGAAATGGTATCAGCCCCTTGCGCCGGCGCGATCCTCTACCACGTCAAGCCGGGTGAAACGGTCAAGGCGGGCGCGCACCTCGCCACCATCGTGCGCGCGCCCGGCGAGGACGGCGGTCGGGTGGACGTCTTTGCACCGCAGGACGGCTATATCCTGACCCGCCGCTCGCACCGCGCCACGCGTGCCGGCGACGATCTGGTCAAGCTTGTCGGCACACGCGCCAGCGATGATGCGCGGTCGGGTGCGCTGGAGGCGTAGGCCAGCGAACGAAAAGGCCGTCATGCGCCGCGAACTCCGGCGAGCTTCCGGGAACGGATGCCCGCCGGATTGCTGTGGTATCAGTTATCCGCGCCAGCGCGGGCGTGCTGAATGACCTGATGCTCGTCGCTGGTGAGCTGTTCCGGCCCGATCTTGACCGTGAGCTTGTCAAGCTTGCCGCCGAAGCGGAAGGGCACCTGATAGTCCTTGTCTTCAACACCGGTGCGGGTATCGACACCCACGTCGAAGGTTTCTTCGATGGCAATGATGAAGGGAATGGTGTGCGGGATGTCTCTTCTGGCGACCTCCTTGTCGTCCACCTTCAGGATGCCCGTGCCGCCCTTGCCGAAGCCAGGTCCATCATATTTGAAGTCGAACACGACGCTGTGCTTGCCCGGTGTGAGCGCGTCCTGGCCTTCCCAGCGGTACCGTTCTAGGCCGACGAAATTGTAGAGGAACACTGGCTTTCCCTTGAGCAGATACAGGCCATAGCCACCGAAGCGTCCCCCTTCAGTGACAATCATGCCTTCGTTAGCATCCTGCGAACCCGTCCGACCAACGGTAGCGCCCGCGCCCGGAATGTCGATTTCCGCGGTGAACGTATAGGACCTGTTCAGGATGCTGGGCGCATCGCTCTCGGGCAGGCCTGATAACTCGCCCGAGTAGGTGAAGGTGTTTCTACCTGCATTCGCGCTTGGCCTTGGTGTGATGATGCGCGAAAGGACCGAGTTATCGAGCGGAAACACGTTGTACTTCGCCGCCTCCACCATGAACAACTCCTGCATCTCGCGCAGCTTGTCCGGCATTTTCGCCGCGAGGTCGCTGTTCTCCGAGTAATCATCGGCGATGTTGTAGAGTTCCCACTTGTAGCCATTGACCACATCCTCGGGCAGTTTGGCCGTGCCCAGGAGCCACGGCGGCGCAGGCGGCGTGGTCGCCGCGATCCAACCGTCGTGATAGATCGCGCGGTTGGCAAACATCTCGAAATACTGCGTCGTTCGCGCGGACGGTGCGTTGGCGTTCGCCTTGTCGAAGGTGTACGCCATGCTCACCCCTTCGATCGGCTTCTGCGCGATGCCGTTGACCGTCACCGGCGCGGGAATGCCAGTTGCCTCAAGGATGGTCGGCACGATGTCGATCATGTGGTGGAACTGGGTGCGGATGCCGCCGGGATCCTTGATGCGCTTCGGCCAAGCGATTGCCATGCCCTGCCGGGTGCCGCCGAAGTGCGACGCGACCTGCTTCGTCCACTTGAACGGCGTGTCGAAGGCCCATGACCAGGCCACCGCCATGTGCGGGTATGTGGCGGCCGAGCCCCAGGCGTCATAGGCCTTCAACTGCTCGGCAATCGGGAGTTCCAATATGCCGTTGTAGGCCGTGTATTGGTTCGGCGTGCCGACCGTGGTGCCTTCGGCACTCGTGCCATTGTCACCGCTGATATAGATGACCAGCGTGTTGTCGAGCTTGCCCTCGTCCTGGACTTCCTGGATCACGCGGCCGATCTCGTTGTCGGTGTAGGCCACATAAGCGGCGTACACCTCCGCTTGCCGTGCGAACAGCCTCTTCTGGTCGGCCGTCAAAGTCTCCCACTTTTGCAGATCGTCCGGCCAAGGCGTGAGCTGCGTGTTCGCGGGAATGACGCCAAGCCGCTTTTGATTGGCGAAAATCTGCTCGCGCAGGGCGTTCCAGCCCATGTCGAACTTGCCCTTGAACTTGTCGATCCATTCCTTGGTCGGCTGATGCGGTGAATGAGTGCCGCCGGGCACGTAGTAGACAAAGAACGGCTGGTCGGGCGCGGCCGCATTGAGCTGTCGCATATGGGCGATCGCGTCGTCAGCCAGGTCGGTGGTCAAATTGTAGCCGGGCTTGCCGATCCAGGGAAAGATCTGCGTCGTGTTCCGGAACAGGTACGGCGTCCACTGGTCGGTCTCGCCGCCCATGAAACCGTAGAAATAGTCGAAGCCCATGCCGATGGGCCACTGATCGAACGGTCCCGCCGTCCCGTACTGATAGCTCGGCGTGTTGTGGTTCTTGCCAAACCAGGACGTGGTATAGCCGCTCTGTTTCAGGATCGTGCCAATGGTGGCGTTCTCCGGTCCGAGAATGCTGTCGTAACCCGGATATCCGGTCGCTTGCTCTGAGATGATGCCGAAGCCCACCGAGTGGTGGTTGCGCCCGGTGATCAGCGCCGCCCGGGTTGGCGAGCAAAGTGCCGTGGAGTGGAACTGGGTGTAGCGCAGCCCCATCTCCGCGATTCGATCCATCGCAGGTGTCGGGATGACGCCGCCAAATGTTCCGGAAACTCCGTAGCCCTGGTCGTCAGTCATGATCAGGAGCACGTTGGGCGCGCCCTGCGGCGGCACCACGCGGGCCGGCCAATACGGCTTCGACTGGCTGGCCTGGAGGTTGATCTCGCCGCCGAACTTCGGCGGAGGCGGCGGGAGATACCTTCCATCGATGGTCATCGTCGCGCTGGGTGAGCCAGGCGTTCCGCTGATCTGTTGTGCAGCCGCGGGCAGAACCGACATGGCCGTGACGGCAGCCGACGCCAGTAGCCCGAGCCAAACGATCCGTGCCGTACTCATGCTCGCCTCCTTCGACTATCGGCCTGCGCGGGGCCTGAGCGCCCTGGCAACCCGACCATGAGAAGGCCAGCCGCATTTATGCCGAGCGACCGCAGCGCGATCGTCTCGGTGAAGATTTCAATGTTCGGGCGTAGGATTGAACGAGAAAATCCTGCGGAACCGCTCAGGCCACATGACGTTCTTCCGACGACGTCAATTGCCTCGCTATTGCGGCCGCCTCCTGTTTTGCCTGTCATGGCACGCTCCTTCGATTGAGATCACCAATTCGAATTGGCAGAAATGCTCCCTCTCCTGGGCACCCCTATTTCGATCGAAATGCGCGATGGCTTTACTTGCTCGAGCTCCCTTCTGCGGCTTACCGTTTCATGTCCCTGAGCCGCTCTGGTGGTTCGTCCCGCAACGGCAGTGTTAGATAGGGCGGGTCTGACAAAAGGGTACCAGCGCGCGACCGGAGAATGAATCGAGAGCATCAGCTTGAAGGTGGTTGGCGCGCGTGTCGGCCCGTCATGCGCAGCCGCATGACGGGCCTTGCCAGATGCTCGGCTTGAAGTTCCTTGGCGAACGTCTGGCGACGTCCGGCGCATAAACCTCATTATGGAGTGAGCGAGTTTGATCCTAAGTGACCTGCCTTTCGCGAAGCATAAGTGCCGGCACGCCTCCAGACCAGCACGCTGAGCGTCAGCATCAAGATATCGGCCATTGGAGCGGCGACCCATACACCGGTCTCACCCCAAATGTGGGGCAAGGCAAAGGTCAGTGGAATGGCGAACAGATACGCCCGCCCCAGCGAGAGGATGGCGGCTTGCCGCGCCCTGCCAATAGCTTGCGCATAGCTGGCGGCCATCATTACCGGGCCGAAAGCGAAATACGCTGCAAGATACAGCGGAACAATGCGTGCCACCTCCAGCCCGACAAGGGGATCGGGCACAAAAAGCCCGCCCAGCCAGTCGCGTCCGCCGATCAGCAGAAGTTGCACCAGCAGGCCATAAACGACGCTGACGCCAAGTGAAAAGTAAAGCGTCTGCTTTGCCCGTTCATCCTGCCTAGCACCTACCGTATTGCCGACAATTGCCTGCAGGGCCAGGCTCATACCCATCAGCGGCAGGAAGGCAAATGTCATCAAGCGCATCACCACCCCATACGCTGCGATAGTCATGTCGGACTGCGGCAGCTCCAGCCGTTGCAGGGCGTACAGCACCGCCGCCGAGCTGAGCGAAATACCGATGAAGTTGAGGCTGCGCGGTGCCCCAAGAGCCAGCATTTCTCGCCATTCACGGCCGCATCTCAAACCGACCATCGGCAGAACTGCCCTGCCGCCCATGCGATAGACAACCACGACACCCAGCCCCAACACCTGCGCCAGGGCCGTACCCCAGGCTGACCCAGCCACTCCAAAATCAAACACACCGATCAGCAATGCGTTGAACCCGATATTGGCCAGGGTCACCAACACGCCTGCCATCGCCATGAAGCCAACCCGACCCTCCATGCGCAGCGCGTCGGCGTGCACAGAGAGTAGAAACCCTGCCGGTGCGGTAGCAAATGAAATGGCCAGGAAGGTCCACCCCATCTCACCCAAGTGGACGTTACCGCCCGCCACCAAACTGACAATATCGGCACCCAGTCCAAAAAAGGTCAGCATTGCCAAGGCAGCGACAGCAACGGCAAGCCCCTGTGCCGAAGCAAGGGTATTGATTGCCCCACCCGTGTCTTGGGCACCTAGTCGGCGACCCAAAATGCTGGCCATGCCGATGCCGACCATGGTCGAGACAGCCACCAACAACATCGAGATTGGAAACACCAACGTCACCGCGCTCAGGGCATCAGCCCCCACGAATGCGCCTAGCAACATGGCATCGGCCACGGTCAGCAGGCCACTTATCGTCGTCACGACGATGATCGGCAGGCAGGTTCGAATGAATACGGATCGGATCGATCCCCGCAAGAATGAATTTTTCGGCTCAGCCGCCAACGACGATTGGTCGCCCATCAAAAACTCCCGTCATGGGCAAGTCGGATGATTTTGATGGGGCTCGCATTGCCATCGCTCCAACTGCCCCAGGGGGAAATGGCGATCAGCTTGTCTAATGCAGGGGCTTAACCACTGGCGATAACGCCATGCGAGCGGCAGGTCACCCTGTGGACCTGGATGCGTGTCTATTTTCGGGGCGTTCTACTGTCAAGGAGCATAAGTTGAGCTTATGCATATTTGGCGGACACTGGTTAAGGTTCGGCGGATCCCCTGCAATCACCGTCCAATGCGCGGTGCAACGTGCAGTTCGCGGCATCGCCGAGAGGTTCAACTCTTCGGACGCAAAGTTGCTGCATTTGCTGACCACGATATCCCACGGACGCAGGTTGACAGTCTGACCGCGAAGAACAAGTCATTTGGCTCGTCCCCGATGGGAAAGAGTGATAATTCTCAGCAAAACAGGGCCAATGGCCTCGGACTGCCAGTTCGACATCATGAATGCCTGACCCTGACCCAAGTTCGTAGCTGGCAGCATGAGGCGGCGTTTATGCTATCAAACGTCGATAACCGAAAGGACGGCAACTGACAAAACGGCTTTGATGAAAAGAGTGCGAAGATGGATGATCCATTCCTGAACTACTTTGCGCTGGGAATATTGATTTTCATGATCATCGTTCTGTTCTACGGGATCATCGCCATTCACGACATCCCGCACCTTATCGCCAAATCCCGCAACCATCCGCATCAGGACGCAATTCATGCCGCCGGGTGGGTCAGCCTGTTTACGCTTCACGTGTTGTGGCCATTCTTGTGGATCTGGGCGATGGCTTATCGCCCGGATCGAGGCTGGGGCTTCACCAAGGGATCGGCGGGCGAAGAGCTACATGAAGAAATCACCGAACTTAGGGCGCGCTTGGCGCAACTCGAAGAGCAATTGAAGCCAAAGCCTCCAGCCGTGGGCGATGCCAAGCCAGACGCTTCCGAATTGACAAAGGCGGGAGAGCGCTGATGGAACTGTTGCTCGTTCTGATCTACGTCGCGTTTTGCTATGCGATCTTCAAGATCTTCCGCATCCCGACCAATCAATGGACACTGTCAACAGCCGCTCTCGGCGGCGTCGCGGGCATTTTCCTGCTTCTTCTGATCATGAACTACAATCATCCCTTCACAGCGCAGGCACGGATCTACTACACGACAACGCCCATCCTTGCCGGCGTGAGAGGACGTGTTACCGAGGTTCCGGTCGAGACCAACGCGCCCCTGAAAGAAGGGGACGTGCTCTTTCGCATCGATGCCAAGCCCTACGAGTATGTGGTGGATCAGAAGAAAGCGATGCTCGCTGAGGCAAAGCAGAACGTCGAACAACTGAAGGCTTCGCTCGACCAGGCCGCCGCCGAGGTGCACAAGGTGGAGGCGCAGGTCCAGCTGTCGCAGGAAGATTACGACCGGCAGGCCACGCTGTTCAAGGAGAAGGTCATCGCAAAAGCGGCGCTCGATACTTTTCAGCGCAATGTCGAGGCGGCGACGCAGTCTCTCGCAGGCGCCAAGGCAGCGGAAGAGCGTGCCCGGCTCGCTTACTCGTCCCAGATTGGAGGCGTCAATACGTCGGTCGCGCAACTTCAAGCGCAGTTGAACGACGCCGAGTTCGACCTCGACCAGACGACAGTGCGGGCTCCGACCGTCGGTTTCGTGACCCAAAATGCGCTTCGTCCGGGCATGTATGTCGTTCCGGCTCCGCTGCGCCCGGTCATGGTGTTCATCAACAGAGGCGTCGGCGACGAGACGTTGGTTGGAGCCTTCCAACAGAATTCACTGCAGCGCGTCCAGGCCGGCGACGACGCCGAGATCGCCTTCACCGCCGTGCCGGGAAGGATTTTCAAGGGCAAGGTCGTGCGCGTCCTGGATGCCATCGCCGCAGGTCAACTGCAGGCAACCGGCTCGCTGCAAGATTTCAATGTGCAGACGGCAGACGCCCGGGCACTCGCGCAGATCTTGATCCTAGACAGCACCAAGGACTACCAGATCCCACTCGGATCGACCGCGGAAATAGCAATCCTCACTCACTACTGGCACCACGTCGGGCTGCTTCGGCGCATCCTCCTGCGCATTCGCAGTTGGGAGAACTATGTCTTCCTTGAGGGTCACTGAGGGAGCCGGAACCGAAATCCGACGTTGAATTCGCTCGAAGGCGGAGGCAGGGTCGCCTTGCTGACAGACATGCGGCGCTTTTTCCTGCCGAAGCTTCCAAAGGTCGCTGATTGGGCGAAGGGCAGCTTTACCCAGCCGCCCGAAACCTGCCGGGTCGCACATGACCGTTGGGGATCGGCGTTTGAGTCTTGCGCCGTCGTCAGGACAACCGCGCGGCTCGCCTACTCCCCGTAAACCAGCCTGTCCTGCCTCGCCCTGAGTTCGGCGATCTTCGAGCCTGGTTCGACGGCGGCGTTGGCGTAGGTGATCAGTTCGCCTTTTTTGATCGGCTTGGTCACCGTGCCGCGCTGCAGCAGGCCGCACGGGATCGCCTTGGCGGCACGCGCTTCGGGCGCGGTCATGATCCAGGCGCGGTAGCAATATTCGCCGATGGCATCGAGCTTTTCGCCCGGCTGCATGTCCTTCTTGGCAACCGCGCAGACATCGGCGACGGGCTTGGCCAGCGGCACCATGTCGGCCTTGCCGTGCAGCACCACGCGCGCGCAGGTCAAAGGTACCTCGAGCGAGGTCAGGTGATAGGGCCTGTGGAAGGTGAAGTACGGGCCATGGCCCATCTTCAAATCTTCCATGCGCTCGGAAATCCTGGGATGCGACATGTCGGCGATGACGAACACGCCTGGCGCAACACCCTTGCCGATCGAATAGTCGACGACGCCGACCCTCGACAAAACGCCGCCGTCCTTTTCA
The DNA here is from genome assembly GCF_056398585.1 of Aminobacter sp. 01T433. Lineage (NCBI taxonomy): Bacteria > Pseudomonadati > Pseudomonadota > Alphaproteobacteria > Hyphomicrobiales > Phyllobacteriaceae > Aminobacter > Aminobacter sp. 01T433. The sequence goes on from NZ_JBFTPR010000024.1 coordinate 43,232, forward strand.
GGAACGAGGACTTTGGACAGCTGGTCGAGCGTCGCCGAGGGGCCGTGCATGCCGGCCTTGTCGGGCACGAGCCCCGTAGCGTTGGCGATCGCCGCCATCTCGACCATGGTCTTGGAGCCGTCGACAAACTCGACGAGCATGCGCACATTCATGTTCCGCCGCGTTGCCTCCTCGACATAGTTGTCGGGAATGGCGTCGATGTTGAGCGGGTTGTTCTTGCCCTTGCCGGCGGCAACGACGGTGTGGCCCATCGCCGAGACGAACTCGATCAGTTCCATGCACGACGACGGTTCGTCGCCGGCGCCGAGCGAATAGGTGACGCCGAGCCGGTCGGCCTCGGATTTGAGATAGGCGCCGATGGTGACGTCCGCCTCGACATTCATCATGACGAGATGCTTGCCGTGCTCCATGGCGCGCAGCCCGATCTCCGCACCGACAGCCGGAACGCCGGTCGCGTCGATGACGACGTCGATCAGGCCGCTGTTGAGGATCAGGTCGGCATCGCTGGTGACTGCAATCTTGCCGGCTTCTATGGCGTCGTTCAGCGCCGCTGCGTTCGACACCTCGCGGGAATGCCCCGGCTCCTGATAGGCGATCTGGGCCGCCTTCATCGCCGCTTCGGGGTGGAGCTCGGATATGGCGCCGACCTCGATGCCCGGCATATGCGCCACGCGGGTGACGATGTCGGTGCCCATCTCGCCGCAACCGATCAGGCCGATGCGGATCGGCTTGCCCGACTTTTGGCGCTCGACGAGATCGCGCGTCAAGCCCACCGGAGCGACGTTGATGGTCATCTGATTGATCTCCCGAAGAAGCGAAGCACTTATAACTAACGCATCGGCCCGAAAATCCGAATGGATTTCGGAAAAAGCACGATGCGTCGACCAAATTCGTTAGAGCGTCCTTTGCGCGTCCCAAAGAGATGCGCGGCGTTCTAACGCGACGGGTATTGAATTATGGCCGCCTGTCAACTCGAATGTCGGCCCGAGCGGCCAGGCCGGCGCTTTGTCAGGAGATCGCAAACGCCAAGTTGTTCCCGTCGCGGCTTTGGCAGTATTGTTGCTGCGCCTTACCAGCAGGTTTTCGTGTGGAACCGGCCACCCAGATTGGCCAAGCCTAGAAAACGCAGCATTTGAAATGCGGTAGACGCTGTTCCGGATTCAGTTTCTGAAGATCAGCGCTGTGGAGGAGAGCAATGGCAGAAAAAGTCCTTGTCTTGCTTGGCACCAAGAAAGGCGCCTTCATCGCCGAAAGCGACGCGGCGCGGCGGTCTTGGAAGCTGCGCGGCCCGTTTTGCGAAACCTGGCCGATGAACCACATCGTCGCCGATCAAGCGACCGGCACGATCTATGGCGCCGGCGGCAACGAATGGTTCGGCCCGGCCGTGTGGAAATCGACCGACCTTGGGCAAAGCTGGACACATTCGAGCGAGGGTCTCGCTTATGCCGAGGGCGAAGAGCCGATCAAGGCGGTGTGGAGCCTGGCCAAGGCCAATGGCAGCCTCTATGCGGGTGTGCAGCCGGCGGGCCTGTTCCGCAGCGACGATGCCGGCCAGTCCTGGCAGCATGTCGAGGGGTTGCAGAAGCACCCGTCCCGGCCGCACTGGAACCCCGGCGGCGCGGGCCTCATCCTGCATTCGCTGGTGATCGACCCCAACGACCATGACCGCATCTGGATCGGCATTTCGGCGGCCGGTGTGTTTTACACAAGCGATGGCGGCAAGAGCTGGGAGCCGCGCAATCTCGGCACCCGCGCCGACTTCCTGCCCGAGGGCGAGAACTATCCCGAATTCGGCCAGTGCGTGCACAATCTGGTCATGGCGCCCGGCATGCCCGACCGGCTCTACCAGCAGAACCATTGCGGCATGTACCGTTCCGACGATGGCGGCAAGCGCTGGGTCAGCATCGAAAAGGGCCTGCCCTCGACCTTCGGCTTCCCGGCCGCCACCCATCCGCGCGATCCGGCGACGCTGTATCTGGTGCCGCTGAATGGCGATTCCGCCGGCCGTTACGTGCCCGACGCCAAGGCAGCGGTGTGGCGCACCCGCGACGCCGGCCGCGAATGGCAGGCGATGCGCAACGGCCTGCCGCAGGAAAACGCCTATATCGGCGTGCTCAGGCAAGCCATGGCGACCGATCGGCTGGAGCCTGCCGGCGTCTATTTCGGCACAAGTTCGGGCGCGCTTTTCGCAAGCCGCGACGAAGGCGAGAGCTGGATCAACGTCACCCAGCATCTGCCGGCGATCCTGTCGGTGGAAACGCTGGTTGTCGACGATTGAGGTTGAGGCCAATGCTCGACGATGCCCCTTCGCGGACCAATCAGCACGAGGCCGAAACTGCCCCCGTGGTGGTGCGGTTGCCCGGCGTTTTGGTCGATCTGTTCCCCGGTGCTGTCAGGCGAGTGGAGATGAAGGTCTCGACGGTCAGGCAGATGGTCGACGAACTCGACAAACGTTGGCCCGGAATGCGCGACCGCATCTGCGATTCCCGCCCCGCCATCCGCAAGCACATGAACGTTTTCGTTGAAGGCGAGCGCGCCACGCTGAAGACGCCCCTCAGGCCCGGCGTCGAGGTCTTCGTGCTGACAGCGATCAGCGGCGGTTGAAACCACGCCCAATGCAACCATTGGTGTATTTTAGAAACAAGCAATTCGACAGCAAGATGCATCTCACTATCTGGATCATACATTTGGTATATTCAGGCTTTATTCTTCTGTTGACCCGACCCAGCAGGCAATATTTCAGTCCCATGGTCGAATCGCCAATTCTGCTGGTGATTCATCGCGATTGGGGATGAAACCGCAACCTGCCGAGTACCGGCATTGGAACGCGGTTGGCGGGGGCCAAAAATGCAGCATCAGACGACGCAACGCGCGGTCGCGACTACGGCGATGGCGCGCTTCCGGACGTGGTTCGGCCTTCTATTGCTGCTTTGCATGGGCGCGCTCTGGCCATCTGCGGCGTTCAGCGATCCTCTGACTGCAAGAGTCGTAGTCGAAAAATCCGCGATTGGCATTGGTCAGACATCTGATGTGACGATCACGTTCTCAGAGGCCGTAACCGGCATGAACCTGGGCAACTTGAACGTCACAGGTGCCACTGTGTCGAATCTGACCACTGTGGACAACACAACCTTCACGGCCATGGTGACGCCCCTTCCAGGCCTAGATCACTCGGCCAACGTGGTGGCCCTGATGCTGACCGGCATAACGGGCACCTCTTCCGGCAGCGCGGGGGCTGGAAGCGTCACCTCCAACTACTTCGCTGTGGACTCCCAGCGGCCGACCGCGGTGATCGTCATGCCCGTCTCCAACCTCAAAGCTGGCGACGCACCGCTGGTGACGTTCACCTTTTCGGAGGCTGTGACCGGCTTCACCACCGCCGACCTGACCGTCGAGAAAGGCACCTTTACGGCGTTATCCAGTTCCGACGGCGGCATCACCTGGACGGCAACGTTCACGCCCACGTCCGGCGTTTCGGATGCGACCAATGTGGTCAGCCTGAATATGGCCGGTTTAGCGGATCTCGCTGGCAATGCTGGAATAGGATCTACGAGCTCGGCCAATTTCACGATCGATACGGTGCGGCCGACCGCAACCGTGATCATTGCCCGCAGCGCATTCATGATCGACGACACAGCGGAGGTGACGATTACCTTTTCGGAGGCGGTGGACGGCTTCGACAATGCAGACCTGACCATCACAAATGGCACGCTGTCGGGAGTATCTACCGCGGATGGCCGCATCACTTGGAAAGCCACATTCACCCCTTCTGCCAATATTACCGACCTGACCAATGTGATCATGCTGGACAATGCCGGCGTAACAAACGCGGCCGGCAATACCGGTAGCGGAACAACCCATTCGAACAACTTTGCGATCGATACCATGCGGCCGACGGCAACGGTCGTCGTTGAGAAAACGTCGCTCAGCGCCGGTGACACATCGCGGGTGACGATTACCTTCTCGGAGGCGGTGACCGGATTTACCGGCGCCGACCTGACGATCATGAACACCACCTTGTCAGGAATATCGACTTCGGACGGCGGCATAACATGGACTGCTACCCTGACCCCGGCATCCGGTGTATCGCAGGCAAACAACGTGATCACTTTGGATATGACCGGCTTGTCCGACCTAGCCGGCAACGCAGGCACCGGGACCATCATTTCGAACAATTATGAGGTCGGCGCCCCACCCATAACCCTGCCAGCCTCTCTTGCCGATGGCGCAGCTGGAAAGGCCTATTCGCAGACGCTGACCGCAACGGGTGGCACAGCTCCCTACACGTTCAGCGTTACCGCTGGTTCCCTGCCCACCGGGCTGACCTTGGCCCCGACCGGCACCCTGTCGGGCACGCCGAGCGCGTCCGGCTCCTTCAGTTTCACCGTAACGGTGAAAGACGGGCAGCAATTCACCGCGTCGCAAGCCTACTCCGTAACCGTGACGACACCGGCTGTTGTCGTTGATCCTGCTGCCATTGCCGGCGGCACGGTCGGCTCGGCCTACAGCCAGACCTTCACATTCGCTGGCGGCACCGCACCCTACAGCGGCTATGCGGCAACCGGATTGCCTTCGGGCTTGTCGATCACTGCCACAACGCCAGACTCCATGACGGTGAGCGGCACGCCAAGCGCCGCCGGCAGTTTCACCATCGTCGTTTCGGCCACCGACAGCACGGCTGGGAGCCCCAGGACCGTAATGAAGACATATGGCTTGACCGTGGCCGCGCTGACCCCCGTCGCGATTTCGCGGCGCATCAGCGTCGATGCTGGCAAGCAGGTCGTCGTCGACCTGACCGAAGGTGCGACCGGCGGTCCGTTCACAGCGGCAGCACTTGTCTCGGCTTCGCCTGCGACCGCAGGCCCGGCCTCGATCTCCGGCACCCAGCTCACTTTCGCCCCCGACATCACATTCGAAGGCACGGCGACGGTCGTCTTCACGTTGAGCAATGCCTTTGCCACTTCCGCCCAGACCTCGATCTATTTCGATGTCAAGGGCCGTCCCGATCCGTCCAAGGACTCTGAAGTCACCGGCCTGCTGACCGCGCAAGCCGACAGCGCCAGGCGCTTTGCCGATACCCAGACGCAGAACTTCAATTCGCGGCTCGAGCAGTTGCACGATGAGGGCGACCGCCGCCGCAACTCCATGGCGGTCAGGCTGGGCTATTCCGGCAACGATCGAAAGGACGAGGCCGAGCAGCGGCTTGAGGACCTACTGGGCAAAAATCCAGCGACCGAGGCCAGCAGCGGATTTGCGATGCACAATTACGCATCCGAGGACAAGAAGGGCGACCAACCCGCGCAGCCGGCGATCGACGTCGACCTCGGCAAGCTCGCCATATGGACGGGCGGGTACGTCAATTTCGGCAAGCGCGACGACGGCAAGCTGAGCCTGGACTACACCACTGTGGGTGTCAGCGGCGGCTTTGACTACCGCTTGTCGAAGTCGCTGGTGGCGGGTTTCGGCTTCGGCTATGGCCGCGATGCGACCGACATCGGCTCGAATGGAACCGAAAGCCGCGCGCACGCCTATAGCGGTGCTGTCTATGCAAGCTATTCGCCGCTCAAGGCGACCTTCATCGACGCGCTCATTGGCGGCAGCTGGCTTGATTTCTCCAGCGCGCGTTTCGAGACGCCGACCGGCAATTTCGCGCAAGGTGAACGCGATGGCCGCCAGATCTTCGGCTCGGTCACGGCCAGCTACGAAAAGCGCAACGAAGACTGGCTCGTTTCGCCCTATGGCAGGCTGGATTTCTCAAGGTCGTGGCTTGGAAGCTTCACCGAAAGCGGCAGCGACGCCTACCTCCTGAAATATGGCAGCCAGACCGTCGACACGCTGTCGGGCATTGCCGGGCTTCGGCTCGAATACGCCATTGCAACCGGCTGGGGTGTTCTGAAACCCGGCGCGCGTGTCGAATATGTCCATGATTTCGAAGGTTCGAGCCAGGCCAGCCTCGGCTATGCCGACCTCGATGTCCTGCACTACGGCTACAGTACCGACAGCAGCGGCAGCGACTATGTCACGCTGGGGGCATCGCTTGATGCTTCGCTGAACAATGACTGGACGGCCAGGTTCGACTACCGCACGGCTGTCGGCGGTGTCGGCCAGAGCCACGCCCTTGGCCTCAAGGTCGGAAAAAATTTTTGAGGAAGACGGCCGCTATTCGCCTGCCTGGCGTGCTTGCTTTGCCCGTTCGGCGAACTCGGCAAAGCCGTGCACGAACTGCTGCAATTGCTGGCGCACCCCATCGTCGGTGATCGCACCTGTGGCGTCGAAGACGGTGTGCGCACGGGCAACAAGCATGCGTCCGCCAAACCACGGATTGGTTCCCAGGGTACGCAGCACCGGCAGCCATGCATTCTGGCTGAGCGTCGTGCCAAAACCTCCGCCCGAAGCACCCGCCACCGCGACAGGCTTGCCACCGAACACCCGCTTGATGTCGCCCGCGGGGCGGCTCATCCAGTCGATGGCGTTCTTGAATACGCCGGGGATCGAGTTGTTGTATTCGGGCGTGAACAGCATCAGGCCGTCAGCGCCGGCAACCAGCTCCTTGAGCTCGGCGACCACGTCGGGAATGCCGTCCGCCGCCTCGACATCGGCGTCATACAGCGGAATTCCGCGGATCGAGGCGGCATGCAATTCGCCCCCTTCAGGCATCATCGCTACCGCCGCCCGCAGCAAGGCGGCATTGTAGGAACCGTGTCTCAAGCTACCCGATATGCCGACAAGTTTGGTCATGTGCATCACTCCGAATTAGGCTGCCGGGAGGATCAAGCCTCCCGGCAGATACCGATCAAACGAGCGGCTTCAAGCCTGCTTCGATCGAGGCCCGCCTGGGCTCGAGGAAGGGTGGCAGCGCCAGCCGCTCGCCAAGTGTTTCCAGCGGCTCGTCGGCGGTGAAGCCAGGGCCGTCGGTGGCGATCTCAAACAGGATGCCGTTGGGCTCGCGGAAATAGAGCGAGCGGAAATAATAGCGCTCGACCTCGCCGCTCGACGGCAGGCGCACGCTTTTGAGCCGCTCGGTCCATTCATGCATCGACTCGATATCTGGCGTGCGGAAGGCGACGTGATGCACGGCACCAGCACCTTGCTGGGCCGCAGGTAGCTTTGGCTGCACGGCGACATGCAGTTCGGCCGCAGGACCACCCTCGCCCATGGCAAAGACATGGACATGCCCGTTGCCGTCGGCGGACGCGTGGTCGCGCACCTGGCGCATGTTCATCACCTTGGTCAGCACCAGTTCGGTCGGCGCAAGATCGGGAACGCTGAGCGTGATCGGCCCAAGCCCCCTGATCTGGTGCTCGACCGGAACCGGGCTCTTGCTCCACGGATGGGCATCGCCCTTGCCGCCATCGTCGATCAGCCGGAAGCGCTGGCCTTCGGCGTCTTCGAATTCAAGCGCGCGATGGCCGGCTATCTCAGTGATCTCCCCATGTGCCACACCCGAGGACTGGAGATGCTCGCGCCACCATGCCAGGCTCTTTTCGCCTGAAACGCGCAAGCCGGTGCGCGCTATGCTGTGGGTGCCGCGCCGTTCGCGCCCGACCGGCCAGTCGAAGAAGGTCAGGTCCGTGCCGGGCGTCGCTTCGCCATCGGCATAAAACAGATGATAGGCACTGGTGTCGTCCTGGTTGACCGTCTTCTTGACCAGTCTGAGACCGAGCGTGTTGGTATAAAACCGCAGATTTGCCGGAGCGTCCGCGGTGATGGCCGTCAGATGGTGGATGCCTGTCAATTGCAGTGTCATTTTTGCCTCCTGCATGTTTGATGTGATTGCAGCAGTCATATCGTTGTTATTGTCGCGCCCAATAGGAGCGTTTTTCGAGACGCAGTGTTCTCGATGTTGGACATTGGCAAGACTTCTGACCACTTCCGGGCGGCGCGCATCGGGTCGGCGCGGGAATATGCGCACTAAGGGCAAGGCAGGTTAGTTGTTGCTGGACCTGCAATCCGCGTGATGCTCTATACCACGCGAGGGCAAGGCACGATCGTTTGAGTACGCCTGCGACGGGAATACGTCGAAGGAACGACTTATGACGCATTCGCGTTTAAAGCCTATCGATGCCAATGGAGCGGCTGCGCTGATGACCGAACGCGAGAATTTGCTCGGCGCTCTGCAAGCTGCGGTCTACACGACCGATGTCGACGGACGGATCACCTATTTCAACGAGGCGGCGGCTGAGCTTTGGGGACACCGCCCCGAAATCGGCAAAGACGAGTGGTGCGGCTCGTGGCGGCTCAGGACCGCAGAAGGCGATCCCCTCGCACATGGCGATTGCCCGATGGCGATAGCGCTCAAGGAAGGTCGCGCGATCCGAGGTGCGGCGGCGATTGCCGAAAGGCCCGACGGCACGCTCGTCCCGTTCCTGGCATATCCCGCACCTTTGCGTGACGATTCCGGCAAGATCACCGGCGCCATCAACCTGCTGATCGACACGTCGGCGCAAAAGCAGGCAGAAGAGAAAACCCACCTTCTGGCATCGATCGTCGAATCCTCCGACGATGCCATCATCAGCAAGGACCTCGGCAGCATCATCCAGAGCTGGAACGCGGGGGCAACCAGGCTGTTTGGCTATTCGGCGGACGAGGTTCTGGGCAAGCACGTCAAGCTGCTGATCCCGGCCGACAGGCAAGACGAGGAAGACCTCATCATCTCCAAGGTGCGAAACGGCGAACGCGTCGAACATTTCGACACCGTCAGAAGGCGCAAGGACGGCCGCCACGTGGCGATTTCGCTCACTGTCTCTCCCGTGCGAAACGCCAGCGGCAAGGTCATCGGCGCATCGAAGATCGCCAGGGACATCACCCAGCGCAAGGAGAGCGACAACCGTATCCGCATGCTGATGCGCGAGGTCAATCACCGGGTGAAGAACCAGTTCGCCGTGATCTTGTCGATGATCCGCGAGACCGGCAAAAACACCGCAACCGTCAGCGAGTTCGAGCGCCAGATCCGCAACCGTATCATGGCGCTGTCGCGCTCGCAGGACTTGCTCGTCGACGGCGACTGGCGCGGCGCCAACCTTGGCGATCTTGTCGACAACCAGATCAAGCCCTTCGCAGCCGAGCATCGCGTCGAGATTTCAGGCGAGCCGATCATGCTGTCGACGATCGCTGTCCAAAATCTCGGAATGGCCTTCCACGAGCTTGCCACCAATTCGGCCAAGCACGGGGCGCTGTCGTCCGACACCGGAACCGTCTCGGTCGGCTGGACGGCATCCGACCGCTTCCGCCTGACCTGGAAGGAATGCGACGGGCCAACGGTCGACAAGGCATCCAGAAGCGGGTTCGGCAAGATCGTGCTCGAACGTGTCACGCCTTTGGCGCTCAACGGTGTCGGCCGTCTCAGCTTTGAGCCGAACGGTATCACCTGGACGCTCGACGCGCCGATCGAATTGATCAGGAACGCTGAGCTGTAGCGCCGACTCCAGTCTTGCAGCCTTGTTGAGATGAGGCGCGCGAGTCGCCCTTTTTTTTGGGGAACGTGCGAGCCTGGGGCAAGTTTAAACCCTACACACACAAAGCGCATCAAATACTTATGGTGGGCCCGGAGGGAGCCTCTGCTATCTATCGCCTAAGACACTGATTTCGCTAAGCTACTAGCGAACGCGAGATATCGCGTTGGCCCGATTGTGCACCCTAGTTGGTGCACGAATGGGTGTACTGCCCTGCCCCATAAGCGTCAACAATTTGGGGCGAGGTATCTTTTTCCGATAGTCTGCAAATCACTTAAAAGTCTTTTTCCCGTTACTTTTCGACCGACTTCCTTGTCGGGCAAGTATGCGATTTTCTAATCGGATTATTTGGCAAGGATTCGAGCTAAAAATTACCCGAAAAAATCGGAATAAATTTGTGAAATCATGTGTTTGGCCGGAGATGCTGTCGACTCTTCCAGCTTGCTTTTTAGCTTTGAGCCCTCCAGGTTCGCGAGCATCGATCGGCGATGATCGACAGCAAACAGGAGATGGACATGCAGGTTATCTAGTTAGACTGGAGTGTTGAAGCAGACACCGCAAGTGCAGACGGTGAAACAATGGCGGCTAGGGTGGAGAAGTGCCGAGACCCTCATTTTTCGCGGTGGCTGTGGATGATCGATGTACTCGACGACCATATGACTGACGGCCATGAAACATCGCTTCTTGGATACGGTATCGAAGAAACCTTGGCGAGTGCGATTGCCGCAGCCGAAAACGCTATGAGACCTGCGGAGGAAGCGGTTTCGAAAATCTGCTGATATCAAATAGGGAGGGGTAGATACCCCCCTCCATATTCCGTCGCAGCGAGTAGGCCTCAGTCACCGTAGGCATGATACTCTTGCATCATGTCAAACTTGCCGCACTGCCCTTCGTTTATGAAGAAACTGATGGAAGAGCTGCTCAATGGGACCACCCAAACAAGCGGATCATTCTTGTAAGAGCCAGATAGAGCATCGTCGTACTGTTCGAGCGCGGTGAGGTTCAACTGCCCCGTTCCATCGGAATGTCGGCTTTGCAGAGCACCTTTTTGGCGTCCATTCGATCTGCCGCAACGAACAGCGCGTAACGCTGACAGGCTTTGTGCGCCGATCACCACTGCGACGGCTGCGCGCTGCATGAGGGCGCTGTTCGCCCATGGTGGGTTCGGGTTCACGGTCTAGGCCGCGTGCGATGTTGGATAGGTGGGAAGCGCGGCGCTCTAAGCCTGCTTCCGCGAATTCGGCCCTGTTCCACAGCTTTTGGCGGTCAAAAACCCATTCTGGAGCGCCGTCAGGGGCAACGACCAAAGCGGCGACCACGTGCTTGATGGCCGACCGTCCGCTGCCAGGATGCCCAACACGAAAAGCGGACATCAGAGCTCTTGCCGCCGAGCACTGGGATTGGTCACGCGCTGAAAGCGCCGACGAAATACAAGGTCGCGCGACAGGTGATGCTGAATGTCTTGAAGAGCGCGAAGGCTGCCCGGAGGCAGCCATCATTGGCGTCCAGTGAGTGCCCGAAAGCAGCATACGCTGCTCGCGACGTGCGGCCATAGATTGTACTGGAACCAGCAAATTGAGCCGTCGAATGGCTGCTTTTTTGCTGGAAGGAGGCCTAACTATCTAACTGCCGTCGATCGCGGCGCCGATGCGGGCGATTGCCTGCTGATAGACACTCGCGGAGTTCCAGCCAGCGATGGCGCCCATGTTTCCTTGATAACCCCCGCCGGCCCGCCAACCGTGCGCCCTAAGGAAGTTGG
>NZ_JBFTPR010000025.1:0-50254 GCF_056398585.1 Aminobacter sp. 01T433
CTGGCGCAGCGGACTGATGGGTGCATCGAGAACAGGGTGGGGCATGATCAGGCTCCTTGTTGAAGAAGCCCGTCATGCTCTGCCGCTGCCGAACGACGCTCAATGCAAGCGCGGCGAACGGCTCGTGCCCTTTACCTCACCGCGCGCGCTCTCCCGCGCAGCGGGTTAGTTCTTCGGCCCCGAGTAGGCAATTGAAGGAACGTCTGTCTATCAAGGGTACCGTCCCGAAAGCGGCCAGTCTCGTTTCCACCCCGTGGCAGCCAGCATGGAAGCCTGTCCCCTGCGTCGAAGCGGCCATCCGCGCATCGTCGGATGACCGCTCAAGGTCAGATTTCGGTTCGCTCGAGATATCGGACTGTATTCTCGATCCTTGCGCGACTACGAGCAGCGCATCGGTGCCTCGCACGCCATGATCCTTGTCACAATGGTTGGCAATCTCATCCGCCGAAACGCTCATCCGTGATTTTCAAAACGGATTGTTAGTATTGCAATTGGTATCCAGCCGCTCGATAGCCGTTCCGGCGATTGCTTACTGAGGGTTTGGTTGATGGCGATTGAAGACGGCCTCGAACACGCAAGTCCATCCTGGTTCACTACTCCGGGCGATACTGACATGTTGGCGTGGGTGGCTTTGGCATTCATCTGTCTCGCGCTCTATGGAATCTTGACGCTTTATGCAGTGTTCGACCGTTGGGCCGAGCACAGGTCGAAGGGCACCCCCCTGGCCAAGACAATCCCAACATTGTTGACGATTGCCCTGCTCTACGAGATCTTTCCGCTCGAGCATTTCCACGTTTTTCTTCCGTTAACCGCGGTCCTTCTCGCCCTGATGGCAGACTGGTCGCGCTTCCATTTGCCGAGTATTCACCAAGTCGTGCCTGAAGCCACTGCTTCGCCGGCGGCAATCTCGCCGGACCCGGCCAACGACGTTGCCGTCGTTGGCCCCGTCAAAACAGAGGTTGCCCGGAATGGTTGAGCTTCTCCTGACTTCTTTTCCGGTCATTATCCGCTACTACCAGCTAAGGCGTCGTGGCGAAGCCATGACAGTGTGGAACATGCGCACAGCAATGTTCCTGTGGGCCATGCTTGCTTTTTTCCTTTTCGTCGCGATCTTCTACTTCCACCCCAAATCATATTCCGGCCTGTTGCCCTTCCGGACGGTGTCGATTGTGGCGCAAACCAGTGGTCCGGTGACCGAAGTCGCCGTACGGAACGGGCAGAGGGTTTCCGCCGGCGATCTGCTCTTCCGGATCGAAAATAGCGCCCAGAAGGCGGCCCTGAAGCAGGCCGAAGCCGAATTCGACAAGATTGCCGCTGCGGAATCCAAAGCCAACGACGCCTTGAAGGTCGCGCAGGCGAGCGTGGTCGAGTCGAGCGCATCGCTGGAAAAGCTGAGAGGCGACCTCGCGAACGCGCAGACCTTGTTCGCCAAGAACGCCGGCACGAAGGAGACTGTGCGCTTGGCGGAATCAGCTGTCGAGATCGGCGAGTCAGGTCTGGCGGCGGCGCAGGCACAGCTGAGCCTGGCACAGGTGGAGATTTCTCAATCTCTCCCCGCGCAGCATAAGGCTGCAGAGGCGGGTGTCGAAAGCGCCAAGGTCGCGTTGAGCATGACCGAGGTGCGCTCTTTCACTGACGGTGTCGTGACCCAATTGTCCATGAGCGTGGGCAGTCCCGCGTCAACTCTCATACTCAGTCCTGCAATGGTGATCATTCCCGATCGTCCAGACGATCTCCCGCTCAGGATTACGGCAGGCTTTTCCCAGGTTACGCGCTCTACACTCTATGAAGGCATGCCGGCGGAAATCGCCTGCGACAGCAATATCGCCTTGTCGTTCAGCAACACGGTTCTGCCGGCACGGGTCCTTTCCATCCAGCCCGCGATCGCAACAGGCCAGATTGTGCCGGGAGGGCGACTGGTTGAACTTAATGAGCGGACGCCACGCGGATCGCTACTGGTCTATCTTGAGCTTGAGCATAAGGGGCAAGAGAAGATCATGCTCGACGGCACCGGCTGCCTTGTTCAGACCTACACCAACAATCTCGGCGGGTTTACGGGACACCTCATTGCGGCCACGGGCGTTGTGAAGGCCGTTGGCCTACGCCTGAAGGTGTGGGGCTCGCTGATTGCCGGAATCGGTCTTGCAGGGAGTGGCAGCTACTGAAAATCGGCTTCGAAAGTCACGGATGAGCCGCTAAGCGCCGTCGCGATGACGTCCTGCACATCGCCGACGGCGAGGCCATAGCGGCCAATCCTCGAGGCGCGGCACGACGTCGAGATGCCGATCACCCGATCGGCATAAGAAAACGCAGTTACCGTGCCCAAAGTAGCGTTGCGGTCTCAGTCGAGGGGCTGTCGATGTCCGCTTTTAGTGGTGATTCAGACCGCACGAACGACCTACATCAGGCGCATTGCCGCCAAATCTCGTCGGGCCGATGAATGGCGGCTTTGCGATGTGGTTGTTTCGGCGGCACCCGGCCGCCGCATGCCTGATTGGTAGAGTGGCTGGACAAGCCCAGCCTAGCGGTCCTTCTGCGTCCGCCTTAGGCTGCCCTTACCTCTGAACTGGAGCCGCCAATCCGTCTGTCCTCGCCGCATCTCCAGCGCGTTGGTCGGGCACAATGCAAGATCATCAACTGCCACCGGCATCGAGCGGTTGGACCGGTGCGCCCGGAAAAATCTTCTGGAGGTTGCCGGAGATAATCTTGTCGCCTTCCTTGATGCCGTTTGTCAGCGTCACCAGATCGCCATCGGTGGGGCCCAGGGCGACGACGCGCTGTTCGACGAGATTGTCCTTGCCGACGACGTAGACGTATTTGCCAAACTGACTGGAGCCGAGTGCTGTCTGCGGCACCATCAGCGCGTTCGGCAATTCCTTGATGTGCAGGCGAATGCGAACATATTGGCCTGGGAGCAGCGAGAGGTCGAGGTTCTCGATCGTGGCGCGGGCGGCGATGGTGCCTGTATTGCGCTCCACGGCATTGTCGATAAAGGTCAGCTTGCCTTCACGCGGCTTGCTGTCGCTGCCGGGGATGATGACCTCGGTGTCCACCGTCCCATTGGCAAAGGCCTTCTGAATCTCGGCCAGTTCGGTCTCGCCTGGGTTAAAGGTGATGTAGATCGGCGAGAGTTGTACGAGATTGTTCAGTGGCGTGCCGGCGGAGCTTGTGACCAGCGTGCCTTGCGGCGCTTGATTGCGTCCGAGGCGACCGGCGAAGGGGGCGCGGATATCGGTGTTTTTCAGATTGATCTCGGCGGTCCGCAAGGCCGAACGTGATATGGTGAGCGCCGCTTCAGCCTGCCGCACCGCGCTCCGGCGTTGGTCAAACCCGTCCTTGGCCAGATAGCCGTTGTCGGCGAGCTTGTTGCCGCGGTTCAGACTCGACTTGAGGTATTCGAGCGATGCTTGGTCACGCTCGATCTGCGCCTTGGCCTGATCGAGCGCGGCCTGATAGTCCGTGGCCTCGATTCTGTAGAGCAGGTCGCCTGCCTTCACGTCGGTGCCGTCTGATACGGGCTGTTCCTGAAGATAGCCTGACGCCTTGGCGCGCAGCGTAACATTGCGGATGGCTTCCGTGCGCGCGGCGTATTCGAGATAGATGGGAATTGTTTTCTTCACCACGCCGACCACCGGTACCGGCATTGCCTGGGGAGCCGTTGCCGAAGGTGCGGCGCCGGCAGACGTGCTGCCGACGCCCCAGCCATATTGAGCGAGGAGGTAGCCGCCCGCCATCGCCAAAGCGAGAAGGCTGCCGTTCAGACCGAGTTTGAAAATGCGCATCTGGATACTCCTGATTTATTCGGCCGGCTCGACCACCTGGGATGGCTGCGAGCGGCGCGCGAAACGTTCACGCCAGGTTTCGAGGACGACGTAGAAGATCGGGACAAAGGCGAGGGTCAACACTGTCGCGATCAACATGCCGCCGAAGACGGTGGTGCCGATCGACTGCCTGCTTGCCGCGCCGGCGCCGGTTGCCAGCATCAACGGCACAACACCGAGGATGAAGGCGAAGGCCGTCATCAGGATCGGGCGCAGCCGCAGGCGCGCGGCTTCGACGGCCGCAGCAATGATCTCGACGCCTTCTTCACGCCTACGCTTGGCAAACTCGACGATCAGGATGGCATTCTTGGCGGCGAGGCCGATCAGCATGACGAAACCGATCTGCGAGTAGACGTCGATCTGCAGGCCCCGCACCCAGATCGCCAGCAATGCGCCGAGCAGGGCGAGCGGAACGGCGAGCAGCACGACGAAGGGCATCAACCAGCTTTCGTACTGCATAGCCAGAACCAGAAAGCAGAAGACGATCGCCAGGCCGAAGACAAGGGTTGCGATCGAGCCGGCCCGGATCTCCTGATAAGTGATTCCGGTCCATTCGAAGGCGAAGTCCCTCGGCAACGCGGTTGCCGCGGCACGCTCCATGGCGGCGACTGCCTGGCTCGAACTGAAGCCTTCGGCTGCGGCACCATTGATGAGTGCAGAGGGATAATTGTTGTAGTGGGTGACCGTTTCGGGTCCCGAAACTGCTTTCAGCGCGCCCAGGGTGCTGAGCGGCACCATGTCCCCGGAATTGCTGCGGACATAAAGCCTTGAAATGTCGGTGGCCTGGGCGCGCGCCTCCTGTTCGGCCTGAAGGGTGACGCGAAAGGTGCGGCCGAACAGGTTGAAGTCGTTCACATAGAGCGAGCCGAGATAGATCTGCAGCGTCGAGAAGATGTCCGGCAGGCTCAGGCCGAGCAGCTTCGCCTTGTTGCGATCGAGGTCGTAAGAATATTGCGGGGTCGAGGTGCTGAAGGTCGTGAACAGCGTGAACGGGTTCAACTCCGGCTGCTTGCGGGCCTCAGTGAGCAGTGCCTGCGTCGCCTCATCGAGTGCCGCGGCACCGCGGCCGGTCAGGTCCTCGACCTGAAACTCGAAGCCGCCTGTCGAACCAAGACCCTGAATGGAGGGCGGGTCAAAGGCGAGAACCAGCGCCTCCGGAATCTGGATCAGCTTTCCTTGGGCGATGTTCTTGAGCTCGGTCGCGCTTTCGCCAGGGCCGCGCTCGTCCCAGGGCTTGAGCACTGCGAACTGGACGCCCGCATTCGACTGGTTGGCGAAGGTGAGGAAGGAGAAGCCGACGACGGAGCCGACGGATTCGACGCCAGGAAGGTCGCGGAGAATCGCCTCCGACTTCTTCGCGACTGCTGCCGTGCGTTCCACCGACGCACCATCAGGCAATTGGAGGACGACGAAAAAGTAGCCCTGGTCTTCGACGGGCAAGAAGGTGGAGGGAATGCGCTGGGACAATGCGTAGGTTGCGTACAAGGCCAGCCCGAACAACCCGATGAACGCCCAGCGCCATCGGACGAAGCTGCGAATGCTGCCGGCATAGGTGTTGGACATCCAGTGGAAGCCGGCATTGAACCAACGGAACAGGATGAATTTCGGCGCGCCGCGATGGCGCAGGAACACGGCACTCAACGCCGGGCTGAGCGTCAGCGAGTTGAAGGCCGAGATTGCGAAGGAGATCGCAACCGTCAGCGCGAACTGGTTGTAGAGCTGGCCGGCGACGCCCGGTATGAAAGCAACGGGGACGAAGACGGCGAGCAATACGCCTGTTGTCGCGATGATCGGGCCGGTGACTTCCTTCATCGCGATTTTTGTCGCCTCCAAAGGCGGATGGCCGTCTTCGAGCTGGCGTTCGACGTTCTCGACAACAACGATCGCGTCGTCAACGACCAGGCCGATGGCCAGCACCATGCCGAGCAGCGACAGCATGTTCAGCGAGAAGCCCAGCAGATACATCACCGTCAAAGTGGCGATCAACGACACCGGTATCGCGATGATCGGGATGATGGTGGCGCGCCAGCTCTGCAGGAAAATGAAGACGACAAAAACGACAAGCAAGAGCGCTTCGACGAGCGTCTTGACCACGTCGTCCATGGCCGCGGAAACGAAGCGTGTCGTATCGTAGAACATGTTGTAGGACATGCCGGACGGGAAGCGCTTCGACAGCTCGTCCATCTTGGCCTTGACACTGCTCTGCAGGTCAAGCGCGTTGGAGCCCGGGGCCTGAAGAACCGCGAGCACGACGCTGTCCTCGCCGTCAAGGCTGAAGGACGAAGAGTAGGACAGAGCGCCGAGTTCGATACGCGCCACGTCGCGCAGATGCATTGCGGCGTGGGTTTCAGGATCGACGCGAAGGATAATCTCGCCGAACTGCTGCGGGTCGCTCAGGCGACCGACAGCACTCACCTGCATCTCGAACGGCGTTCCTGATGGAGCAGGCGACTGGCCGATCTTGCCAGCCGCGACCTGGATGTTCTGCTCCTGGATGACGTTCTGTACATCGACCGCGGTGACGCCGAGGCTCGCCATCTTGTCCGGGTCAAGCCAAACGCGCATGGAATAGCGGCGCTCGCCGAAGAACTGAACGTCGCCGACGCCGGGCAGTCGCTTGATCGGGTCAAGGATCTGCAGATAGGCGTAGTTCGAGAGCGTGGTGAAATCGACCGACTTGTCAGGCGAGCTGAGATTGACCAGCACGTTGAAGTTCGGGTTCTGCTTGATGACGGTAACGCCGGCCTGGTTGACCAGGGCTGGAAGCGAGGGGGCTGCCTGCGAGACGCGGTTCTGGACGTCCATGGCGGCGATGTCGACATCATAACCGACCTGGAACGAGATGATGATGCGCGCCGACCCGTCGTTCGAGCTTGTCGAGGACATGTAGAGCATCCCGGGCACGCCGTTCAGCTGTTGCTCCAGCGGCGTCGTCACCGTATCGGCCACGACCTGCGCGCTGGCGCCGGGATAGTTGGCAGCGACCACGATCTGGGGCGGGGTGATGTCGGGAAACTGCGAGACGGGCAGAAGGAAGTAGGAGATGGCACCTGCCAGCACCATGATGATCGCGATCGCCGAAGCGAAGATCGGCCGCAGGATGAAGAAGTTGACCATGATGGCTCTCTCCGAGGCGGCTCGTGATGGTCGATGGCTGCCTTGGAGACGGCAACGAAAAACCGTTGCAGCACACGGAACCGTGCGCTGCTCTTGAACAACCCGATATTGACTTGCGAAGGTGGATGTTACTATCTAGTAACAGGATAAATGTTACGGATCGGTAACATTGTCAAGGGCGTTCCAGCGACAAGATTGGAAGCGAGGAAACGTTGATGACAGCTGCTGTCAAATGTCCACCACGGGAACGGATCATCGACGCTGCGCGCGACCTTTTCAGAAAGCATGGCATCAAGGGCATTGGTGTCGATGCCATCGCCGAGGCCGCAAGCAGCAACAAGATGACGCTCTACCGCCACTTCGGCTCGAAGGACGACCTGGTGTTTGTCTGCCTGCAGGAGGCTGCAGCCGAAGCTGAAGCCTTCTGGGAGGGTATCAAGGCCGCCAATCCCGGTGATCCCAGGGCGCAACTGAGCGACTGGGTCCGCCGCGCCGGTGAATTCGTCACCGTCGAACATTGCAATTGCGAGCTTCTGGATGCCGCCGCGCAATTGATGGAGAGCGACCATCCCGCGCGGCAGTTCATCGAGGACATTCGCAGCCTTTACCGGGAGCGATTGGTTTGCCTCTGCGCCGCCGCCGGCGCCGCCGACGCCGAACTGTTGGTCGATGCGTTGACGCTTCTGGTCGAGGGCGCGCGGACGAACTGGCGCAGCGCCGGGCCTGGTGGAGCCGCAACGCGCTTCGTGAAGGTTGCGGAAATGATCGTCGGCGATTTTTTGGCGTAGCATGGCAGCGGCGTAATCCCCGAACCGCCAGCCTCCCGCTTGGTAACGAGCATCAGGCTCCAGGGACCTGATGTAAACGATCCAAGGGGCGCGAAGCGGCCATTCACCGGTCTCGGCCTCAACGTCCGCTTTTGCGCGAAGGCAAAGTTTGCCTGAACGTCCTGTTTCAGGCGCAAAGCTGTCGAAGCTGCCGAAGGTCGTTGATCAACTTCGTTCTTGCGTCACACCTTGCGGGTCGGGTCGTATTGTTGGTCGGCAAGCTTGGCTTCGGCCATCGCCTTCTGCTCGGCGAGCGCCTCCACGACCCTGTCGCATGCGCGCCAGATCGGGTCCGAATGAGCGACGGGCTTGGCACTAGCAAACTTGAGGGTTTTGAGATGGGGCATGTTAGCTGCCTATTTGGTCGTTGAGCCGCCATCCCGACTACAGCCAACGACCAAAAGGACGAGCGAAGAGTTCACTCCAGCATGCTCAGTTTTGTCAGAACTTTCCAACCACGTTGAGGAAGGCTCCCTCGTCGTCGAGGGAGAGGTCGCGCAGGTCGTCGGAGAAACGGCCGAAATTGTAGCCGACGCCGACCTTGAAGTTCTTCCCGACATGGCGATAGACGGCGGCGAGCAGGCCGTAGTCAGTGGTCTCCGCCGAGGGCATGCAGAGAACGCGGCCTTCGAGCAGCAGGTCCCACTCCTTCACGATGTGCAGGTCGGCCCTGAGGATGCCGAGATGCGCCGAGGAACGTTGCCAGTCGGCGAAGATCTCTGAGCCGTCGATCATCCGCTGCTGGACGTCGCCGATGCGGAAACCGTATTTACCGCCCACCGACAACCACGGGAACAGGTCGTAAATCAGGTCCGCCGACAGGATGTGGCTGCGCTGCTTGGGGCTGGCCAACGAGCCATTGATGCCGACCTGGTCGATACCTGGCAAATCATAGAGCCAAGTGTACTTGAACAGCGCATTGAGCCGGTCGTTGTTGATCGGCCGGTAGGCATAGCCGAGCGAAGCCTCGACATAGTCGCCGTCATGGAATGTGCCAGCTTGGGAATCCGACAGAACGGCATCGACGTTGGCGATCAGGCGCCAGTCTTGGCTGGTCTTCCACGTCAGGCCAGTGGCGAACAAATAGGAGCGGGCGTCGCGGCTGCCGTCTTCGGATTCGTCGAAGCGTGCCTCGCCGCGGATGCGGGCGGTGATGCCGGCTTCCTCGTCATTGTAGCCGACCGACAGCGAGGCTGCCTTGCGGTCGAAGTCCGACCTTTCCTTGTTGGTGGAAGGATCGACGGTGTCATCCCGGATGGTGCCTGCCTCGAAGCCGGTATCGACCGTCCACAGCGCATCAGGCGTGTAGATGACACCATAGGTCTGGGTCAGTGACTGGCGCTTGCCAAACATGTCGTAGCTGTTTTCGGCATAGGCGGAAGCGGTCTCGCCGAGCTTGCGCCGTGTGCCGCCGACGATGGCGCCGCGATCAGTGCCAACCAAATCATAGCTCCGGTCGAGATCGAAGGCCCGGTCGGGATCGAGGCGATAGCCGACATAGTAGTGGTCGTTTGTCGTCGGGTCGTAGGTGACGGCAGCGAGCGCGCCGAGCCCGGTATTCCCGTAAGAGACCTCGCCGGTGACGCCGACCTTGTCGGTAAGCTTCATCTCGCCACCGACGCCGCCACGATCATTGCGCCTGATATCGCCGGAGCGGCCGAGCGTGCCCTGGCCGAACACATAGGCGTTCCAGTCGTCGTTGGGCTCGTATTCCAGTCTGACGCCGGCATCAACCCGGGAGCCGTCATAGCCGCGCTTGCCCGAGGCAATTGCCCTGGGCGACAGGATCTCGCTGTAGCTGATGCCGAACGCGACCTTCCAATATTCGTCGAACTGGTAGCTCAGGCTGCCGCTGCCCTCGCGCTTGGCCTGACCGTCATCGTCCTCGAAATCGTCATAGACGAGCTTGAGCGTGCTGCGGTCGGTGAGCTCGACATCGGCATGCGAACCCCAGATGCGCTGATCGATCAGGGACTGCTCGGACAGCGTCGCAAAACCCGCCTGCATTTCCTGGTAATAGCCGCCGACCGTTCCCTTGGGTCCGCCCTTGGCAATATCTTCGAGATCGACCTGGCCGCGCACGCCCCAGGCATTCGCCGACTGGTCGCGGTGGCCGGCGGTGCCGACCTCGCTCATTGTCAGGCCGCCATCATAGGAACTCGCGGTGCCAAAACCCGGTCCCTTCGAATGCGAAACCTCGGCTTCAAGGAAGGTCTTTTCGGAATGGCGCAACTGGATGTCGGCGCCATAGGCGCGCTGGTCTGCCTCGCCCGTCGTCTCGCTCATGCCGGTGACGCCGACACGGACCTTGTCGTTCAGCCATTGCTGGCTGCGGCCGCCATAGACGTAGCCGTCGACGTCGGTCGCAACCGGCGTGTATTCGTATTGGGCGACGAGATAGACCCTGTTGCCGCCGAACGCGCCGTCGCGAACTGGCCCGTCAGTCCCGGTCGCAGACGGCAGCGGACGCTTGAGGATCATCACGCCCTGCATGTAGTCGAACGAGTAGTCCTCGCCATAAACGAGGGTCCGGCGCTCGACGACGCGGCGGCTGACGGCGTCGCGGATCTCGATGGTAACCGTCTCGGTGCCGACTGTGATGTCCTGGCGCTTGAGGAAATAGGCCGAGCCGCCGGTCCCCAGGAACTCGTCGAGCTGCGGCAGCGTGTCGGGCTGGGCGGCATAGAGCACAACCTCGCTCCGGCGTTCGCCGAACGAGGTCGTCTCTTCCGAGCGATGGACCGCACTGGCGCCATAGAGCGCGCGATCGGAACGCATGAACTCGGTGCCGGTGATCTGGGTCTTGTAGTTACCCCACATGACCTGGCTGTCGCCGCGTTCCAGCCGGACGAAAAATTTTCCGTTGGTCGGCGCGTCCTCGACCATCGTCGATTCGTCGCCATAGACGGGATAGTAGTCGTCGGGATCGAGACGCCGCAGCAATTGCCGAGGGTCCTTGGAATCGAGCCCGCGAAGAATGTTCTCGATCTTGTCCTCGCCGGTATCGGCGGCGGCGGTGAGCAGATATTGGCCCTTGATCTTGCCCTTCACATAAAAAGCAAGGCGGCCGTTGGTATAGATGTCGTCATATTCGCCAGGGCGCGCGCTCTCGATGTCGGCGTCGCCCATGCGCTTTCCCACCGTGAGATCGGCGAGCGCGACATAGAACCAATCGCTATCGGGAATGTTGACCTGGCGGGTGAAATCGAGCGCGCTCGCCTTGTCCATCCCCTGGACCGCGACATCAACCGCGTGGTCGCCCGCTGGCAGGATGCGCTGCACCACGAAGGCGTGGTCCCCGTCGAGCGGGATGGTCTCGCCAAATGCGCTGGCGCGGTGGCCTTCAGGCACGTTGCGGCCGTAGACGGTGACGGCGCCACCGCTGGTCGGAATGTTGCGCTTTGCCGTGCGGTCCTCGCCCATGCCGGGCGCGATCGCTTCCTTGCCGGTGGACGGCGCATATTCGCGCGTCGTGCGCGCAAGCGTCAGCGGCAGGGTTTCGTCGTAGCGGCCCTTGGCATCATAGACGCGCAGCACGTACATGAACTCATCCTCGTTGCCGTCCCCGTACACGGCTTCGACGTTGGCCGGCATCGTCCATGCCGCCTTGTCGTTGACCGTCACCGGAACCACGGCTACCGGGCTGTCATCGTCTGGGCCCGCGTCGGGGTAGATGCGGATCTCGGCCCGCTCAATGAAGGCGGGGTAGTTGGAGGTCGCAAGAAATTCGACCGTCTCGCCAGCCCGGTAGCTGCGCTTGATTGGCATGGTCGAGACGTTGAGCAAGGGCTTTGCCTCTAGCCCGTCGAACTTGACCTGGATGTCGACCGCGGCGAGGTCGACGTCGGTCTTGCGGGCGACGTCGACCGGCTTCCGCGCCTCGGCCCCGGGTCGTCCGGCTTCACCGCTCCTGGCGCTTTCCGCCACCGCCTCACCATCGACGCTGATGGAGAACGGAACGCTCCTGGCGTCTGCGGGCGTCTCGCGCTCGGTGTTCTCGCCCGTCGCCACGATGCTGGATGCACTGTTGTCGAGCGCCTTGCCGCGGATCTGCGTACGGCAGTCGTCGGCAGTGCAGACGCCGGCCTCGGGCGAGGTCTGGGCCAGCGCGCCGCCGGCGATCAGCATGACCAGTGCAAGTGCGCTGCCCAACAGAAGGGAGTGAGATCGAGAGGTCTTCATGGCCGTTCCGCCGTTTTCGAGAGGGCACACCGGAGCGCTCATTTGCTCACCTCCACTCGCGTCTCGATTTCCAGCCGGTACTGCCCTTTCCTCTCGCGCCAGCGCTGCCTGATGAGGTCGCTCACATGCTGGATCCGCTTGTTCGCAAGCGCCCGGTCGGCGCCCGCGTTGACGTAACCCAGCCGCAGCACCGACTCCTCCTGGCGAAGCATGTCGACCAGCTGGTCGATCCCCTTGGACCAGCGCGGCTGCAACGCCACATCGCCGGCCTCGAAGGCATCGCCGGTGAGATCCAGACGAACGACGCGGCCGATCGCAGCCCCGAAATTGAGCTTGGTCATCTTGCCGGCGGTGAGCCGGACGACGCGCGGGTTCTCGGTGGTCAGGCGGTAACCTGTCGGTAACGTGCGGGTGTCGAGCTTCATGATGAAGTTCGAGCCGATGCGCTGGTCGGGCAGATCTGCACAGGCGACGTGGAAGCGGCCATGCGCATCCGTGGTCACCAGCACACCTTTGACCGTGGCGACCCTGACGCCGGGGAGACCGGGTTCGCCCTCGTCCTGGTAGCCGTTGCGGTTCTTGTCGTCGAAGACCTTGCCGATGATCTCGCCGCAGTCGAAGACCGGCTCGGCCAGGATCTCAACCGAGGCCTTGGCATCTGGCGCGACCTTGGCGCCAGCCTCATTGGTGGCGATGGCTACGTTGACATGCTTGCCCGGTCCGGCCGTGCTCAGCGCCATCAATTGCAGCCGGATCACCGCCGTGGCGCCGCCCGAAAGCGTCAGGTTTTCGAACACGATGTTTCGGCCATTGACGACCGGCGTCACGTCGACATCGTCGAGTGTCGCCGAGCCCTCGGCGAAGCGGAAGCCTGCAGGCATCACGTCGGTGACGGTCAGGCCGCGGACCCTTGCCACGGCATTGTTGGTCACCGTGATCGTGTAGGGCACCTTCTCGCCGATGCGGATGGCGCGCAGGCCGGCCTGCTTGGTCAGGCTGATATCCGCAGCCGGCACCGCCGGCAATGCCAGCAACGCGTCGCTAGGGTCGGACTCCACCAGGTTTGCGGGAACCACGACACCGTCGCGGTAGCCACGCGCCGAGGCCGTGTTGATTACGCCACCCACTATGCCGGCGGCATTGTCGATGTCGCCTTGCGTCAACTGATATGTCGCGGTGAAGGTTTCCGCCGCGCCCGGCGCTAGCGTCAGCGCCGTTGGCGCCATCGCCGACAGGCTCGCACCGGCTGGCAGGCCGTTGAAGGTTGGGCCGGCGTCGGCCGGCTCGACGCTGTCGAGCGGGATGTTGCCGGTGTTGGTGACAACGAAGCTGTAGACAAGCCTGTCGCCCGGCGTCGGGCTGCCGCTGCCATCGGCATCCTCATAGATCCCCGTCTTGACGATTTCGAGCGCCGGCAACGGCGGCACGACCGGCACCACAACAGGCTCATCCGTATCGTTGGTCGGGCCCGACAGGTCCTCCAACGGCTTCACGGTCGGACCGTCCTTGTAGTTCGCGGTCACTGTCGCCTGGTTCTCAACCTTGCGGGCATCGATGTCGCCCTGGACGATGGCGTAGGTCGCGGTGAAGCTCTGCGACGCAGCCGGAGCCAGGTTGCCGACGGTGAATGACGCCGGCGTGATGCCGGGCAGCGGATCGACGATCTCGACACCCGTGAGATCGAGGTTGCCGGTGTTGGTCACCACGAAGGTGTAGGTGATGATCTCGCCCGGCGTCGCTGGCTCGTTGAGCCCCGACACCGCCGACTTGACCAGCGCAACCGCCGGCAACCGGTCGAGCGGAACCACGACCTCGTTGGAGTTGACCGGCGGCACAGAGGTCTCGGTACCGGTGACTGGATGCTTGTAGACGCCCTCGACGGAAGCGGTGTTGCGCACCTCGCCCGCATGGATGTCGGATTGCTTGACGGCATAGGTCGCCGTCAGCGTCACTGCGTTCGCAGCGCCCGGCGCCAGCGTCGGGATCGTTGTTACCGGCATCACCAGATCGGCCAGCGGGTCGCTGACCTCGACATCCGTCAACGTCACGTTGCCTGTGTTGGTGACAACGAAGCTGTAGGTGATCACGTCGCCCGGCTTGGGCGGCGTGCTCAGCGCGGCGCTATGGGACTTCTCGATCTTGAGCGACGACACGACGTTGAGCGGCTGCTCGGTCGGCGTATCGTTCGTGATGTCGGTGCCCGAGATATCGGTCACCGTTTGCGGCGTGCCACCGGCACCGGGACCTGTTCCCGAAACCAGCGCCGTGTTGGCGAAGCTGCCTTTGTCGATATCCGCCTGCGTCAGTGCATAGGAAGCGGTGAACGCACCCGAGTTGACGGCGCCTGCCGCAAGCGGGCCGCTCCAGTTGGACGGGTTCTGCACCACCACGCCCGTGACCTGATCGGTCAGTTCGATGTCGTCGAGCGTCACGTTGCCGGTGTTATGCACGGCAAAGCCAAAGGTGATGACGTCGCCCGGCGCGGGCGGCGTGCTCAGCGCAGTGTTGGTGATGGTCTTGACCAGACGTATCTGCGGCGCGCGTCCCAGGTCGGTCGTCGTCGGATCGTCGGTTTCAAACGTGGTGCCGCCCCGGTCGGTAACCGTCTGGGTCGGATTTTCGGTCGACGTCCCCGTCGTGACTGCCGTGTTGACCACCTGACCGGCGTCGATATCCGCGGGCTTGAGCGGATAGGTCGCGTTGACTGTGATCTCGATGCCCGTGGCAGTGCCCGCCTTGTTCTGCGGCTGCAGCACGACGGACGCAAGCGCCAATGCATCGGCGGGGTTGATCACCACGCCCGGCAACAGGTCGACCAGCGTGATGTTGTCGAGTGGAACGTTGCCGGTGTTGCGGATGACGATCGTGTAGGCGATCTCCTCGCCCGGCTGCGGGGGGGTCGACAGGCCGGTGACATCACCCAGCTTGGTCAGGGCGATGGCGGGCGAATGCGACGGCAACGGGGTGGTGACTTCATTGGAGTCCTTGGGGGTCTCGGGACCCGTCGGGCTGTCGAAGTCGACCGTCGCCTTGTTCGTTACCTCGCCGGCATTGATGTCGGCCTGCGTCAGCGGCGCCGTGACGGTGAAGTCAGCCGTGGCGCTAGGCGCCAGGCTGGCAACGCTTGCCGGTGTGACCGTCGCACCGGGGAAAGGATCGCTGACAACCAGATTGGTCAGCGTGACGTTGCCGGTGTTTGTGGCCGTGACGGTCCAGGTCAGCATTTCACCCGCGCGCGGCACGGACGGAATGGTGCCGGTCAACGCCTTGACTAGGGTCAGGTCAGGATTGCGGTGGAGCGGCACCGAAACCTTGCTCTCAGGTGTCGTAATCGGCGAGTCGCTCGGACCATGCACGCCGCTGGCAGTGGCGCTGTTGTCGACCTTGCCGGCATTGATGTCGCCAGGCGTGACGGCATAATCGGCATAGACGGCAGTCGACGCGCCCGGCGCCAGCGTGCCGATGGTGAAGGCACCAACAGGATCGGGTGTGACGC
This sequence comes from Aminobacter sp. 01T433, assembly GCF_056398585.1. NCBI lineage: Bacteria > Pseudomonadati > Pseudomonadota > Alphaproteobacteria > Hyphomicrobiales > Phyllobacteriaceae > Aminobacter > Aminobacter sp. 01T433. The sequence continues at coordinate 15,444 of NZ_JBFTPR010000025.1, forward strand.
TCGCAAGTGCGTCCGTCACCGCGACGTTGCGCAAGATGGTGTTGCCGGTGTTGGTGACCGTGAACTTGTAGCGGATTGTGTTGCCAACCACCGTCGGGTTGGCGATGGTGTTCGACTCCATCTCCTTGACGATGGTGAGTCCCGGCACGCTGAGCGCCGGAACGGTTGCGCTGTCCGTGTCGGTGACATTGACCGGCGTTCCGCCATTGACGCCCCACTGGCCCGTTGCCGTTGCCGTGTTGAGAAGCGCGCCGCTCTCGATATCGTCCTGGGTCAGCGCATAGGTGGCCTTGAATGCCGTGTCGTTGGATTGGCCCGGGTTCAGCCGCGCAATCGTCGTGTTCGAAACCCAGGTCAGACCAGGCAACGGATCGGTCACAGTCACGTTGAGCAGCGGCGTCTTGCCTGTGTTGGTGACGGCGAATGTGTAGTCGATGATGTCGCCCACAGCCGGGTTGCCAGTTGCACGGCGCGGCGTGGCTGTCTTGACCAGCGTGATTGCCGCCGAGGCCGCTGGCGTCACCGTGGTCGGGGTGTTGTTGCCATCTTCGTTGGCGATGCCGTTGCCGTCAGGATCGGGATTTGCATTGTTGTGCGATCGATCGTTGGGCGTCTGGCCCGAATTCTGGCCGGTTCCCGTGACGTTTGCCTGGTTGGTATGAACAAGCGCAGGTACGATGCGCGGGACAACAGGGTTCACCAGAACGGTGTACCCCACCGTACCGCGCGCGGTCGGCACGCGGGTGAAGTCATGCTTAGTGCCGCCGATGGCATTGGTGATGACGATGCTGTCGATCCGGTCGACGCCACTTGCGGTCGCTGTTCCCGCGCCGAGGCCAGGCAATGCCTTGCCGTCAACCAGATGCTTCTCGGAAATGGTGCCGTAGTAGACGCTGTAGGTGCCGGGGGGCAGTTCATCGAAGCTGTAGTTGCCCTGCGCATCGGTGGTCACGGTTCGCGTGATGTCCGCGTTGTCGTGCTCCGCCTTGCCCTCCACATGGATGGTGACGCCGGCAATTCCGGTGTCGACCGTATCCTTGGCATCGTACGCGTCGAAGTCACGATAGAGCGTACCGCTGATGCTGCTGCCCTGGACGGTGGTCACCTTGCCGGTGCCGGTGTTGTTGGACGGGTCCTGGTCGAAGGACAGCGTGCTGGCCGTCGCCGAATTCTCCGCGGCCTGTGCCGACATCTTGGTGATCTTCGTCGTCAACGTGACGGTCACCGTGTCGCCCTGGGCGATATCGCCCAGCTCGCAGTTGATGTTGCGCTGACCGATCGTGCCGGTGCAGGTGCCGGCCGAGGCTGTTGGCAGGGCCGTCAGCTCCATGCCATCCGGCAGGACGTCAACCAGGGTGACCCATTCGGCCACGTCAAGGCCCGGTCCCGACTTGTTGGTGACGGTTATGGTCCAGGAGAATTCTTTGCGCAGGTCGACCGTCGTGACGCTCGGAACCTTGGTGACCTCGAGGTCGGCCTTCACCCGCACCGTGGTGTCTTCATAGGACACGTTGTTGTCGGTCGGGGCCTCATAGCCAAGCGTCGTTTCGTCGGATGTGGCGGAGACGTTGTTGGTGTGTCGGCCTCGTGCGATTCCCTTCATGTCGAGCGTAAGGGTTGCCGTGCTGTTGGCGGGCAGATGGGGAATGTCGCAGGTGACAGTCCCGCCTGATATGGTGGGGCTGGTGCCGTTCAGCACGCAGGTTCCACCGCCCGTCAATGCCACGATGAGTGGGTCGGCAAGACCGGACAGGGGCAGTGTGTCGACGATCCTGACATTCGTCGCATCGGACGGGCCGCTGTTGCGGACCGCGACCGTGTAGCTCGTGTCGGTGCCGATGAGGACCGGATCGGGACCGTCGGTCTTGGTCACGATGAGGTCCAGAACGGGAGGAAGGATCGCGATCGTCAGGTCGGCGTCGTTGTTGGTGAAATCGATTTCATCCGTGCCGGTCGAGACGGCGACCACATTCCTTATCGACGTGTTAGTCAGCGGTGTCGTCGGAATGACCCGGACGGTTACCGTCTGCTGCGACCCGTTGTTGATCGTACCCAAATTGCAGACCAGCGTCTGGTTGCCCGCTGCGGTGATCGCGCCTGCAGCCGGAGTGGTCGAGCACACGCCCGAGCTTGGAACGGCATCGATGAAACGAAGGCCAAGCGGGAGCGTGTCGGTGAGCTTGACGTCGTCCGCATTGCTCAGGCCGTTGCGCGGTACGCTGGCCGTCAGCACATAGACCAGTTCCTGACCCGCGGCCGCACCTGCAGCCGAGGCAGGGCTGACCTTGGTGACCGTCACGTCGGTGCGCTGATCAACAGTGTAGTTGGCGCTGTCGCTGTTGTTGGTCGTATCGTTGTCGGGCACGGTCGTCGAGAAAGCGATGGCCGTGTTCTGCTTGGCACCCTGGCTGCCGGGGCGGACCGTTACGGACACCACCGGGCAGTCGCCGCTGCCGGCGACGCAGACGGGCAGCGACGGCAACGTGCATAGCAGGTCGCGCGAGTAGCCGCTGCTGGTTGGGGTACTGCAGCTCGTTCCTGCCGCAAGTCCCGGGACAATGCTGATGCCGACATCGCCCGGTCCGGGCGTACCGCCGCCGGCTGCCGCGACGATGTCGTTGAGCCTGTCGTCAAGCACCACATTCGTGGCGATCGCCGGTCCGGCGTTCACTACCTCGATCTTGAACGTCACCGGGTCGCCGGCGAAGATCTGGGAGGGGACAGGGTCGAGTTTCTTGATGACGCTGACATCGGCCCAGTTCAGGGCATCGGCGCTCTCGACGCCTGAGGTCGTCGTGTTGTTGCCGGGAGCGGCGTCATCACCCTGATCGTAGTCCGGGAACGACACCGTCATGCCGTTGACAATGGGCCCGGTCGCCGTCACCTCGGTCGTCAGCACGATGGGCCCGGCCTGCTGCGTCGGGCCGAGAGGCGAACCTGGCGTGTACTTGGAGGTGGTGCAGACGACATCCGTGGGGCCAGCGATCGGGACGGGCGGACAGGTCCAGCCGGCCGGCGCCGCAATCGCTTCCACTGTCAGGCCAGCCGGCAAATGATCCGTGATCGTCAGCGGCCCATGAAAGGGGGCATTGCCGTCATTGCGTGTGCTCAGGCGGAAGTCGTAGGAGTTGCCAACCGTGACCAGCCCGCGCGGGGGTCCGGATTTATGGGCGACGAGATCGACGGTAGGTTCGGCGATAAAGGCGGCGCCGTCATTGCCGGAGTTGTTGGCGCCGGCGTCGGCGTTCTCGTTGGGAGAACTGACCGTCGCGATGTTGGTGACGCCCACGCCGGCAGCCGTCGCGGCAATCGCGCGCGTCGTGATGGTGATCGGCTTGGCGTAGTCGGTGCCTGCGCCGGCAACGTAGTCGCAACCGATGGTCTGGCCGGTCGCCGAACATGACCAGCCGCTGCCGCCGGCGGCGTTAACGCTGACGAACTGGTAGTTGGCCGGCAGGATGTCTCTGATTGCCGCCTGCGTCGGCTTCACGCCTGCATGGCGCGGTTGCAGCGTGAACGTGACCTCGTCGCCGACGAGGATCAGCCCCTGCGGGGCGCGCGTCTTGCCGATGCTGACGTCGGTCCCCTCCAGGATCGCGATGTCGGCAGTGGCATCGTTGTTGGTATGAACCGGATCACGCGGCCCCTTGCTCGTGATCCCAGCCGCCACCGTGATGGTCGAGGCATTCTCGATTGTCACCTGGCTCTCGAAATCGAGGGCGATTGATGCGCCGGGGGCGATTGGGCCAGGGATGGCGCAGGTGATGTTGGGCGCGGCATAGGAGCAGCCGGCCGGAAGGGTAACGTTAGACGACAAGCCGGTTGGCAACGGAATGGTCACCGTCGCGCCGCTCGCCGCATACGGACCTTCGTTGGTCACCGTGGCCGTGAAACTTGCCTTCGACCCCGCCTGCACGGCCGCCGGGTTGACGGCGAGCGCAACCGCGAGATCAGCGCCTTGCTCCACAGTGGTCATGCGGTTGAAGCTCGGCCCGGGATTGGGGATTTTGGCCGCAAGCGTCACGTTGCCCATCTGCATCGGGCGAAGATTGATGGTGGCGCTGAGAACGGCCCCCGGCGCCAGCGTGGGAACATCGCACGTCACGACCAGCGGCGCAGTCTGCTCGCCCCCAGTCGGCAGCGGCGTGCAGTTCTGTAAGCCATTGACACCGACGAACACCGTGGTCGCCGGGATAGTGAAATCGATCGTCGTCGCCGGCGTGGACAGGTTGTCGTTATTGTCGATCCGCACCGTAGAGGGCAGCAGACCGCCTGCAGGCAGCGGATTGTAGCCGGTGTTGTCGAGATTCAGCGTCCAGCCGCCATCGGTCTTGGCACTGGCCGTTGAAATGGCGATAAGCGAGGTTAGCGCAAAGGCGCTCGCTGCCTTGGAGAGGCAGTTGGCTACATCCGACAATGTGAGGGGCACTTCAAATACCTGCAGAATTCGCTGAGGATCTGCAAACTAGATCCTAAGCAATCGCGAGGGAGCATTAACGCTCCTCAATAAGCCAGATCATTCGTGTAGAAATATACTAGCTGATCAACACCGGAAACCGGTCGGCAATTTCAATAATCAGCTCATAGTACTTTCAAGAATCCAAATCTACGCGGTTCCGCAGCGCCTAAATGATTCGGCCCTGCTAAAGAAGGGTATGCCGCTCACTTTGTCGCGACAAATTGACCGATCATTGTTCGCAAGAAAGGCTCGTCCTCCATAAACTCAGGGCAACCCTGTGAAATCGGCCCCAAAATGACCGGACAGGCTCTCCGCACCAAGGAGAAGGCCACCCTGGTTGCCATGAACAAACAGCATCGCTCCAGTGGGCGCGGCGCTGAAATCCTTAGCTTGGAACAACTCAATGGTAGCTCCGTCACTTCGCTTGATCAGATGTCGAGTCGCTGTCTTAATAATAACCCGCGAGTTCAGGCAGAATTTCCGTCACCACCATATGAGTGGCGGGGGCTTCTTGTAGTCTTGGCCCGAGCTGGTTGTGTAGTCAGCGTCCATAAATCGAGGTGATGAACAAGATGGACAGACTTCCGCGCGCTCTCTTGTGAAGCCGGTTGACACCGGACAAGTCGAAGAAAATCGTCGAGCGCGAAACAGTCGGGCACATAGGGTGCCAAATCGTTCGGAATCCAATTCTGCCCAGGCACGGATTATCCATGTCGAACACGGCTTGCCAGGTGCGTCCACCGATAAGTCACGCACCATAAGTGCCATGGCGGTCTCCTTTTGGGAGGAGACCGCCGTAAGGGCTGCTGCCTGGCTATCGCCAAGTTTGGATATTGAACGAATGCAAACGGTGCCGCTGTCGCCGCGTCCGTTTCCCTAACGTCAGCGACTCATGTTAGCCTGACTGTGTTGAACTTCTCCCCTCCCTCTGACCCTGCCGCCGAAAGGTGGCAGGGGTCTTTTGTTGTTTGTGAACTGGGTATCGCGTCGATGCCCCCGCCGCAGATGGCAGACGTAAATCGGCACGGTTCATGGGAGAAATGTAGGCCATCGGCGGTCGGTGCATCATGGGGCGGGGTTGCCTGAGTGCACCGGCCTAAGCAGACATTCGCGACCATCTGCCTGCGCGCATCCTGCCACGGGTGCGGTAGGTACTACCCCTACCTCAGAAGTGGGCTTGCACCTAAACAATGGTCTATAGCGGCTTTCGGACCGTCATTCTGGTCCCTGTCATGTAGTTGTCGCGACGGGAGCGCATGCTTGACGCAGTCGCATTTCCTTTCCCATCACGATGCCCTTGTTAACGGAGCCGAAATGGGCCTGACGGGCGAGGCGCTCTATCGACACGTGATCCCGCTTCAATAAGCGTCTATTTGAGCCACGAAAGATGTACTCCGCGCTCCTTGGTCAGGTTGAAAAGCGATACGTACACCTGCCGGAAACGTTCGAGCTCGTCACGCTTGACGATGTAGAGCGCCGCGCCACATTGCATGAATTATAATTCATTCTTTCCTCAGAAAATGTATCTTAAATGATCTTGTCATCTATGACGGCAGCAACGAGCTTGCCTTGAAATTTCCAGACAGCCACGTTTCGCTGGCCATCGGACTGGCACGTTTCCAGCGGGCAGCGCTTTGACAAGCATTTTCACCGGTGATGGCTGGTTCGCTCGCCCGAATTGAGCAGAGGCGCCGATGCGCCGACATCGCGGCGCTCGGCACGACAGCAGCTATGGCTGTGTTACCGACGTGCTGCGCAGTCGGACGCGCACTGGCGCGACTTTGATGAGTGGCGACCGCGCTGTGGTCACTGTCGATCTGGTCCCGCTGGCCTAGCTGCGCGCCATCGACGCGTGAATTGTTCACCAGGTCGGGTAAGTCCCCAGCAGTTTCAAAACCCGGCAGAGCCATTCGACCTCGCTCCAGATTGCGGTACGGCCATGCGATGCCCAGCCAATCAAGATTTGACTCATTAGAACGCTGGCATAAAGTCGAAGGCAGAGCGTTGTGCCGCGAGCTGCCATTCGGCCGACAACTTCGCCGAGCACGGGCCCTGAGACAGGACAGCGGAAGGGGAAAGGGTCGGTGGAAGGGCGAAGCCAGGACCAGTGGCATCCAGCCTTTGTGGAAGACTTCCGCGGAGGCATCTTTGACACGCAGCGACGTCTGCGGAACCGCCTGCTCGATCGTGGTGCCATTCGCTATGCTCACGCACGGGACCTTGCCGCGCACATGCTGCTTCGTCTTGACGATCTGCCTGGATGCTGGTCCGTTGCCACCAACTGGCTTCGTGCCGAGCTCGGATGTCAGCGCGTCGACACCGGTTTCGGGATTCGTGAGGCGAGGGATTATTTCCCCGGTTTTGCGGAAGCCAAGGACGCAAATTACGATGTTCCGTCGTTCGGTTGCGGCAGGGCTGTCGACAACCGCGACGTCGCCATGCAGGCGATGTGGCTGGACCCCCGCCCTCTGATCTTCGCCGACATCAAGCAGGACAGCCGCGTCACGATACGGCTCCGGCAAAGGATGTCGGGAGCTCGCACGAAATCGAAACTGGCCTGGGCGCTTCGGAGCGAACGCGGCGGCTACGGCCTGATCTGCGCCGATTGGACGGAGCAATTGGTGCCTTGGGAATCTGGTCTCTACGATTGCTTCGAGCAGACAGTGACAGATGTCCTGAGCCCTATCATCGCCGTTGCGAAACATATTGCCGAACAAGACCATAGGAGTGAGTCCACAGGGCCGCGGAAAAGCCTTACCCTACATGCGGGCATTTCAGGCACTGCCCCGCTGGCAACGCTGACAGCATCGGAGTTGGAGGTCGCTCGGTTGGTTGCGAAGGGTATGAGCTACAAGGAAATCGCAAGGGTTCGCGACCGGTCTCTTTCCACGATCGATCATCAGCTCAGAAGCATCCGGCAGAAGACCGGAGTTTCGAGCACATCTGCTTTGGTCAGCCTGCTTGCTCGGGCCGATCTACTCTGAGATGTGGCATCTGCTGCACGCGAGACGCGGGCATGTATAGCCTCTTCCGGCAGCGCGTAATCCATAAGAAAATAAGCATTATCAATTAGATATTTCGACGACCTCATGTTTTGCCGAATCCGATCGACATCGCGAATGTTCGCGATAGATGGCTCCCAACGTTTCCTCGTAGGCTCGTTTAAAGCTGAAGCACCCCAGATGGGCGGCCCGGCCGAGGGAGGAGACGAGATGACCAAACAATTGCTTTTGGCAACGGGGCTAATGGCGTGCCTGCCAACGCTCGGCACGGCTGAAGGGCTGGCCAAGCCTGCACTTAGCTATGAGGCGGCTGGATGGATGATTGCGGCCTGCTTCGCTGCACAAGAAGCCGCAGGGCACGCCAAGATCAACGTCGTCGTGGTCGATGATGGCGGTCGACTGATCGCCGCCGCGCGCCAGGACGGAGCCTGCAAGGCCTGCACTGACATTGCCGAGAACAAGGCGATCACCGCGTCGCTTTACGCTGCACCTACCCGCGCAATGGCTGACCTGTCCTTTGGGGTGAAGCGCGATGGCGTGAATGCCGGATTGCCGGGCGCGGCCTTCGTTCCTGGCCTTGTCGCCTTTGCGGGCGGTCTGCCGATCAAGACTTCGGCGGGCGATGTGATCGGCGGGATCGGTGTCAGCGGTGCAAGCGAGGATCAGGACGAAAGCTGCGCGCAGGCGGGTCTCAACGCTGTTTCGAAAAGCCTCAACTGAGAGCGGCGTGATGATCGATAATCCATTCTATAGTCCTAAGACACAGGGTTCGTTCAAGCTCTACGATCTCGGAAATCTGATCCTTGAAAGCGGCGAAACGCTGCGCGCTGCGAAGCTCGCCTACCGCACCTTCGGCCAGCTGAACGCGGACAAGTCCAATGCCATCCTGGTGACCACCTGGTTCTCCGGGACGGGCAAGGTGATGGCAGATGTCTATGTCGGCCGCGATCATGCGCTGAACCCTGACGAGTACTTCATCATCGTCGTTGACCAGATCGGCAGCGGGGTGTCGTCATCCCCGCAAAACACGCCGGCCCCACAATCCATGGCCAAGTTTCCGAAGGTGCGCATTGGGGACGACGTGCAGGCTCAGCACAAGCTCGTCACGGAGCATTTCGGTATAGAGCGTCTGGCTCTGATTGTGGGCGGGTCGATGGGCGGGCAGCAGGTCTATGAATGGGCGGTGCGCTATCCTGATATGGTCGCACGCGCAGCGCCGATCGCCGCAACGGCTCGCATCTCCCATCATCAGGTCATCTTTGTCGACGCTTGCGCCGACGCGCTGATGTCCGATCCCGCTTGGAACGGCGGCTGGTATGAAAGCGGGCTCGATGTGCGCAACGGCATGGACCGTCTGGCCAGGATCGTTGCGACCTTGGGATGGTCCCCGCAATTCTATCAGGAGGAGCGCTGGCGAAGCGTGCTTGGCATGTCGTCCCCTGACGACTTCATTAACGGGGTGATGAAGGCGTATTTCGAGCCAATGGATCCAAACGTGCTGCTCTGCGAGATGTGGAAGTGGCAGAGGGCGGATGTCTCACGCCACGCCGGGGGCGACCTCGCTGCCGCGTTGAGGCGGATCAAAGCCAGGACCTACGTCATGCCGATCAGCCACGACATGTTTTTCCCGACGCATGAATGCGAGGCCGACTGCTCCCTGATCGAGGGCGCGGAACTGAAGGTCATTCACACGCTGGAAGGCCACATGGGTCTGAACGGATTTGAACCTGGATACATGGGTCAGGTGAATGAGCATTTGAGGGCTCTTCTCAAGAGCTAAGACCAACAACCGGAACGTACCGCTTGAGCTCTCGCCGGCGACATCGGCGTGGGAACGGGAGAGGCATGTTCCAGAAAGGGAGGAGGATATGGGAAACCACACCTACGACACGCTCCGTATCAGCGGCGCGACCAAGACTTATGCAGCGCAATCAGGTGCGGTCCACGCGCTACAGGACGTGGACATGACCGTCGAGCCCGGCGAGTTCATCTCGGTCGTTGGACCATCCGGCTGTGGCAAGACGACCTTGCTCTGGTCCATTGCTGGCCTCCACCAGTTGAGCGGCGGCCGGATCCACCTGGGCGAGGACGAGATCAGACGGCCGCATCCGAGCGTAGGCATGATGTTCCAAGAGGCAAATCTGCTTCCTTGGCGCACCATACAGCAGAACATCTCGTTCCCGTTTGAACTGCGGCGGATGAAGCCGGACAGGGACAAGATCGAGGCATTGCTCGATCGTGTCGGGCTTGGCGGCTTCGGCGAGAAGATGCCACGCGAGCTCTCCGGTGGCATGCAACAGCGCGCCTCAATTGTGCGCGCGCTTGCCAATGACCCTGACGTTCTCCTGATGGACGAGCCATTTGGTGCGCTCGATGCCTTCACCCGCGACGAGATGAACAAGCTGGTCGAGGAAATCTGGATCGAGGCGCGCAAGACCGTGATCCTGATCACCCATTCCATCGCCGAGGCCGTCTTCCTCTCCGACAAGGTCTACGTGATGAGCGCTCGACCGGGCCGCATTTCCAGGATCGTCGACGTGCCCTTCGAACGGCCGCGTCTGCTGGAACTCATGGAGACGCGCGAGTTCTTCGACCTCGTCAACGACATCAAATCCGACATCAAGCATCAGGCGCCGCCTGCAAGGCGCGTGACCTCCTCGAGGCAATCATGACCGACATGACCCACAGCACAGATCTGCCAACGGGAGGCACCAGCCTTTCCGGCGCGACGGGAATCGTCAACGGCATGGGCGGGCAAGGTGCGCGCGAAATCGTCGCGATCCTTGGCGTTGCGATCCTCGTTATCGGCGGCAGCGAATTCCTGCTGCGCTGGTTCAACGTACCCCAGTTCATCCTGCCGGCGCCGTCGACCATCGCTGCCGTCTTCGGCTCGCCCGAGATCGGGACGATCGCGCAGCACTATGGCTACACGCTGTTCGAGCTGTTTTCCGGCTACGCCATCGGAGCCTCGATCGGCCTAGTGCTTGCCGCCGTCATTACTCAGTTTCCATTCGTGGAAAAGGTGATCACTCCTTACATTCTCCTTCTGGTGACAACGCCGATGCTGGCGCTTGTGCCACTGCTGATCCTGAACTTCGGTTTTGGCTACACGCCGCGTGTCATCGCCGTCGCGCTGGCCTCTGGGCCGATGGTGATGATCAACGCGGCGACCGGGTTCAGGCGGGTGGATGCGGGCAAGATCGCACTCGCACGATCATATGGCGCCAGCACCTCGCAGATATTCACGAAGATCCGAATCCCCATGGCCATGCCGATGGTCATTGTCGGGCTGATGATCGGAGCCATCTTCGGAATGATCACAGCAGTCGGTGCCGAGATGTCGGGGGGCGGGTTCGGTATCGGCAGTCGCCTCACCACCTACTCATCCACGCTGCGGATGCCCGAGTTCTTTGCCTGCATCCTGATCCTCGCGCTGACTGGCATCGCGATCTACGCCTTCTTTTTCTGGCTCGGAAAGAAGCTCGCGGGCTGGGAGAGCTGATCGGCCGGGCGAGGAATGACCGCGCCCGCCAGCGCCAACTGAAAGCGGTCTTTCTGCAAAGGGAGGACATGTAATGACAACGACCAACATTTCGCGCCGCGGGCTGCTCCAGGTGGGGGTAGGCGGCCTTGTGACGAGTACAGTACTGGGAGGCAGCCTGTTCAAACCGGGCATCGCATTCGCCAAGCCCTACGGCTCGCCTTTCAACTGGATCTCGCCGCGCGGGACCATAGAGGTGATGGACGACTATCCCTACTGGGTGGCGAAGGAGATGGGCTACTTCGGCGACCTGGGGGTCGAGACGGCTATGCAGCCGGGGCCCTCGGACGGCACCGCTGTGGTCAAGTTCCTCGCTGTGGAACAGGCTGACATCGGTTTCCCGTCGCCGGGCGTGCTTTCCTATGCCGTCAACAGCGGCATGGATCTGGTCTCGGTCTTCGGAAGCGGCAATCTCGACCTCTTCAACTTTGCCTTCCGCAAAGGGGAGGGCGTGCAGGATCTGGCCAAGCTCGAAGGCAAGACGGTGCTGCTCGGGTCGGCCGCCTGGCAGTCGATCTGCGATCCGATGTTCGCCGCCGCCGGCGTTGACCCGAAGTCGATCAAATATATAGAGGCAGGCTGGCCAACCTGGACCACGGCTTTGGCGAGCGGACAGGGCGATGCCTGCCTGGCGTGGGAAGGGTTACGAGCCGACCTCTCGGCCAAGGGGCTCGATTTCGATTACTGGCTCGGCATGCGTGGCTCACCGCTGCCGTCCAACTCGCTGGTCGTTCGGCGTTCCGATATCGAGGACCAGGACCGCCGCCATTTCCTCGCGCAATACCTAAAGGGATGGGCCATGGGCAGCGAGTTCGCCGACCGCAATCCGCGTGCCGCTGCCGACATCGTCTTCAAGGCCCTGCCGACGACCAAGGCGAACTACGGTCCGCGGTATGGCACCGAGAGCCTCATGCAGATCCATCGCACCTTCAAGGGAGACATGGCGAAGCGGAAAGGTTGGGGCGAGCACGACATCCAAAGTTGGGACAGCTTCTTCAAGATCCTGAAGAAGATCGGCCAGTCGTCGATTGACATCGACACCGAGAGGTTCGTGTCCAACGCCTTCATCGCCGATGCCAACAACTTCGACGCGGCCGCGGTGCATGCCGATGCCGACAAATACGTCCTGCCCGAAGATCTGGCCTCTATCGACATGGCGAAGGTCGAGTCCAGCTTCTACGGCAACGTCATCAACTGACGCGACACATGCGCCCGAGACTTGCCTCGGGTACCTGAAACAAGCCGACGGATTGCATTCCGTCGGCTTCCCTTCACCGTTAAAGTCCCGCTGTGACGGCGACATAGACGAACATCGGGCGAGCCGGAAACGCATCGCCCAGGCCAAGCGGATGGTAGGACATGAAGCACTTCATCAACAACAAAGAAGACATCGTCCAAGAGGCGATCGACGGACTTGTCGCGACCTCGGGCGGTCACCTCAAGCGGCTCGACGGCTATCCTTTCATTCGCGTCGTCGTGCGTGGCGACTGGGACAAGTCGCGGGTCGCGGTTGTCTCTGGTGGCGGCTCCGGACACGAGCCAGCGCATGCAGGGTTTGTCGGGCCGGGGATGCTGACGGCGGCGGTCTGCGGCGATGTCTTTGCCTCTCCGTCCGTCGAGGCGGTCCTAGCCGGAATACTCGCTGTAACGGGGGAGGCGGGCTGCCTTCTGGTGGTCAAGAACTACACCGGTGACCGTTTGAACTTTGGGCTGGCGGCTGAGCGTGCACGTGCATCCGGGCTGAAGGTCAACATGGTGGTCGTTCAGGACGATGTGGCCATTCCCGATCTATCGCGCCCGCGAGGTGTGGCGGGGACGCTGCTGGTACACAAGATCGCCGGCGCGGTGGCGGAATCCGGTGGTGACCTTGAAGCCGTCACGCAGGCTGCAAGGCGGGTTGTGGCAGGCGTGATGAGCATCGGCATGTCCTTGGACACGTGCTGCATGCCAGGCTCGACCAAAGAACCGAGAATTGCGCCCGGTGAAATCGAACTGGGACTTGGCATTCATGGCGAGCCCGGCGCCCAGCACATTCCCTACGAGGGCGCACGGCAGGCTATGGCTGCAGCCATTGGCAAGCTTTTGCCTCGGGTCGCTGACGGTCGACGCTATGTTGCTCTGTTGAACAATCTGGGCAGCTCGACGGGCGTGGAAATGGCCGTCCTCGCCGAAGAGCTTAGACGTTCGGAAGTAGGGGATCGGATCAGCCATATCGTCGGGCCCGCTTCGATGATGACCGCCCTCGACATGCATGGCTTCTCGGTGACGCTCTACCCCATATCCGGAGAAGACGAGACCTTGCTGGCGGCGGAGACGCCGCTTCGGGCCTGGCCGGGTCTCAGGACGATGGATGCTCCTGGTCTGCTTCCGCTGCCAGACGGTCTTTCTCCCATCAAGTCGACGCCTTCCAGCGATTCAAAAACCGAGGCGTTCCTCAGGAAATGCTGCGAGGCCTTGATCGCATCGGAAGCTGATCTCAACCATCTGGACCTGCAGGCTGGCGACGGCGACACCGGGACAACCCTCGCAACCGCGGCGCGTGCCTTGATCGAGGCTTTCGGGCGCCTGCCGTTGGCAGATCACACCCAGCTTTATCGCGCCATTGGCCAGGAGCTCAGCCAGACCATGGGCGGGTCCTCAGGCGTGTTGTTGGCAATCTTCTTCGCTGCCGCAGGCGACGCAGCATCAAGCGGTTACTCGCTGAAAGGCGCACTAAAGATCGGCCTCGAGCGCTTGCAGGAAGTGGGCGGTGCTCGTCTTGGCGATAGAACGCTGGTGGATGCGCTTGAACCCGCACTCGAAGGTCTCGACGAGGGCCTCGCGATTGCCGCTCACAGGGCGCGTACCGGGGCAAACGAGACGGCCGAGATGAAGGAGGCCAATGCAGGTAGGGCGGCTTATGTGAGTTCGAAGCAGTTGGTCGGAAACGTCGACCCGGGAGCAGAGGCCGTGGCCCGATTGTTCGAACGGCTGGCTGCAAACACCTGACTGGGTACACCATCGACGGCAGATGCAGGAGCGCACCGGGGTTCCACCATCCCGGTACGAAGCAACTTGGGAGACTATTTGGTCGAGGCAGCCTGTTCTATCCGGGCGCGAGGGGCCTCCGGTTTGGAGGCATAGATCGCATGGCTGCTGGGGACCTTAACAACGGTAGAGCCTGCACGCTCGGCCATCTAGCGCTATGCAGGCGGCGAGATCATGTGGTCATCGGATGAGCCGACCGGGTTCCTGTGCCCGGCAATGGCGTTATCAGATCGCTGAACTGCAATGCCGTTTCCTTGACGGTGATTGCGCTGGCCTATTTGCGTATCATTATCGTTTTGTGACGATCCATAAATCGATCGTAATGCGCATTGTCGGGCTATTTATGGTCCAATCCATGCACTGCGGTTGACTTTTTCTCTTTGCCAACGGCCCAAGACAAACCTTGAAAAGCCCGGCCATTGGCCGTACATAGTCAGCAGGAGAATGATGATGGCCACACCTGCTTTGAACACATCTCGCGGTCGTGTTCGTGGTGAACGCTTGGAAACGCGCGTCACAGCTGACCAGAAGAGCATTATAGAACACGCTGCCGCGCTTCAGGGCCGGTCGGTGACGGATTTCGTGCTGACCAGCGTCCAGGAAGCTGCACATCGGGCCATCGAGGAGCATCAGCGCCTCGATCTGTCCCTGCGCGACAACCAGGCATTCGTTGACGCCCTGATCAACCCCCAACCGGTCAATGACCGCCTCCGCGACACGATACGACGGTATCGTCGCGCCACTGGCGTCTGACGGGTGGGGGAGCTTGCTGAGGGTTCCCTGCGGGTCGAGGTGCTTGGCCCGCAGCATGATCGAGCATCGTTCGAGAGCGGCGTAGAGCCGCTCGATCGATATTTCCGCACCCAGGTAGGCCAAGAAGCCCGCAAGAAAATGGAGGCTCCGTTTGTGCTGGTGCTGCCGGATGGCGTTGTCGCCGGATATTATACGCTGTCCTCGACGGCAGTGAATGTGGGGGAGTGGCCGCCGGCGACTGTGCGCAAGCTCCCGCGCTACCCGCTCATTCCGGCGACCTTGCTGGGGCGGTTGGCGGTAGATCGGCGTCAGCAGGGCCGGGGTTATGGGCGCTTTCTTCTCGCCGATGCCCTATTTCGGGCGGTCAGAAGCGAGGTCGCATCCTTTGCGGTCATTGTCGACGCCAAGGACGAAAATGCGCGCCGCTTTTATGAGCGCGAGAGCTTTTTGCCGTTCCCCGATCAGCCTTTGAAGCTGTTCCTGCCGATGGCGGACATAGCCGAACTATTCAAGTAATGGGGTTGGGGCAATTTGGATAATCCGGGAGAGGCTGCCATCCAGTCAGCCGTCACTCTGGTCGGCAGAGGCTTCACGATCAGGACGAGACGGCCAGTGCCGTGATCTTAGCACCGACCCCAACTTGCCGCTATATCCGTAAGTACGACAAGTCAAAAAACTATATACTTCAATGTGCTACAGCGTGATCCTGCGTGATTGAAATAGGCGCTGTGGTTGTGTGCCAGGTCGACGATTATGTACCAATGTCGAAGCACCAGATTGTCAGAGGCCCGCTTGGCCGACCCGCTATAGTTCGCCCCGCCTGGGCTTTGGGCACCGCACTTCAATCACCGTCCGCGCCATCTCCTCTCGACGCAATGGCATCATATGGTCATTCTTGAGGGTGTTCATTCGCCCCCCGGGTCGCTGAAGCCAGGTAACTTCAGTCTCCTCAATCGTCCGGCCCGAAAGGACGACCTGTTGAATGCTCACACCTAGTCATGCAAAGCCAGCCCCAGCGCCCGCCGGGGCCGGTTCAAATCGGGGTACTACGGCTTCATCGGTGGTACGATCATCTCCATCGTTTCTGAGGCCTCTGGCGGGGTCAACGACCGCGAGCGCAGATTGAGGTCGCTATAGCGGCCAACCGACAGCCAGAACATCGCAACCAGGGCGGCTATCGTCACGCCGAGCGCCAGATAACGCACCCAGACGGGGGCACGCCCGCCGGGATGGAGGTGCTTTTCCTCTATGTCGCGCTTGCGCGTGATGGAGGCGGAGTAGAAGACCATCGTGGCGATCACGAAGATGAGCGACCAGCGCGTTTGCTGACCGTCGGATCCTACCAGCGCGATCATGCAATAGACTGCCCCGATCACGCCTGCGGCGACAAAGAAGGTGTACTGGCTGGAAGGCATCTTTCGGTAGCCCAGCACCTGTATCGAAACCGCCGAGTAGATGTAGGGAAGCAGGGTCATGATCACCGCGATCGACGCGATCTTGCCAAACTGCTCGCTTGCAGTGGGTGACATGGTGGCGAACACCTGGACGCTCATCAACCCAGCCACGATCACGAGCCCGATCGACGGCACGCCGTGCCTGTTGACGCGCGCGAAAACGCCGGGGAAAAGCCCATCATCGGCGGCCGCCTTGGCCGACTGCCCGGCGAGCAGCGTCCATCCAGCAAGCGAACCGAGGCAGCCCACCGCGGCGAACAACGCGACCGTGCCGCCGGCGATGTCGCCAAGCGCGATCCGGGCGGCGTCCGCGAATGGTGCGGATGAGGCGACAAGATCCTTGTTGGGGATCATGCCCATGATCACCGACGAACTCAGCACATAGGCAACCGAGGCGAGCACGACACCGGCCACCGTGGCGATTGGAACGTTGCGCGACGGATTTTCAACGACGCCCGCCGACACCGAGGCGCTCTCGACCCCGATGAAGGCCCAAAGCGTGAAGGTGAGCGTAGCCATCACCGCGCTCATGTCGCTCTTGCCCGAGACGTTCCACGCTGCCGCATAAGTATCGGCGCTGAACCAGAACCAGCCGAACAGCGCCGTACCGAAGATCGGGATCAGCGCAAAGACGGTGGTGAAGGATTGTAGCCGCCCGACAAGCCGGGGACCGAGAATGTTGGCGTAGGTGAAAAACCAGATTACCCCGATCGAGCCAAAGGCCAGCACGACCGGCACCTTCAGCACGGGGAAAAAGTGCGAAAGATATCCCAGCCCGGCAACCGCGAGCGCGACGTTGCCGACGACCAGCGCGAGCCAATAGACCATATTTGTCTGATAGCCCATGTAGTCACCGAACGCCTTGCGTGTGTAGGCGTAAGGCCCGCCCGCGGCGGGATCGATCGCCGCAAGCTTGGCGAAGACGAGGGCGAGCGCGACTGCGCCCACCACCGTCAGCAGCCAACCGACCAGGGCGATGCTGCCTATCGCCGAAAGATTGGCCGGGAGCATGAAGACACCCGAACCCATCATGTTGCCCGCGACCATCAAGGTCGCGGGCACCAGTCCCATCTTGCCGGCCCCGCCGGACGCGGTGCTTTCCTTGGCCATCTTGATCGCTCCCCTCAGTGCTTGACCGCGAGGACGTGATAGACACCGTCTTCGACCTCGACCCCGTGGGTGTCGTGGGTGAAACCAGGGAAGCTCAGGTCATACGCTTCCAGCGCCTTGAGGTAGCCGATGAGCGCGCCGTCGGCGGGACCAGCGTTCTCGCCCGGCATCATCAGCGGGATGCCCGGCGGGTAGGGGACCACACCCGTGGCCAGGGTCCGGCCCGCGAGTTCTTCGAGCGTCACCTTCTCCACATTGCCGCGAACAAGCTCCTCATAGGCGGCAAGCGGGCTCATGTCGGGCTTCGGCAGGATCTCGAATGCCGCAGACATGGTTCGAGTGGTGTTGAACTTGACCATGGCGGCGAACATCAGGTCGGCGAGATCACGCAGCCCCATGCCGCCATAGCGGTCGCCGTGATCTGCGACGAGGCTTGGGATCGCACGCTCGAGCGGTGCGTTGGCGTCATAGTCCTTGCGGAAGTCGAGCAGCGCGTTGACCAGTGTGCCCCATTTCCCCTTGGTGACGCCGAGCGAAAAGAGGACGAGAATCGTGAAGTCGGTGGTCTTTTCGACCACAATACCGCGCCCTGCGAGATAAGCGGTGACAACGTTTGCGGGAATACCGACCGCGCGGAGATCGCCGGATGCATCCATGCCTGGAGTAAGGATCGAAACCTTGATGGGATCGAGCATGCAATAGCCCGGTTCAAGGTTGCCGAAACCGTGCCAGTCGGCGTTGGGCGCGAGATGCCAGCAGGATGCCTCGCGTTCCAGATAAGCAGCATCGCATTCGTGGAAGCGCATCTTGCGGCCCCGCGCATCGATCACTTCCGGCGGCTGCCAGATGTCGAAGAACCAGCCGTTTTCTTCCGCGATTTCGGCATTCAGCCGGGCGATCATCTGGCGGAAGGCGATGGCCTCGCGGATCGAGGCACCGGTGAGCTTCTCGCCGGAGCTATCCATCATCGCCGCTGCGACATCGTTCGACGCGATGATCGGATAGTTCGGCGATGTCGAGGCGTGCATCATGAACGCCTCGTTGAAGCGCGCATGATCGATCGGATTGCGGCCGTCTCGGACATGGATCATCGAAGCCTGGGAGAGGCCCGCCAGCAACTTGTGCGTCGAATGGGTAGTGAACACGCTGGGCTTGGTGCGATCGCGCGTCGAAGCCTCGCCATGCATGGCAAAACGCTCGCGATAGATTGGGTTGAAACGCGCGTTGGCGTACCAGGCCTCGTCGAAATGCAGGCGGTCGACGCTTTCGCCCATCAGCTCTTCGAGCCGTGCGACGTTGTAGCAAAGCCCGTCATAGGTGGAATTGGTGATGACGGCGTGGACGGGTTTGGCGTCGGGACCTTCCTTCACCAGCGGATTTTCGGCCACCAGCAGGCGGAGTGCTGCTGGCGTCAGGCGTTCAGGCGGGATCGGCCCGATGAGACCGAGCGCATTGCGCGTCGGCATCAGATAGCAAGGGATGGCGCCCGACAGGGTCATCGCATGCTCGACCGACTTGTGACAGTTGCGGTCGCACAACGCCACCTGATCGCGCGTCACGCTTGCCATGAGGATCACCCGGTTCGATGTCGAGGACCCGTTGGTGACGTAGTAGCTACGGTCGGCGCCGAAGACCTTCGCGGTATAGCGTTCGCCGGCTCCGATCGCGCCGCTGTGATCCAGCAGCGAGCCCAGTTCGCCGACCGAAATCGACAGGTCCGAGCGGAACAGGCTTTCCCCGAAAAACTCAAAGAAGGCGCGGCCGACGGGCGAAGTAAGGAAGCCGGTGCCGCCGGTATGCCCGGGCGTGTGCCAGGAATATTTGTAGGTCTGCGCGAATTCGACCAACTTCGCGAACATCGGAGGCAGCGCTGCGGAACGATAACGCTGCAGCGCAGTCAGCACACGGCCACCGATGAAATCGGTGGTGTCCTCAAGCAGCCAGATGAAATCGTCCGCTTTGGTCATGACATCGGCGGAGATGGTGGAGGCCGCGCTGCGATCGGCCAGCAGGAAGATCGGCACATCCGCGTTGAACTCCCGCATGGCATCAAGCACCAAGCTTGCTGGGCCATGGTCATCGCCGTCGTCGAGATCCCAATCGAGCAGCAGGCACTGGATCGTCGGATCGGTGCTGACGATGGCGATGGCATCATCGACATGCGTGGAGAGTACAACTTCGATCTCGCGTCGTTCGAGTTCTTCAACCAAATTGGTGACGGCGCGCCCTGCCGCGGACCCTTGATCGAAACGCTCGCGGACGAGAAGCGCTCGCATAGCGAACCTCAGACTTGATCGTGTCGACATGCCATACTCCTTTCGTGCGGACAAATTTCCGCGTAGCCAACGGCTGAATGTCCGCCGGTCGATAACCATTTTATTGCCGCAATGCGGGGCAGTTGCTCACTTGCGGCGGGCTTTTTTACTGCAGCGCTTGATGAAGAAGTAATTTTGGTTGAAATACTTCTCAGCACGGAACCGACGCTAATCGTTCAATAAACGACCGATTACATTCCACAGCGACAGAACTACCATCCGATCCTTCAGATCAAACATGTTGCTTTCGGAAATTGTCTTGCTTCAAACGACAATTTGGCTGGCAGGCTAGGCAGGTTCACCTGGGCTGTCGCCGCAAATACCGCATGATCTGCGCGCAAAAACTGCGGCTGTGGCGGATCTTCGGCGCATTCTGGGTGGGAGTTCGCGATGGCTGAGCCAACGCTCTATTCGGAGGTACAAGGCGCACGATCTCGACCGGCAACTTGCAGTTCTGGAAAACCGCTGGATTGCCAATGTCGTCAAAAGCGTGGTGGAACCTTGGAGGTAGTCGGCCGTTCGCTCAGCCAGACGCTGATGCTCGGTCAGGGAGAAATGGCATTCGGACGACAGTGGTCGAAGACGGCTTGCCGGCTTCGGCACTTGCGCAATAGTCGCGTCTCAAAATGGCTTTGACATCAAAATGTAACGAGTACGTGCAGTGCGTGGTACCGGCGCCAAGTCTGAATTACCTTGCCCTGAACTTGGATGGTGAAACACCCGTTTGGGAGCGGAATTGTCTGTTGAAGGTCGAAACGCTTTCAAAACCGCTGTTGAACGCAATTTCCATGATGTTCGGCTTGCCGCCGCTAGCGCTCAACAGCGACTTTGCGGTCTCTATGCGCATCCGATTGATGTATCTGTGCGGCGTGAACTCCCTGTCGTCGAATGCCGCAAACAGGGCGCGTTCACTCACGCCCAAGACCGTCGCAATCTCCTCGACAGTCAAGCTTGGGTTCGTGTGATGCCTACGAATGTGTGCCAGTGCTCGCCCGTACATGTCATCGCGCGCTTGGCTATGAGGGCAGTTGCCGCATTCGCCCATGGTAACAGCCACAAGCTCGGTGAAGCTGTTCATCAGACCCAGGAACTCGGAGGCCTGCGTGTCGTCGGAACTAAGGGCCTCGACATAGGTGTTGATAATGTTGCCCGTCGGGGTCTGCGGTAGCGGCCGCGCCAGGTCGCGCGGAAAAGTGCGTCCGTATTCCTCCAATCGACGAAAGGGAATAGCGGTCATGTCGCCAACCAGTGCCGTGACGCCTGGCTGCGCTGGAGCTATCGAATATTGTGTCACTGCTTCTGGCCCTGACACGAAAGCGTCACCTGGTTCAACGTGATGTTCACCGCCGCTTCTCGTCTTCAGAGAGAGCATCCCGCTTTCCACCCGGTAAATGCGTAAACTATCGTCGGCACTGAAGGGCTGAGCCTTCTCATACCAGACGCCCGAGTCACTCGATATCTCGACGCGGGCGATGGCAATGCCGCGGGTGCGGCGACCGACAATGCTGCAGAAGAAATTCATCGCTTCGGCGCTATGCGGTTCAACCTCAAGCGGAGGGAGAATTTCGTCGAACCACAGTGGGAACGCGATAGCGGCGTCGATATCAGCAGTACTGAAGGTGAAGTGTTGCATGACCTTGTCACCGATGGGTAGGAGAGTGAGGTTGAACTAGCCATCTGAACCAAGGTAGTCAGTCGCCGCCTTGATCACGATCAACCTTACGCTCCAAATGTTGCCGCCCCTCCCGAAATGGTCCCTGGCCCTTACGATCGGGACGCCCCCAACAACGGGAGGTTCCGTTGCAAACTCTTCGGCAATAATGAGCTGGCAGGAGGACATCTCCGTTTTTTGGAGGTCGCTGCATGGTCAAAGGTCGACATTTTGATCGATCGGTGTTTGGCCTATGGGTCGATGATGTAGCGCTCAGCCACCGCCCGGGCGATTTCGTCGCCGGATTCTTGCTCCTTCTTTCCCGATCAAAATAGCCGCGGTTCAGCTAGCTGCCGATGGGCTACTGGCGCTGGGCTTCGCCCAACGATGCGGCGATTGCAGCGATCGAGCGGAACAGCACGAGCGGGTCGTCCTTTGATGGAATGAAGCCTCGCCGCTGCCAAAAGTCCGCGTCGTCGGCGTCAACGGCATTTACCATCAGCGCGCGGCCGCCGACGAGCGCCGCCGCGGTCACACAGCGCTCCAACACGTGCTTGACCAGCCCCGTTCCGATCCCGCGTCCGGTCCAGCCGATGTCGGTTGCGAGCTGGCCGAGCAGCAAACAGGGCACAGGATCAGGCGGCTGGCCAGTGCGGATGGATCGAGGCAGCACATTTGGAACGACCGCCGTGGGCGCAAGGCCATAATAGCCGACCACACGTCCCGCTTCATGGACTACCAGAACGACGGTGAAGCCCTTCTCCTGATTGGCAAGCGCACGTGTCTTGAGCCAATGGTCGAGCGTCGGCTTCCCGCAGGTGAATTCGGAAACGTTGTGGTCAGCGGTCAGGGGTTCAGGAACGGTGAGAGCCAAGGGTCAGCTTTTCGCAACGTAGTCTTGTTCCCAAGGGGCGGAACGCTTCGCCAGTTCGACCATCTCCGGCACCGGGGTCGCGGGCGCGGACAAAGCGGCCATGAACTCGGCAAAGCCTTCCGGGCTCATGCGGATAAGCCGGTTCTCCATAAGCACGTATTCGGCGGCACGCACGGCTGCATCGCGCACGAAATCCGTGCGCGAACGGCCGCGCAGACCAGCAGCGCGATCGATCATGGCGATGTCGGCCTCGGGGAGGCGCATCGAGATCGGATGTTCCTTGCGTTCGGCGCTAGCGGCCATGTCAATCTCCTTGTTGAGTAGATATCCGATGGTAGTGCAAATTGCAATACGGCGCGTGGGCAGCGTACACAGCACGCCAATCCGCTGCTCGGCCATCTGGCCGAACATTCTTGCACCCATTGGACTTGGGAGCGTTATCCGTCGCTCAGCCAGCCTTGCTCAAGCAGGCAATGACCTGCCCGACCTGGTCCGCGATCTCGGTCACCTCTACCTCGACCAGATTGCGCAGCTTACGAAGCGGATCGAAGCGCTAGACGTCCAGTCGCTGCCATGGCGATCGAAACGTTCGTAGGCATCCTTCCAGCGCGGGCGCGACGTCGCAGCCTGGCTCGGGCTTGTCCCCCGCCAACACTCAGCAGCGGCGAGTGCAAGCTTGGGCGCACTTCGAAGATGGGGCAGCGCGACATTCGGCGATAGGCGCAATTCCAGCGGCGTAATCCAGAGGAGAACCCATACATCTTCCGGATCGAAGATCCGCACCACGTTCGTCAATAACAATCCCCAAAGCGCAGTCAGGCGCTTCGGGGATCGCTACATGATTCGCTGGTGACAGTGGCCGTAGCTATTTTTCAAGCTCGGCCTTGAGCTTGGTCACGTCGGCGGCGCTCATCTCGCCGATTGTCGTCACTTCGCCGGACTGAATACGCCACAGCCGGAACGGGCCAGTGATGTCGCCATGCTCGTCGAAGCTGACCGGGCCGATGACGCCTTCATACTTGACCGGTTTGCCTTCCTTGATCAGCGCCAAGGCCTTAGTGAACTCTTCCTTGCCGGCATGGATAGGTTCGCCGTCGGCGGCAACGACCTGGGGTATGGCGGCCTTGATTGCGGCTGCGTCGCCCTTGCCTGCCTTGGCGACGGCAAGCGCAACGATAGCGCCGGCGTCATAGGAACGGTCGGCAGCCGGAGCATCCGGCTTGATGCCGTTGGAGAAGCTCTCGAAATTGGCATTGAAATACTCGGTCGACGCCGTCTTGCTGGTGCCCGACGAGGTGCCGAAGGCATTTTCCAGATATTGCGCGCCGACGGCGGCCACGAAGTCTGACGAATTCATGCCGTCGTTGAGCAGGAATTTCTGCGGCCCGCCGTTGGAAATCCAGGCGCGCGCGATCGTTGCACCATCGACGGGATAGCTGACTAGGTAGAGCGCCTCGGGTTCGCCTGCCATTGCCGAAGTTGCTTCCGCCGAATAGCTGGCCTGCTTTTCGTTGTAGGGCGTGACCGAGGTGATGACGCCGCCGAGCTTTTCGTAGGCGGCCTTGAACTCGCGCACCATGTTGACGCCGAAGTCGTTGTTGACATGGACGATGGCGATCTTCTTCAGGCCCTGGTCGAGCGCAAACCTGGCGGCAGCGGTTCCCTGCAGCGCGTCGGAGGTGATGGTGCGGAAGAAAACCCCGTTGGTCTTGCCATCCCTGGCAAGCTCAGTCAGCGTCGGCGAGGACGAGGCTGGCGAGACCTGAACGACGCTCGCGGGAGCCGTAACCGAGGTGAGGATCGGGATCGACACCGAGGAAATGATGCCGCCGATAATCACCGGCACCTTCTTGATGTTGACGAGCTGGGTGGCCTGGTCGACTGCGACGGTGCCCTGGCTCTGGCTGTCGCGCGTATCGGTGACCAGCTTGCAGCCGCCGACGCCGCCCGCTTCGTTGAAGTCGCGGAATGCCATGTCGACGGCTTTGGCGCCGGCCTGTCCATAGGCGCCGGCCGGGCCGGTCAGTTCCATGACCATGCCGATGGTGATGTCGCAATCAGCGGCTTTGGCGGGCGCGGCGGCACCGAGCGCCAGGGCCGCAAGCGCGGTGGTCAGAAGCAGTGTCTTTTTCATTTCCATTCCCCTTTTTTGTTGTTTGGCCGGTTCCCTGTCGGCCGGTGGTTCAGGCGGATTTTGTGGAGCTGCTATCAGGCGGCTCCCTTGTTGAGGTTGTATTTCATGATCGAGCCATGGCGGCCGGTGCGATCGCGCTCCAGCGCGTAGACGTCGCCGGCCAACGGGGTCGCGGAAGCCAGCACCGCATCGATGCGTCCCATGTCGGCGGGCGTCAGCGAGATATCGGATATCGCAAGGTTCGAGGCGAGGTGGGCGCGGTTGCGCGCGCCCACGATGACGCCAGCTACGCCCGGGCGCAAAAGCACGGCCGCACTCGCCACCGTCGCCACATCGGTCTGATTGCGGTCAGCGATCTCCCGCAAGGCCTGAAGCAGCGCCTGGAACAGGTCCCAGCCGCCTAAATCGTCGATGATGAGCTTGTATTTGGTGAGCGAGCGGTTTTCCAACGGCTCGCCTGGCTCGGCAACGCCCAGCCAGCGGTCGCTGAGGAAGCCGCCGGCGACACTTCCGTAACAGAGCAGCGACACGCCGCGTTCGGAAATCGCCGGGACCATCGTCCCCTGTGGCCGGGTGTCGAGCAGGGAATATTGCACTTGCATCGAGACAAGCGGCACGCCGCTGTCGATGATGGCGGTCATGTGCTCAGTGTCGAAATTGGTGCCGCCAATGTTGCGGATCTTGCCGGCCCGGCGAAGTTCTTCGAGCCAATGCGCGGTATCCAGCCACAGTGGCTGGTCATAATCCCACCAGTGGAACTGAACGAGATCGATCCGCTCCGTCTTCAGCCGGCGCAGCGACTGGTCGATGACGCTTTCGACGTTCTGCTTCCTGATGTGCGCAAGGATGTCGAGATCGGGAACAAATTTGGTGTGCACATGGACTTTATCGAGCGCTTCCTGGCCGCGCAGGTTGCGATAGTGCGCGCGAAACTCGCCGATCAGCTGCTCGACCCCGGTGTAGATGTCTGCACAGTCGAATGTGGTTATGCCAGAATCGGCAAATGCCGTCATGTCGGCCATGGCTTCGTCGGCGCGGATTTCGCCATGGCCGCCGGCCATCTGCCAGCCGCCGCGAATGACACGCGATATTTCATAGTCTGGCGTCAGTCGAAATTTCTGCATGTCTGTCCTCAAGCGCCGGGGAGGGGGACGGCTGTGGTGTCGGAATGGTTGAAACGGCGCAGCCCGGTGCGTGTGATACGCAGCCGCGTCGAACAATTGGGGTCGGGACAGGCCACCTCCGCGTCGGTCGTCATCCAGTCGTTCTGGTGCGTTGGGCGCTGCTTTGCCGCCAACAGCGGCAGCACCGAAGCCAGCGAATAGATGGAGAAACCCTGGCCCTGGGGCAGGAAGAGCATTTCGCCGCGCAACTCGAAATGGTCGCCGGGTTTGGCGCCGCAATAGATGGGGCCGTTCTCGGGTGCAGTGACCTCGACCCGCAGGTCAAAAAGTTCGAATGCTTCGTCCTTGCCCTCGGTCATTATCTATTCCTGCCCGTCGCCATTGCCGATGGCGATGAGGTGATTGCGGACGAGATCGAAGGAGCGGGTGATGTCGTCGGTGAGCGCACGCTTGGCGCCGTCCTTGTCGCCGCGTTCCAGGGCCTCGATCAGCGCCCAGTGGTGATGCACGGCGGGTATGCCGCGGTTTTCGTCGTGGATGTGGGCCGCAGCCCGCACATACGGGCCGGATTGCAGCCAGAGGCTCTCGACGATCGGGATGAGCACAGCCGACCGCGCTGCTTGATAGATATAGAAATGGAAAGCGTGGTTGAGCTCGGAGGTCGTGCGTGCCTTGTCTGTATCGCGGCTTTTGAAAGCCGCCTCGCAGGCGAGCGTCAGCCGACGCAACTCGTTGAAATCGTCCTTGTCGAGGTTGGGCAGAGCCAGCGCCACAAGTTGCTCCTCGATCAGTTGGCGCGCCTGTGCAAGGTCGTCTAACCGTTCGCGGGTGACCAGCGGCACCCGCACTGAACGGCTGGGAAGTGCTTCGAGTGCCTGCTCTGAAATGAGCCGCGCCAGCGCCTCGCGCACAGGCATCGTGCTGGTCTGCAGGGTTTCCGCCAGTTCGACGATCCGCAACACTTGGCCGGCTTCGAAAACGCCATGGATCAGCGAGCGCCGCAATTCGGCATAGACGCGTTCATGCAGCGTTTCGCGGCCGACGGGCGCAAGGGCGCTGCGCTGACTGGCATTGCCTTCCTTCGAAGCGCTGGAGCCGCGCTGGTCGACGGCATGGAGATTGTTGGCGTTCAACGTGCAGTCCTTCGATCATGGCCGACCACGTTTTTCTACTTGCCATACGCGAAAGTGTCAATGTAGTTTGATCAAACATCAATGATCACGATTGGGCGTGGCAGTTCGAATGCAGGCTAGCTTTTCGACCAACGATTTAGCTCACGGCGATGCGCCCCTGATCGAGGTCAGCGGGTTGGTGAAGCAGTTTGGCGGCCTGCGCGCGGTCGACGGCATGTCGATGACCCTTCGACGGGGCGATATGGTCGGGCTGATCGGCCCGAACGGCGCGGGCAAGACCACGATGTTCAACCTGATCGCCGGGGCAATGAAGCCGACGTCTGGTACTATCAGGATCGCCGATGCCGAAGTATCGGGCGAAGGCGCCGAAAAACGCATCGGGCGCGGTGTCGGCCGCACCTTTCAGATACCGCGTCCCTTCGCTGAAATGACTGTGCTTGAAAACGTGTTGGCAGGCGCCCAGAACCAGTCAGGCGAGCGTTTTTGGATGAATTTTATCGGCGCAGGCAAGGTCGCCGCCGAACAGCGGGCGGCAGTAGAGAAGGCGCGCGGGCTGCTCGATTTCGTGCTTCTGTCGAAATTGCAGAATGAGCCGGCGCGCGTCTTGTCTGGCGGCCAGCGCAAGCTGCTCGAACTGGCGCGCATCCTGATGGCCGACCCTGACGTGATCCTGCTCGACGAGCCGGCGGCGGGCGTAAACCCGACGCTGCTCGAACTCATCATCGACCGCGTTCGCGCGCTCAATGGGCAGGGCAAGACCATCCTGCTGATCGAGCATAACATGGAAATGGTGGCGCGGCTCTGCGACCGGGTCATCGTGATGGCCGCCGGCAAGCTGCTGGCGGAAGGCACGCCGGCGGAGGTTTCCCGCCACCCCGCTGTCGTCAGCGCCTATCTCGGAGGCGTCGCATGACCGCAGCCATCCACCCCGTGCTTTCGACCCGGGCGCTTGTTGCCGGCTACGAACGCGACCTGCCGATCGTGCGCGGCGTCGATTTCTCGGTGCGTGAAGGCGAGTTCGTCGTGCTGCTTGGCCCCAATGGCGCCGGCAAGTCGACTCTGGTCAAGACAATTGCCGGGCTGGTTCCCGTGCACTCGGGAGCGGTTTTGCTAGGCGGCGTCGATATCACCGCGATGCCGAGCCACGAAAAGATCCGCCACGGTCTGGCCTTCGTGCCGCAGACGGAGAACATCTTCGCCACGCTCACCATCCATGAAAATCTTCAGATCGCCGCCAACATCCTGCCGAAGGAACGGCGAAACGACAGGATCGCCGCACTTTACGCGATGTTCCCCGATCTAGGCTCGCGGCCCTCGCACCGAGCTGGCCAGCTCTCAGGCGGCCAGCGCCAGATGCTGGCGGTGGCCCGCGCGCTGGTGGTCGAGCCCTCCGTGCTGATCCTCGACGAACCGTCTGCCGGCCTGTCGCCGAAAATCGTGTCCGAGGTTTTCGACCGCCTTGCCGCCATCAACAAAACTGGCGTGACGACCGTTCTGGTCGAGCAGAACGTCAAGGCCGCGCTCGCTGTCGCCGACAGGGCAGTCATTCTCGTCGAGGGCCTGATCGCGCATGAGGGGGCCGCGTCGCGACTTGCCGACGATCCGATCGTCGCCGAACTCTATCTCGGCGCACGCCACGCCAAAAATCCGGTGGCCTCATGAACCCGCAAGCACTGATGGACGGCCTCATCACCGGCTCGATGATCGGGCTTGGCGCGATCGGCGTCACGCTGACTTATTCGATCCTGCGCTTCGCCAATTTCGCGCATGGCGAGTTCGTCGCCTGGGGCGCCTATTTCGCCCTCGCGGTGAGCGGTGCGCTCGGCTATCTCTCCGGTTCGCTGCTGACGCCGATCGGGCCGTTTTCATTCGGCTGGTCGCTGCCGATCGCGGCGGTGATCGCAGTAGGCCTTACCGCGGGTCTGGCGCTGCTTGTGGATGCCGTGCTTTTCGGCCGGCTTCGCGAGCGCCGCAGCGCGGTGATTATCCTGGTGATGGCGAGTTTTGGCGCAGCACTCACCCTGCGCAACCTTCTCGAATTCATCTTCACCTCGCAGCCGTTCTATTACACCAAAGCGCTGCAGATCGCGTTTCCGCTGGGCGGCGGGCTGCGCGCCACGCCGGACCAGTTGCTGACCCTCGGCGTCGCGGCGGTGCTGGTCGCGTCGGTCCATCTTCTGTTGACGCGCACGGCGATCGGACGCTCGATGCGCGCGGTCAGCGAAAACCAGCAGCTTTCCGGCGTTGTCGGCATCGACGTGCGCAAGGTGATCCGTACGGTCTGGGTGCTCGGTGCGGGGCTCGCCTGCATCGCTGGCGTGATGGCCGGACTACTGGTTCAGATCCGCCCGCAAATGGGGCTTGACCTGCTGCTGCCATTGTTTGCCGCCGCGATCCTGGGTGGCATTGGCAGCGTGCCGGGCGCCATGATTGCCGGACTGATCGTCGGCCTTGCCGAGGCGCTGGCCGTGCAACTAATCGGCGCCGAATGGCGCTCGGCGATCGCTTTCGTCATCCTCGTGGTGATCCTGCTCTTGCGGCCTCAAGGCCTATTTGGGAGGCCGGAATGATTTTCGACCTGATGGCCTATGGCGCATTTTTTCTGACGATGGCGCTGACCTACGCCATCATTTGTCTTGGCCTCAACGTGCAGTGGGGACAGACCGGCCTATTCAATGTTGGCATCGCGGGTTTCGTTGCGATCGGCGCTTATGTCTCGGCGCTGCTGACCACACCTGATGCGCCCGGCCGCCTTGGCGGCTTCGACATGCCAATCGTCATCGGCTGGCTCGGCGGCGCACTCGCCACCGGCTTGGCGACACTCTTGGTCGGAGCGCTGACGATCAGACTGCGCGCCGACTATCTGGCCATTGCCACCTTCGGCGTCGCGGTCGCGGTGCAACTGTGCGTGCTCAACCTGGAACCGGTGACCGGCGGCCCCTTCGGCATCAGCTTCATTCCACGGCCCTTCGCCAGCCTTGCCGGAAATCCCTCCTTGTTCAGCGCGCTAAATCTGGCGGTGCTCGCGGCAATCGTCATCCTGCTTTATCTCGCGCTGGAGCGGCTGGCGCGCAGCCCGTGGGGCAGGGTACTTCGCGCCATCCGCGAGGATGAGACGGCGGCCCTTGCACTGGGCAAGAACGCCGTGCGGTTCCGGCTCCAGGCATTTGCCATCGGCGGCGCGATTATGGGGCTTGCCGGCGCCACGCAAGCGCATTTCATCGGCTTCATCGCCCCCGACAATTACATGCCGACACTCACCTTCCAGGTCTGGGCAATGCTGATCGTTGGCGGCTCTGGCAACAACCGTGGCGCCATCCTCGGCGCGGTCGTCGTATGGGGCATCTGG
Source organism: Aminobacter sp. 01T433 (assembly GCF_056398585.1). Lineage (NCBI taxonomy): Bacteria > Pseudomonadati > Pseudomonadota > Alphaproteobacteria > Hyphomicrobiales > Phyllobacteriaceae > Aminobacter > Aminobacter sp. 01T433. The sequence continues at coordinate 45,370 of NZ_JBFTPR010000025.1, forward strand.
GCGGTTTCGGCCAGTACGGTATCAGCGCTTTTTCCGCCGGAACAGCAAGCGCGCGCCGCATCGCTGCAGATCGTCATGATCGGGACGGCACTCTGCGCAATCCTGCTTCTGCGTCCGCGCGGCATTCTGGGAGAGGTAAGAGGGTTCCACCGTGTCGGCGCACCGTCCGTCGCCGTTGACCAGTCAGCGAATCCTCCTGCGAACGAGCCTGCCCATGCCGAAAAATCTTGAGCGCCTCCAGATAGGCAAAGGCCATCGGGTGCGATATGCCGAAGCAACTTAGTTGGTGAACATTCGCTTGCGCGAGCGAAGTCTCGTGACATTTGTTTTGGCACATGCACGTACTTGTTCGTGAAACTTCTAGAGCCCCGGCAGGAACACAATGGCACGCAAGCCTATTATCGCTGTGATCATGGATGAAAACACCAGTTCTGGCGGAGGCCTATACGAGACCTCGAAGAACTACTTTTCAGCCATCGCCTCGGCGGGAGCCCTTCCGATTGGCATTCCATACGTGGCTGACACGGTCGACCAGGTGGCTGACGAATTCGACGGGTTCTTGAGTATCGGTGGACGGATAAACTTCCCTGAGAAGTGGTACGTCGAAGGTGACCAATCCAAGTATCCGACGTCAGACCGCGTAGCCATAGAGATTGCGCTGATGGAAGGGTTTCTTGCTCGCGACAAACCCGTGCTCGGTATCTGCAATGGCATGCAGATGCTCGGATGCCTCAACGGCTGCAGGATGGTCTCGGATGTGCATTCGTCGTGGCCGGGCGCGCTGAACCATGACCAAGCCAACGTAATCCACGATGTGAGCATCAAGGGAGGCACCCGAATGGCCAACATCTTTGGTGCCCAGGCGTTCAGCGTCAATAGCTTTCATCGAGAGGCGCTCGTTGAGATATCCAGCAACGTCGTCGTAGCAGCCCATGGACCGGATGGCGTGGTCGAAGCCATTGAGGTGCCGTCGCGTTCCTTTGCCATGGGGCTGCAATGGCATCCCGAAAAGTTCGATGGGAATGAACACCCCGGTACCTTGATATTTGGCGCATTCGTCGAAGCTGCTGGCGCACGGTAGTAATGCTCAAGCTGGAGATTCTGCGCGGTTTTTCAGCTCGTGTCTTCCAGCCTGCTGCCGCAAGCCCCACACTAAGCGAAGAGCTGTTTGCAGCTCAGGCGAGGGGAGGCGCCCTTTTTTCATGACTAGAACAATAATTTGCCCGAAGCGGAAATCCCCGCCCCCTAGGGCCCAGACAGTCGCGGCGATTCAGACTGCCGCGAAGCGGCGAGTTGTGGAATCGTTCGTTCGGAAACAGGACCGGGTGTATCGGACTGGTCGTTCACTTTCCCGCTCTTTTGCCCACCGCATGTAGAAGTCCGACGATGGATGTGCTATCTAGCTGACTATCTGACTAGGTAAAGATTGATGGGCAAGCACGCGGAGCTAACGAAAACAAAGAGGTCTGGCAGCCGGACGGCGACCGGACGGTGGAAGCTTGAAGACGCGAAGGCGCGGTTCAGCGAGGTGGTGCGGCGCGCGCGCGAAGGCGGCCCGCAGCTCGTAACTGTGCGCGGTCACGACGCAGTCGTCGTCATGAGCGTCGAAGAGTTCGAGCGGCTCGCTCCGGAAAAGCCTCGGGTACCGTTCGTCGAATTCATGGAGGGTCTGCATCTCGGCGGGCTTGATCTGACGCGAGAGGCCGATCACGGTCGGGATGTCGAGCTTTGAGGGGCTGGCTACTCGACACCAATGTCGTAGCTGCCCTGATCAATCCGCAGGGTGCCCCATCCGTAAAAGCCTGGGCCGCCGCACAAGAGGAAGAGTCGTTCCACATCAGCGTTCTGACGCTCGCCGAATACGACAAGGGAATTCACAACCTTCCCGACGACCATGCCGATCGGCCGCGCTACGTCGCGTCGCGCGATGCGCTTGCAGAGCGCTTCGGCGCGCGTGTCTTGTCTCTCGATGACGATATCGTTCGCCTTTGGGGCCGGACTTCAGGTGAGAGGAAGCGCGCGAGCGGCCATCCGCCGCCGGTGATCGACACAATGCTCGCAGCAACGGCGATCGAGCACGATCTCTATCTGGTTACGCGCAACGTGAAAGACACCAAGCCGTCGGGAGCGATGGTGTTCGATCCATGGAACGATGATGCTCGGATGTTTCCCTTGAGCCCGCGCGTTAGTCGGCGATAGCTGAAGCCGGAACCTCGATCTCAAGCCGGCCAGCAATGCCCATCCGGTGGTGCCTGGCAACGTGATGTAGACGAAGATTTTGTTGGCTGAAGCATCAACTCTAGAAGTCATCGTCCATACCTCCGATGCCCGTCCTTGGCACGTTGCCTTGATACTGACGAGTCCAACGCGATGCCAACTTGATCCTTGGTCGGGTCGGCGAGTGATCTGGCGTCGTGCAGAAGTCCGTAGACCCAAAGAACGGTCACGATAACTCCCATCGATACTGTTGGATCGCCCCTTCGGAGCTTTCCGAACGGGCGATATCTCGATTTCAGCGTGCTGTGCGAGGAACGGCCTAACAGTTTCTATGGTCGCCGATAGGCGACAAAATGTTACCCATTTCAGCCGCGCCGCTTCCTCAGGGCAATTCGGTCTTTCCGCGCTAGATGCGCATCGTGCCTTTGTCGCTCCGGCGATGGCAACAAGACACGCCGTTCCCCGACGAACTCGATATCGTCCGGGCCACTTTCAACGAACTCACGGCCGATGCGATAGGTGCAGTATCCGAAAAACAGCAAGGCAACGAGGCGCAACATGGGAACATCCCCTTGATTGTAATCTTCCGACTGGGAGGTGGGCGCTACGGATCGGACGGGATAGATGCTCGTCTGCCATTTCGTTGGCCAGGAAGAGAAACCGGGAAAAAGACTTCCTGTTCATCGTACCGTCAGGCCCGGTTGACACGACCCGTAGCAAGCGTGGAACGCGTCGAGGCGCGAAAAGTTCAAAACGTTTCGTTGTAGCCCCGCTCGGCGGCAGCGGCTTCAATACGAGCGACCTCGGGATTGAATGCGCCGTGTTCCGCAAGTGTCGTAACTTCAGGATCCAGGTAAGGACCACATAGTCTTGGGCGGCGTTCCCAGCTGCTGATACCCCACAGAATTGTGCAACGCCCCAACCGGGCCGAATAGCTGTCGTGTCCGTCGCTGTCAGAACTCGAAGTAGACGTCTTTGAATGGAGTATAAAACACGTCTGGCCCGTCATCGACGCATAGCACCTTAGCGCTTGTCGTGGATGCGATCACCGAATCCGAAAAGAACACGGTCACCGATCCGTCGAATGGTGCGATCTTGAACTGGTTCATCGGCTCCTCCTTCCCTGCTGACGATCTGCGCCGGGTCATGTATGGATGCCCCCGTTCATGCAAGCAGTTCTTCGAACGATTTTGAACGTGTGATCGGGTGCGGTCATGTATTAGGCCTGTTGTGCGGCTCGAGTACGACCGCTGGCCGGTATGGAGCTACGCGGACCTGGTGCAAAATCAGCTCTACGAGCTCGTGGCTCACTGACCCGGATGCCTTCCCAGACCCACTCTAACCGATCTTTGTCCTTACCGTTTCGCTGACCTCCTCACACGCCGACGATCCGTTCTCGCAGTAGCTCGATGCTTTATTGCGCCACTGCCAGACCGGTATCTTTGTAGTCTTCATTCTTAGTTATCATCGCCCAGATCGACCGAGCCATTTTATTGGCGAGGGCGATTGCAACGAGCATGCGAGGTTTGCGAGCCAGCATCCGTGCCAACCACGAGTTCTCGGGTGGGGCTTTCCGGCATGCCCACCGGATCACCGTCATCGCACCGATAATCAGAAGCCGCCGGATGTCCCGTTGTCCCATCTTTGACGTTCGGCCGAGCACCTGCTTCCCACCGCTCGAATGCTGTTTTGGCACCAAGCCAAGCCAGGCCGCAAAATCTCGCCCTCTTCGGAATGTCACCATGGTTGGCGCGAAGGCCTCGACTGCCATTGCGGTAATCGGCCCCATGCCGGGCATAGACATGAGGCGGGCGGTGCTTTGCGAACGCTTCGCTTCCGATCTGAGTGCCTTTTCCAGCGACGCAATCCGAGAAGAAAGCGCGTCTATCTGGTCCAGATACAGCCGAGCAGTCTCCACGACGATAAGCTCCAGGCCGGAGTCGTGATCTTCAATTATTTCCGCCAGCGAGGCCAGGTTCGCGATCCCCTGCGGCGCAATGATCCCATGTTCAGCAAGGTGTGCACGCAGGGCATTGATAAGCTGAGTTCGCTGACGGACGAACAGGTCCCGCGTCCGAAAGAGCATGGAGCAAGCCTGCGGGGGTTCAGTCTTCGGAACCACGAACCGCATCGACGGACGAGTGGCGGCTTCAACAATCGCCTCGGCGTCGGCTGCATCATTCTTCTGCCGTTTGACGAAGGGCTTCACGTAAGCGGGTGGTAGCAAGCGAACTTCATGGCCGAGCTTTCCGATCTCGCGTGCCCAATAATGCGCGGTGGCACAAGCTTCCATCGCAACAATGCACCGCGGCAATTCTGCAAAGAAGGCCAGAACCTGGCCGCGCGAAAGCTTCCTGCGTAAAACGACGCCGCCATCGGCTCCAGCCGCGTGAACCTGAAACACCCGCTTTGCAAGGTCCAGCCCTACAATGCTAACTTCCTTCATGGATGCTCTCTCCTCTAAGTGACGTTCTCGCGGACATCACTCTGGCACATTGCGATGCCGTCAGGAGGGGGCATCCACATGGGGTAATCGCGGGAGCGATGCACCCTGGAACCAATCATAACCTTGGAGGGTGGCTGTTCCCCGATAAGATGGAAGTACGGGCTCACGACTGGACGTCAGGCCCAAGCATCTAAGGGAGAACAGCCATGGAAGAATATATCG
>NZ_JBFTPR010000026.1:0-48073 GCF_056398585.1 Aminobacter sp. 01T433
CCGTTGGCGACACCGCCGAGCGAGCAGTTGATCTCGCGCAGCGCGCGGTCGTTCATGTCCATCACCCGGCGCCACACGACCCGGCGGGTGTCGATGCCGAGCTCGTTGCCCCAGTAGATGTGGTTGTCGATCAGCGCCGCAAGCAGGTTGTGTGCGGTGGTGATGGCGTGGAAGTCGCCGGTGAAGTGGAGGTTCATGTCCTCCATCGGCACGACCTGGGCATAACCGCCACCGGCAGCACCGCCCTTGACGCCGAAATTGGGTCCAAGCGAGGCTTCGCGGATGCACACGATGGCCTTCTTGCCGATGCGGTTCAAACCGTCACCGAGGCCAACGGTCGTGGTGGTCTTGCCTTCGCCGGCAGGCGTCGGGTTGATCGCGGTGACCAGGATCAGCTTGCCGTCTTTTTTCTTGCGCGCCTCGGCGATGAACTCAGCCGAGATCTTCGCCTTGTCGTGGCCATAAGGCAGCAAATGTTCAGTCGGAATGCCGATCTTGGCACCGATCTCCTGGATCGGCTTCTTCTTTGCGCCACGCGCTATCTCGATGTCGGTCTTGAATTCGGCCATGACGGCTCCTCCGGAATAATTGCCTGGATGACGCCACGGCCACCCTGTCGCGGCCATACAAGCGCGACATCGCTGTTGCTTGCCGTCTCAAAACAGCCGCTCAATGCACGGATTGCGACAGGGTGGTGGCCACCGCCATCGGGCTTTGCGTGCTCAGCGAGTGCGCAGCGCCCTATCGGTCGAGCACCGCGCGGATCTCGACGATCTGGGAGCGGGCACGCAACAGGTTGAAGCCCATCGTCGCCAGATGCGAAGGGAAAAGCGAGCTCGACTCGTTGCCGTTGGAGATGATCCAGGGCTGCATGTTGAGGGCGTCGCGCATCTGGACCTGCATGGTGTCCCACAAAGTGGTCAGGTTGCGCTCGCGGATCACCGCCGAGAAGTCTTCGCGGGTGGCAGCCAGCATGCCGTAATAGGCATAGAGCTGGCCGTAAGCGAACCAGAAGCGGTCGTCGGCGCGCGGATCGAACCAACCCGCGTCTGAAGCCTCGATCTGGCTGCGCAGGATGTCGGAAGTCGAACCCATGTCGCCGGCAATGCGGTCGAGGAACTGGAGCAGGTTGTCGGCGCGGGCATCGAACGTCGCCTGGCATTTTTCGAGGCTGGCGTTGAAGGCGTTCAGCTTCTGGATCGCCTCGCGGTAGACACTGGGCGTCGGTCGCGTCGGGCCACGCACGCCGATGTACCAGGCGTTTTCGTCCCAGGCCAGCGCGGTGCGCGCGTCCTGGAGGTTCTGGTCGATGCGTGAGGTGCCGCGAGCGCGACCCAGCGCATCGACAAGCTCGGTGGTGGTGCGGCGCAGCACCTGGTTGATGCCAAGCTGGAAGGCGGCCTTGTTGTCCATGAAAGGCGTATTGCGCCATGGCACGCCGAAGAAGCCCATCTTCGACGCCAGCATCGAGGAAATCCAGGCATTGCGGTTGACGTTGAAGTCGACCAGATCGGCCGACATCGCGGCAATTTCGGAGCGCTTGCAGCTCTGGGGCGTAGCTGGCTGGGTGGTGGTTCCAGCCGCGCCCGCAGCAGGTGCCACGATCGGGTCGCCGGCCAGCGCGTTCGCCGCCTGGACCGTATTTGATGCCGCAATGACGCGAGCCGGATAGTCCGGGTTAAAGTCCTTCCAGAATTGGGTGACGTAGAAGAAATAGGCATAGAGGCCGACGATGGTGGCAATGATCAGCCCGACGACTGCCTTCAGGATCAGGCCGCGCTGGCCATACCAGCGGGCAACCCACATGAACGGCCACAAGATGATGCCGATGACGAAGCCGATGCCACGCCCGATCAACTGGAATATCCAAGTGAAGAAATTCACGATCGGATCAAGCATGGATAAATCCCCTCAGTCGGTCAGGCCGTAGAGCTGTGCGCGGAACGCCGCCTTGTCATTCAGATATGAGTTTTTCAGCGTGTCCACAACATTGGATCGCCAAGTCTCGTTGAGCTCTTGGTAATCCTTGTAAAAACCTTGCTTGTTGAAGACGTAGCGCGACACGAAATCCGACGGCACGAATTCCGAGATCAGCCGGTTGGTCAGCCATGCGTCGGGATGGTCGGGTTTGGCGCGCACCACCAGGAAGCGGTGTAGCGGCGCCACATCTTCGAGCCTCAGCTGACCGAGCTGGGCAATCTCGCGCTTGGCACTGTTGAGGAAGGGGAAAATGCCGTCGCGGTTGATCGCATCGGCATGGCCATGGATCCATGTCTGCAGCCAGACCTTGTCGACCTCGCCGATGTTGCGATTGGGCTCGGCTTGCTGGATCAGCGCGCGCACCGCCATCTCGGCGCGATGTTCGAGATAGCCCGAGCTTTCGATCCACGAGGCGCGTGGCAGGTCGAGCCGGCCGGTCGACGCCAGGAACTTGAAGACGCGGTCGGCGTCCTTGATCGAGAGGTAACTCACCTGCCACGGCCGCGAGCGGCGGAAGCCAGGCGCTGCCGGGTCGGAGATGACGGTCGTCACATCGGGGTCGACAAAGACGTAGACGCCGCCGAAATGGCTGGTCCAGAACGCGTTGTGGCGGAAGATCACCTGGTCCGGCACGAGTGCGTTTTCGCGGATGTCGCCGCAGACTTTCGCCAGTTCGACCATGCGCTGAAGCATGGCGTCATCGCGCCAGGCATCGGGCTCTTGCCTCAGCCTGTCGACCAGCTTGCCGAGTTCGGCTGCCTTGCCGAGCACGTCTTCGGCCGAGAGCACGCGGAACTCGACCTGGCTGATCGACAACAGGTCCTCGATGTCCTCGACCTTGGAAACCGAATCTTCGATCTCGCCGTAGATCACATCCTTGATCGTCAGCGCATCGATGGCGCGCTGGTTCTTGCTCATGAACTCGTAGAGCAGCTGCGAGGTGTTGGAAAACGCCGTGTGTACGACCGGCAGGTCGATCTGCGACGGCGTCAGGATGATGAAGCGGCGGTTGACCTCGTTGGGGTCGAGATACTGATAGTCGCCCAGCTCCTCGGCGATCTCGGGCGAAAAGCCTGAGCGATCGATCTGGAAGCTCGTGAGCTTGGTCGGCTCCAGACCGAACGCCTTCAGCGCCTTGTTGTAGCGGTCGATCAGATGCGGCTCGTCGACCGGTAATAGCCGGCCATAGATGAGCTCGTTGTCGCGGAGGAGGTCCATTATTCTGTCCTTTCCTTCTCCCCGTTCACGGGGAGAAGGTGCCCGAAGGGCGGATGAGGGGCAGCGCTAAGGTTCACGAATTTCCACCTGCATTGAACGTGGCGGGAAGGAATTTGATCTCGTGCGATGTCATCCTGTGATCGAGCCTTCCGTCCAACGCTGCAACAATCGTTTCCAAAACAGGCCGCCGGTCCCGCAAAACATCAGCATGCCAAATCCGCAGCACCGACCAGCCATTTCGATTCATGGTTTCGTCGCGAAAGCGGTCTGACGTTCTACCAGCATGTTGACTGCCGTCCACTTCGACCACAAGATTGGCTTCTCGACAGGCGAAGTCAGCGAAATAGGGGCCGATCGGGAACTGGCGAACAAATTTGTAGCCGTTCAAGCGTCGCGACCGAAGCTCGGACCAGAGCCTTTCCTCGGCATCATTGTCCACTTGCCGAAGCTGCCTTGCCCTTGCAATTTTGTTTTCATTTCCGCCACGCACAGCGCTGCCCCTCATCCGCCCTCCGGGCACCTTCTCCCCGTGAACGGGGAGAAGGAACTCACGCATTCCACAACCCCTTCGCCTTCAGCTCCTCCATCTCTTTCACCGCGCGCTCGCGCAGCCTCGCATCGCGCAGCAGCTTCGACACGGCCGCATCGTCGGACTTGTCGGCGTAGCGGAACTCAGAGTCGGCGTAGCGGTTGATCTCCTGCATCACCATGTCCATCGAGAACGGCCCGCGCAGCTCCTCGATCATCGCTTTCTTCTCGTCGTAACCCTTGTGCATGAAGGCCTCGGGCTTTTCGAACCACTCGTCCGGCAACTCGATGTCCATGGCGCGCATCTTGATCGCGTCAGTGACGTTCTTGATGGCGCGGCCGGTGAAGCGCGGTTCGGCCTCCTTGATCATGTGCAGATAGGTGCCGACGTCGGCAAGCGTCTTGGGCTCGCCATTGTCTTTCATGAAGCGCTCGAAAACCTTTATCAGCCCGTCTTCCTGAGGCTTTTCGTGCTCCTCATAGGCCTCGGTCACGGCGCGCTGGATTTCCTGCGCGGCATAAAGCTGGTGCTCGCCGAGCGGGATCTTGTGGTTCTTGCCGGCAAGCAAGACGAAGATGTCGATATAGTCGTCGCGCGTTTGCGGCCCGTCGACTAGCCAGCGTGCGCCCGCACGCTGGCGCAGTGCATCGTCGACGTTTTCGGGATAGTTGGAGAACATGCCGAACGAGCAGTTGCCGCGCACGACTGTGCCCGCACCGGCAAAAGCATCCATCAGGACGCCGGTGATTTCCTGCTGGCCGGCGGACGCGCGGTCATCGGAGCGCTTGGCCGCCACCTGGTCGATGTCGTCGATGGTGCCGAAGCCGATGGCGCGCGGGTTGAGCACGTTGTTGATGAACTGGCGGCAGTTCTGGCCCGACTTGCCCTGATAGGACGAGATCTGGTCGACGCCGAAATTCTCGTAGGCAAAGGGGTAGCCTGCGACCTGGCAATAGCCGTTGACCAGGCCTGCGATCATCTGGATCAGCGTGGTCTTGCCGGTGCCCGGCGCGCCGTCGCCGATGAAGGTGAACAAAAAGCCGCCGAGCTCGACGAACGGGTTCATCTCGCGGTCGAAGTCGTAGGCCATCAGCATCTTGGCGAGTCTGACCGACTGGAACTTGGCGATGTGGTTGCCGACGACCTCTTCCGGCTTCTTGAAGGTCATCACCAGCGGCCTCGACTTCTTGCCGGGTGCCACATCGAAGCCGTCGAGGGTGAAATCGTCCGCGTCGATGCGGATATGGGCGTTTTCGAAGGCGCCGAGCCCGTCGAAGCGACCCTTGCGCTGCAAAAGGCCTTCGATCGAGACGCGGGCAAAGGCGCGGGCGCGCGTCAAAAGGTCGGCGTCATCCTTGGCACCGACAAGCGCCCTGTCGAGGCCCGAGACGATCGACTTCACCGCGTCCTGCGGCGTGTCGAACAAGAAGTCCGGTTCGGCGACATCGTTGGGCGCCTCGCCGTCGCTGTCGATCAGCTGGGCGAGATAAGAGGCAAGCGAGAATGCCGCGACATAGGCTGATGCCGAAAGCAGCTTCTTGAAATGCGTGGCTTCGTCGCCTTCCAGCGGCGCACGCGCGTTCTTCGCCTGCAGCGCTTCGAGATCGGTCGAGCGTGAAAAGACGTCAGAAACGGCAAGCGCCACAGCGATGCCGCGGCGGGCGCGAAACAGCAGCGTGTGCTGGGGGATCGACATCAACTGGTCGTCGGGACGGATCGCGCCAACCGTCTTTTGCAGCTCGACCTCGCGCGTCTTGCGGATCGAACCCGTCGACACCGTCGAGACAAAACGGCGGTTGGTGCCAGCCAAGGCCGTGCCCGACTGGCCGGAGGAATCCTCCAGCACGACGATGCGGGTGATGAAGCTCTGCGCGGTTGCGCGGTGCTTTTCGATGTCGGCTTCGGAAATCGTCGTCAGGCCGGTGTCCATGTCAGGCGCCTCGCTTGCTGTGGAGAACGTAGGCGCTGCCCCTCATCCCCTGCCGGACCTTCTCCCCGTAAGGACGGGGAGAAGAAGGCTGGCCGCAACGCCGACGACCCCCTCTCCCTGTTCTTACGGGGAGAGGGTAAGGGTGAGGGGCAGTTCTGCCCTTGGACAAAATCGTCCTAAACATCCGAGATCACCTGTCCCTTGGACAGGATGTGGACCTTGTAGTCCGCGAAAATCTTGTCGGCTTCGCCCGCCGCGTAGAGCGCCTGATAGGCCTCGTGCGGGATCAGCGCGTGCTTCTCGTAGCTCGACACGCCCTGGCGCACGGCCTCGAGATCGTCGGTGTTGATGAAGAATTCCTCGCTCGCCGGTTCGCTCGACCACAGGCCCTTGCGTCCCGGCTTTTCGGCCTTCGAATAGACCTCCTGGATGGTCCAGGTGAGCAGCCAGGCGTTGTCCACCTTGCGCACCTTGGACAGAACCTCGCTGACCGTCGAATTGTGCTCGGTGATGCCGGCCGAATAGAACGGCCCGAGCACCATGCGCCGGAGCTGCTTGGGGTGCAGTTCGGGAAAATCCTTGTCGAGATTGGTCGCAACGGTCAGCGGGGAGAGCGAATAGGCCGAGTTCTTCTCGGTGAAATCGTCGAAGCGGTGCGCGAGGTCGGGATTGAGCAACCCTTCGACTGGAAGCGGAATGTCGATCTTTTCGTTGAGTTTTCCGGTTTGGGCGTCGACAAGCTGGTCGACCATCGCCTGGGACGAATCTTCCACCGTCGCCATGTAGATCAGCGGCAGGTTGGCGGTGCCGTCGAAGCTGCCCCAGTGGACGAGATAATAAGGCCGCATCGACTTCGGGTTGACCGACACCTTGGCTGTCTGCGCCAGGATAAAGGGGCTGAAGGTCACGCCATCCTTGACGTCTTCGAGGTAAAGCCGCTCGGCCATCGAGCGCTGCAGCGCCTCGGGGAATTCCTTGTGGCGCAAGATGAAGTCGGCCATCTCCTCGCGCAATTCGCCTGAAGGCGGGATGCTGGCAAGGCGCTGGGCGGCGCTGCGGCGGTCGTTTTCAAGCTCCAGCACGTTTTGGAAAACGGGAAAACCGCTTTCGGCGCGGGAAATCTTGAAGGTTTCCATGAAGCCGAGCCGGTTGCGCCAGCAGGCGAAGGAGCGTTCCAGCCGCGCGATGTACTCGGCCGCGACCTTGGCGACGATGCCATGCCGGTAGAGCGGCGAGCGGTCGTCGCGCATGAAGATTTCAAGCCCGCTCAGCGCTGCCGCGATCGCGTCGAAATATCGGACGGCTGGGTCGTCGGTGGGGGTCATGGGCGAAACCTCGAATGCGGGGGCTCGACGTTGCCCCCCTCTGGCCTGCCGGCCATCTCCACCACAGGTGGGGAGATTGGCTGTCGTGTCCGCTTCCGCCCAAACTTCATCGCCGAAAATTGGCGAAGTCCGCGCCACCGCATGATCTCCCCCCCAGTGGGGGAGATGGCCGGCAGGCCAGAGGGGGGCGCGACAGGGCGCAACATTTGTACCTGGCTGGCCTAGTTACGACTGCACATAATCCGAAGCGTTGTGCTTCTTCAGCACGTCGTCGAAGCGGCGGGCGAAGGCGTCGTCGGCGAGTTTCTTGCGGCGCTGGATGTCGGCGGTCGCCACCATGTTCTTTTCGTGCAGTTCGAGCAGGTCGCCAATGTGCTTCTGGGCGGCGGCACCGATGCCGGCCATGGTCTCTTCGGCGGTGTTGTCGACCTTCGAGCCCAGCGTGTTGATCTTGTGGGCAACGTCCTGCTGGGCCGCCGTCTTCAGCGAATCCTCGAGCGCCTTGTAGAGCACGATGCGCTGTTCGGTATCGATGGTCAGCTTGTTGATCAGCGTGTTCTGCGCCGCGATCTGGTTGTTCAGCGAATCGACGAAGGTCTGGAACATCGAGGTGTAGCGTTCGAGCGTCTGGCTCTCGGCGAGAAGCTCCTGCTCCTTGGCCTGCTTCTCATTGTATTCGGTGGCGAGCTTGGAGCGCTCGGATTCGAGATTTGTGCGCTCCTTCTGGCTGGTCGAAGCGGCGATCTTGTTTTCGATGTCGAGCAGGAGCGGGTTCAGCTCCTCGATGCGCTTTTGCGTCGCTTCGAGATTGTTCATCGTCGTCTTGCGGCGCTCGATGACCTGGGAAAGGCTGGTCTCAGAGGTCTTGTAGCGCTCGTCGAGCACCTGTTTCTGTGCCTTGAGGATGCCGACGATGGTGTCGGATTTGACCAGAAGCTCCTGCAGATTGCCGGCCAGCGACATGTTGCGCACGCGGTCGGTGCGCATGCGCTGCTTGCTGGCGGCCGAGAAGATGCCGATGAAGGTTTCCCAGCCGGTGAAGCTCTTCATGCTCTCGAATTCGGAGCCGAACACATTGGTTGCGTCCTCAAGCCCGATGATCAGGTCGGCGATGTTGCCTTCCATCACCTTCTGCTGCTTGAGCACGTCCTGGATGCGCGCATTCTCGATGTCGAAGTCGGCCGCGCCGATCTTGGCGTCGGTCGTCGCGATCTTGTCGAGCACGGTCCCCGATTGCTCGATCTTGGAGCGCATGTCCTGCACGACCTGCTTGGTCTTGGCGATTTCGGCATCGAAATTCTGCAGCGTAGCCATACGTTCCTCCGGTGTCGAATGCGCGATAGTGGGGGCGAATATATGTGCCGCATCTTTCGATTGAAAGACGCAAGCGCCCCGCAAAAAGCATTTAAGACGAAGCTACTTAGCCCCGCGATGCAAATCCGATGAAGTCGTCGGGCTGGGCGCGGCCCATCTCTTCTTCCCAGTGGCGCCGGCACAGCGAGACATAGACGTCCTTGCCGATCGCCACCTGCTCGCCCTGGCGCGCGACCTTGCCGTCTTCGCCAAGCCGCACCACCATCGTTGCCTTGCGCCCGCACCGGCAGATGCTGCGCACCTCGCGCAGCTCGTCGGCGATGGCCAAAAGCGCGCGCGAGCCGGTGAACAGATTGCCCTGGAAATCGGTGCGCAACCCGTAGCACATGACGGGAATGTTGAGCCGGTCGGCGACCCGCGCCAGCTGCCAGACCTGTTCTTCCTCCAGGAACTGCGCTTCGTCGATGAAGACGCAGTGAACGGTGGTATGCTCATGGTGTTCGGCGATACGGGCGAAGAGATCGTCGCCGTCGCGGAAAATCTCGGCCTCGGCTTCCAAGCCGATGCGGGACGAAATGAAGCCGGTGTCACCCTTGCGATAATGACCGGCGATGAACAGCATCGTCGTCATGCCGCGCTCGCGGTAGTTGTAGGACGCCTGCAAAAGCATCGTCGTCTTGCCGGCGTTCATCGTGGCGTAGTGGAAATAGAGCTTGGCCATGTCGCCCTTCTATTCCGAAGCTGCCCGCGCTGGGGAGGTGCCTGGTTCGCCATCCACCGCAAAAAACTGGTGCGATGTCGCTGATGGATCAGCCTGCGGCGTCTGTCGTTGGGTCATGTCACTTGAATCCAAAGGAAAATGGTGTTTGGCTCGCGACAAAGACGAACAACAACACTAACGCGTTGCCATCAAATACCGAATGGGAGAAATCTATATGTCGCGCATGAAATCACTCGCCGTCGCCATCGGCGTGTCGACGTTCCTTTCGACCAGCGCTGCCTTCGCTGCCGATGCGGAAAGCTGCAAGGTGGTACGGCTCTCCGACGTCGGCTGGACCGACATCCAGGCAACCACCGGCGTCGCTTCGGTGTTGCTCACGGCACTCGGCTACGAGCCTCAGGTCATCCAGCTGTCGGTTCCAGTCACCTATGCCTCGCTGAAGAACAAGGATCTTGACGTCTTCCTCGGCAACTGGATGCCGTCGATGACCAACGACATCAAGGACTACACCGCCGACGGCTCGGTCGAGACCATTGGCGAAAATCTCTCCGGCGCCGGCTACGGCATCGTCGTGCCGACCTATGTCGCGGAAGCCGGCGTCAAGACGCTCACCGACCTCGGCAAGTTCAAGGACAAGTTCAACGGCAAGATCTACGGCATCGAAGCCGGCAATGACGGTAACCGCATCATCCTCGACATGATCAAGAACCCGGCCGACAATCTCGAAGGTTTCGAACTGGTCGAATCTTCCGAGGCGGGCATGCTGACCCAGGCCGAGCAGGCGATGAAGTCCAATGAATGGATCGCCTTCCTCGGCTGGACGCCGCATCCGGTCATGGGTGCGATGAAGATTACCTATCTCGACGGCATGGGCGACTCGGGCTTCGGTGCCGCCACCGTCAGCACCAATGTGCGCAAGGGCTACGTCGCCGAATGCCCGAATCTCGGCAAGTTCCTCGGCAACCTCAAGTTCAACCTGGCGATGGAAGGCACCATGATGGACGCCATCCTCAAGGGCGGCAACGCCAACGACGTCGCCAAGGACTGGCTCAAGGCCAATCCGGACGCGGCGACGCCCTGGCTCGCCGGCGTGACCACCTTCGACGGCGGCGACGCCGCTGCAGCCGTGAAGGCGGCTTTGCAGTAAGCCGCTTCGGCGGATGAAACAGGGGCGGCCGGACAAGCTTTCGGCTGCCCTTTGTGTTTAGCCATGCGATAACAAGCTCGAAATGAGCGAGGGCTTTCGGCGAGAGGGGACGACATGGATCCGATTTCGAAATTTCTTGCAGCCTACAAGATCCCCATCGGCGCCTGGGGCAAGGCGTTCTTCACCTTCCTGACCGACAACTTCAACACCGTCTTCCGCGGCTTCTCCAACGGCCTCAACTTCCTGCTCAATGGGCTGGTCGACGGGCTGTTGTTCCTGCCGCCAGTTTTGGCTGTCGCGCTGATCGCGCTGCTTGCCTGGTATCTGCAGCGCTCGCGAGCGCTGGCAATCGGCGTGGCACTGGGCCTGCTGTTCATCATCAACCAGGGCCTGTGGAAGCAGACTGTCGAAACGCTGGTGCTGGTCGTCGCCGCCGCCACCGCCTCGATGCTGATCGGCGTGCCGCTCGGCATCTGGGCCGCGCACAAGCCCAAGGTCTACCGCTTCATGTTGCCGGTGCTCGACCTGATGCAGACCCTGCCGACCTTCGTCTATCTGATCCCGGTGCTCACACTGTTCGGCCTCGGCAATGCGCCGGGCCTGATCGTCACCATCATCTTCGTCATCCCCACCGCCGTGCGCCTGACCCATCTCGGTGTCGTTTCGGTGCCGACATCGATCATCGAGGCGGGCCAGGCCTTCGGCGCCACCAAGCGCCAGCTGTTATGGAAGGTCGAGCTGCCGGCGGCACTCCCCACCATCATGGCGGGGCTGACCCAGTGCATCATGCTGTCGCTGTCCATGGTGGTCTTCGCCGCGTTGATCGGCGCTGGTGGCCTTGGCACCGAAATCAACCGGGCGCTCGGTTCGCGCAAGATCGATCTTGGACTTGAAGCGGGCCTTGCGATCGTTGTGCTCGCCATCGTGCTCGACCGGATGACGCGCATTGGCGTGGGAGGCAAGAAATGAACGTCGCCGTTGATTTCAGGAATGTCGACATCGTTTTCGGCACCGATCCCAAGGGCTCCCTCAGCCTGATCGACAGTGGCGCGACCCGCGCCGAGATCCTTGAAAAGACCGGCAATGTGCTGGGCTGCGCGGGCGCCAATCTCACCGTCAACGAGGGCGAGATTTCCGTCCTCATGGGCCTGTCGGGCTCTGGCAAGTCGACGCTGTTGCGTGCCGTCAACCGCCTCAACATCGTCTCGCGCGGCCAGGTCATGGTCAAGGACGGCGACAAGATGGTCGACGTTGTCAGCTGCGACGAGGCGACGCTGCGCCGCCTGCGCCAGCATCAGGTCGCCATGGTGTTCCAGCAGTTCGGGCTTTTGCCTTGGCGCACCGTCGAGGAAAATGTCGGCCTTGGCCTCGAACTCGCCGGCATGCCGGAAGCCGAGCGCAAGCAGAAGGTCGGCAAGCAGCTCGACCTCGTCAATCTGACGCCATGGGCCAAGAAATACGCCCATGAACTGTCGGGCGGCATGCAGCAGCGCGTTGGCTTGGCGCGCGCCTTCGCCACCGAAGCGCCGATCCTTTTGATGGACGAGCCGTTCTCGGCGCTTGATCCGCTGATCAGGACAAAGCTCCAGGACGAACTGCTGCAGCTGCAAAAGACGCTGAAGAAGACCATCATCTTCGTCAGCCACGATCTCGAAGAAGCGCTCAAGATCGGCAACACCATCACCATCATGGAAGGCGGGCGCATCGTCCAGTCCGGCCCGCCCGAAGACATCGTGCTGCGCCCGGCCAACGACTACGTCCGCGACTTCATCGCCAATGTGAACCCGCTGTCGGTGCTGACAGCGTGGAACGTCATGCGCGACCGCCGCGATCTCGATGACGCCGGCGAAGGCTGGGTCTGGCTCGACCGGCGGAAGACCACGCGTTTCAAGATCGATGGGCAAGGTCTTGTCGCCGCCGCCGAGCGCAACGGCCAGCCGGCGGTCTGGGTCTCCGTCGACGAGATCGAAAAATCGTCCGACGAGGCCTCGCATGTCTTCTGGGCCAAGCCGGGCACTTCGCTCAAGCTGGTGATGCTTGCAATGCACCGCTCGCAAACGTCGCCGGTGGCGCTGTTCGACGACCAGTCGCGTTTTGTCGGTGCGATTGGAATTCGCGATGTGCTGAGCGCGGTGTTGCGGCGGTAGCGTTTCTTCTCCCCGTTTACGGGGAGGTGAGATGAGGTCCGCGTAGCGGACGAAAAGCCAACTGCTTGGCTTTTCGAGCATCGAACGCCGGCAGGCAGATGAGGGGCGGAGCCAACTTACGTTCTGTTCGCGCCGCCCCTCATCCGACCCTTCGGGCCACCTTCTCCCCGTAAGCAGGGAGAAGGAATTCCAGCCTCACTCCCCATCCGCCAGCAACTCACCCAGCTTGGTCGCATAGGGCTGAACCACGTCGACATATTGTAGGCCTTCGGCGCGCAGCTTGCGGGTTTCGGCGATCTTGGTTTCAACGAAACTGCGCATCTCGACCTTCTGTTCGTCATTCAGGTCACTCGCATCCAATCTCTCCGTCAGGCCCGAAAATGCCGCTTCGAGCCGGTCAGTGGGGATCGTTGCGAGATAACCCCGGAAAGTAGCGTCGAGCGCTTCTTTCCAGCTTTCGCGGCTGAAGCCGGCCTTGGCGATGCGGCCTTCAAGCCCGGCATCGTCGTCGAACCATTGGTCGGCTTCTTCCTCGTCATAGGCGAGGCGGCCGAGTTCGGGCTCCAGTTCGCCCAACAACTGCACCACCTTGCCGACATCAGCCATCGTCAATGCCCGAGCCGGCAGAACGAAGGTGCCTAGAGCCAGGCTTGCCGCCAAAAGACCACCGAGCGTGCGTTTGAGACAAGAGCTCATCCCACGCACTCCGCTTCAAGCGCCTTGTCGGTGTCGTTCTGCGCCTTGGCCTGCATCAGCGAACCTCCCACCGATGCGGCCTGGGCCACCACCGCGCCGCCACGCCCGGCAAAGCCGCCGAACCCGCCGACCATCGACAAGGCGCCGCCAAGCATGGCCGCGTCGGTCTGAGCTTTCGCGGCATTCTGCATCGCCTCATTGCAGCGCTGCGCCGCCGTCATTTTCCCGGACTTGCCCTTCGGTGCGGCTTGGGCCGCTGCCTTGGGCGCTCCGGCTGCCTTCATCGTGCTGGTGGTCGTTGTGGCCTGGCTGCAGGCGGCAAGCGCGCCGCACAGGATCAATGCAATCGCTCTGTTCATGGTTCTCTCGATTTCGCTGGAGTTGGCGCGAACTCCGTGGATACGGGCCATGCGCGGACCGCCGACTCTGCCCAGTCGACGGTCCGGCGATGGCCGGCCACGCATGCGTTCGAAGAGCGCCCCCGCCCGTCGGATGCATTGGTCCGCCACGGCATCGCTCTACGACGGCCAAAGGGCGAGCGTCTTGGCGCAGGGCGAACAGATGCGGTCTGGTGCGAACTGATTGAGGAGAGAGGTGAGGCTACTGACGGCGGCGAAGGGCTGCGGCCTTGATCTCGCTCGGGGTCGCCGCGAAGCGCTGGCGAAAGGCCCGATTGAAATAAGACAGGTCACTGAAGCCGGTGTCGAAGGCGATCGCCGAAACTGTGGCCGTTCCCGCCGCCTCGAGCGCGCGGCGCGCGAGATCGAGCCGCGCGTCGCGCAGGAACTCGGAAAAGGTCAGGCCCTCTTGTTCGAACAGCCGCTGGATATAACGCGGGGTGACGCCCTGGCGCCGGGCAATGACTGAAACGCTCAGTTCCGGGTCGGTCAGGTAGCCGAGGATCTCGGCCTTGACCAGTTCCAGCCGCGCCGCGCTTATGCTGGCGCGCACGGGTTCTGCGGCGTCGTTGGTCGCACCTTGAATGACCAAGGCTGCGAGATCGTAGAGGTGCTTGGCGGCCAGCCTGCACGCCGCTTCGCCGGAGGGGGCGGTCGCACGCAACAGATCGGCATAGCCGCTGAGCAAGGGCGCGCTCGCTGAAGCCATGGGGATGTGGTGAAACGCCTTGGCCCTGACGCGTGGGGCGAGGGCGGCGAGCCGCGCTTCGTTGAGCGAGACGACCTTGAGCAGGGTTGCGGGCAGGGCGAAGGCCATGGGCGTGCCTTCATTGACGAGGGTGATGTCACCTGCCTTGATGAGAAGGGGAGGCTTGCCCGCGATCGCCACCTCGTAGTCAGAGGTGTGGATGGTCATGAGATAGTCCTGCCGGCCGTCGGCCATCAGGTCCTTGGGGCGTTCGCCGAGAACGGCTGAATAACACGCCGTGCCGACTGTCGTGCCGGCGTCGAGGAAATAGGCGGCGAGGTCGAAAGCGAAGGTTTCGCTGTCGGCGGGCCTGAAGCGCAGCCCGGCAACATGCCGCGCCACGAAATCATGCAGGAAGGCCAGCCGCTCGCGTGCCGGTACGTCGTTCGTCGAAAGACGTTGCATGCAAAAAATCCAACCCCAAGGTCGCCCCCGCCTTGCGACCTATGCGTGAATTTCATGTTCATGCACTGTATGCGGGTGGTGGCCCTTATCAGCGGAAATGGCGTTGGGGTCAATGGTCCCCGCGAGCAGGCACGTAACTCCGTGCTCGCGGGGCGCGCGCGAACGCGGGGATTACATCAAGCAGCGATCGCGCTTGCAATCTTGTCCTTCAAGGCGAGCCGGCGCTTTCGCAATGTAACCTCGTGTTCTTCACTGACCGGTTCGAGGTTGGTTTCGGCCTTGTGGATCTGGTCGTTCACTTCGTCATATTCCTGGAGAACACGAGCGAAATTTGCATCCTGCGCCTTCAACGCGTGGATCGCTTCGAGCTTGCCGGGGAATTCTTCACCCAGCGTGTGAGGCGTGTTCGACATCGTCTGCTCCTTGTGTTGTCTTCGAGCAAACTACCCCGCCCAAGCAGCGCGGGGTTTGATCCTGGTCAAACCGCTGTCGTTTGTGCCGGTTGCTGTTGCGGCTAAACCGGATCCTTGTCGTAGATCGCTATGCCAAGTGGAAGCTGTACCCAGGGATGCCGCCGGCAGTCGTAAACCGAATCCTGAGGTGGCGGAAAGCTCGGATCGGCGAATGCGCCGACAGCGACAGCCACAAAGGACGTTTCCGCGCCTTCTTCGGTGTGGAAGACAGTCGACCCGCAAACAGGGCAGAAGCGGAACCTGAATTTCGATCCCTGGTCACCGACGCGCAGATATTCGGTCGCGGCGCCAAAAACCTTGTAGGGCGGGGCAAAACCGGCCAGCGCCGCAAATACGCTGCCCGTTCTGCGCTGGCAGGCAAGGCAGTGGCACACGCCGATGCCAAGAGGTTCTCCCTGAACCTCGATGCGCAACTGGCCACAGCAACAAGAAGCTGTTCGATCAGGCATTTGGCGTCTCCGCATCCAAGGGCGGGTGGCACCGGCGCCTGCCGGCGACCGCCGCTTTCAGCTACATGTCGAGAAATACGTCGAACCCGCCAAAGATCATGCGCTTGCCATCGAACGGCCACTGCGCTGGATCGCTCTTCATGCGCGGGTCGGCCATCACTTTCTTTACGATGGCATCGCGCTCGTCGCGCGAGCGATAGACGACCCAGGCAAAGATCACGATCTCGTCTTCCTTGGCCAGCACCGCGCGCGGGAAGGAGGTGACTTCACCTTGGGGCACGTCGTCGCCCATGCACTCGACATAGGCCAAGGCGCCATGGTCTTTCCAGACCTCACCTGCCGTCCGCGCCATCTCCTTGTAGGAGGCGATATTCTTTTTCGGCACAGCGAGCACAAATCCATCGACATACGACATGGTGGTCTCCTCTCATTGCCACTGTTCTCAGGATGATTGGCCAAGCCTAAGTCCGACAGTCCCTCGCAAAAGATTGTTTGTCACCCGGCCAGCCATCCTGCACCACAACGGGCGACTAGCGCTATGGTTTCAAACGAACCCGACACCGTTGCCTGGCTGCCGTGTCGGCCCCATATGGTAGCGGGTGTTTTGATCGGTTGGCCGCGATGCCCGAAACCATCACTGTCCCACGTACCAAGCTGTCCCCCAAGACCGAGCGGCCGAAGCTGCACAAGGTCATCCTCATCAACGATGACTATACGCCGCGCGAGTTCGTCGTCACGGTGCTCAAGGGCGAGTTCCATATGTCCGAGGATCAGGCGCACCGGGTGATGATCACCGCCCATCGGCGTGGGGTGTGCGTGGTCGCGGTGTTTACCAAGGATGTTGCCGAGACCAAGGCGACACGCGCGAGCGAAGCTGGCCGCGCCAAGGGTTATCCGCTGCAGTTCACGACTGAGCCGGAGGAGTGAGGAGTGGTCCGCATGGCGGACGAAAAGCCACAACGGTGGCTTTTCGAGCGACGAGCGGAGCCATAGCGGAGGGCAGGTCGGCTTAAGGGGCAGAGTGCCTATTCGGCCGCCGTTTCAACGCCCTCGAGATTGTCTTCCGTGGTGACCCGTTCGTGGTTCTCGCGGTCACTGCGGATACGGTATTGCGGCGAACCGTCCTTTGCCGGCAGCGTTGCCTTGACGTGGAAGGTCTCTGCGTCCTTCACCGCCATGCCGATCCGGCTCCTGATCCGCACCATCTGGCCGACCGCGAAGCGATGCGAGGGCTTTTCCACGCGTGGGGCCGAAGCGGCACCTTTTGTGAACCTGATCATGCGGGCAGTTCCTTGTCCTGCCGCAGCGCGGCTTCGAGTTCGGCATGGTCGATGGCTAAAACCTGGCTGGTCAGCAGGTTGGAAGACCGGGCGGGCAGGTGGATATAGGTGGCGACGCGCCGGTAGGCGATCCACGATATGCCATCGATCATTTCTTCATCATGGTCGATGTCGTAGTCGCCCGCCGGCTGGATTTCTTCCAGTCCGCGCAAGACAAACGGTCGGTTGAAATGGACCGTCGAGTGTTTGGTGCGCCCGGTCATGGCAACAACTCCGCAGATGGACGAAAAGCGGAGCAATGCCCCGCTTTCCTCACTTCAATCATGCTCGAGAATGACCAGGTAGACGCTGCCAGTACATCCGTGGTCAGCGTCCTCCAGGTCAAGTCAATCAGAGCAGCTGAAGGTTCGTTGCCGACTCGCGGCCCTTGTTGTCGCGCTCGAGCTCGAAATTCAGCTTCTGGCCTTCGGCGAGGCCGGAGAAGCCAGCACGTTCAAGCGCGCTGACATGGACGAAAACGTCCTTGCCGCCGCCGGCCTGTTCGATGAAGCCGAAGCCCTTCTGGCCGTTGTAGAACTTTACGGTGCCAGTGTTCATGTGAGTGTCTTTCGAAAGAGAAAAGTCGTAGCGCCGCAAGTAAAGCCGCGCATTCATAGATCGACGATTTGGAATGAGTTTGGCGGGTCGAGAACCTCTGACTCCGCGATAGCCAAGCTTGGCCCAAAAAACGATAAGTTACTTATAGCCGTTAATTGCGGTTTATGTAAGCTGTTTTTTGAACGGCAGGTTTTATTTGCCATTTTATTTCGGATTGCGACTTCTTTCATGGGTGGCGGAATGCTGATACGATGCCGGCACTAGCAGAAATCCGCAGTCGCTTTCCCGCAGGTCCGCATGGCCCTTCGCGGTGGACTGCATTTCCCGATGCGAGGACAAAGCCATGATTTTCACGAGAAGGCCAAAGGCTCCCGCTGTCAAAACACCCGCGCCGATCATCAAGCCGGTCAAGCTCACCGCGCGCAAGGACGAGGCAGTGCGGCGCCGCCTTGCCGACAGCGACGGGACGCAGCGTCGCGTGCTGCAACTCATGGAAAACAACCGTCTGCTTTGACGGACGGCGAGGGGTGTCGGAGCATGATCCCGAAAGTGGGAACCGGCTCTAGCGCCCCTCGCGATACCACATCGCGCCAAGCGCCAGCAGCAACAGGCTGAGCCCGAGGAAGCCCCCAAACAGCGGCACGCGCGACACCGACTTCAGCACGCTGTCGTCGGTGGTGCGGAAGCCGATCCAGTCGCGGCCGGAGGCTTCGGCGCTGCCGCGCACCGGCACCACGCCTGGCAGCGAGACGCTGCCGGCAATGCTCGATATACCCGTGGCTGCAAGCCTGCGAACGTCACCGCCGGTTGCCTCCGCTGCCGGACGCAGCACGTTTTCGGTCGACACGACATCGGCGAACTCCGGCGCGTTGATCGGCCCGACATGGGCAAGTGCCGTCAGGTCGCCATTGCCGACCTGGTACAGCCCGATCTCGCTGGTTTCGACGCTGCCGGTGAAGATGCCCGGCTCGCTCTTGTTCAACTGCACATCGAGCGTCTTGCCTGAAGGGGTGATGACGCGTGCAGTGCCCGCCTCGTCGCGCATGGTCTGGCGGCGGATGTCGAGCATCATGCCGCGCCCGTCCGCTGTCAGGCGTTCTTCTTCGAGCTCGGGCTCTTTCATCAGCCAATGGGCGATGCGGCGATAAAGCGAGACATGCGGCCCACCGCCCTCATAGCCGCGCGCCCACAGCCAGCCCTGGTCGGACAGGAACATACCGACGCGGCCTTCTCCCTTGCGGTCGAGCAACAGCAGCGGCTTGTCGTCCGCGCCCTTCATCACCACTTCGCCTTCAGGCTGCTCGATGCCGATCTGGCGGAACCAGCGGCTCCAGCGCGGCGGCTCGCTTGCAGAGCCTTCGAGGCCGCGTGTCACCGGGTGACGCTGGCCGAGCTCGGTCAGGCGCGGATAAAACGGCTTTTCGATCACGTCGCCATTGGGCATGGCGGGCAAGGCCGAGATTAGCGGCGTGTTGGCGATCGATTGCTCGCCAGCATATTCAGGGCCGGCGGCGATCAAAAGCGCGCCGCCCTTTTCGACATATTCGGCGATGTAGTCGTAATAGAGCAGCGGCAGCACGTCGCGGTGCTGGTAGCGGTCGAAGATGATCAGGTCGAAGTCGTTGATGCGCTCGACAAACAGCTCGCGCGTCGGGAATGCGATCAGCGACAGCTCGTTGATCGGGGTGCCGTCCTGCTTTTCCGGCGGCCGCAGGATGGTGAAGTGCACGAGGTCGACCGAGGCGTCCGACTTCAGCAGGTTGCGCCAGGTGCGCTCGCCGGCATGCGGTTCGCCCGAGACCAGAAGCACACGCAAATTCTCGCGGATGCCGTCGACAAGCGCGATCGCCTTGTTGTTGGTATCGGTCAGTTCGCCTGGCACGGGGGCGATCGACAGCTCGACGATGTTGCGTCCGGCGCTGGGGATGGTGATCTGCAGCGGCATTTCCTGGCCGATGAAGGCGCGCTGCACTGAAACCTGATTGCCGTTGATCGATACGCGTACATCGACCGGGCCGGCTACGCCGCCGGTGTCGATCACCCGGTAGCTCATGTCGAGCGGCTTGCCGACGATGCCGAAGCGCTGGGCCTGCTCGAACCGGATGCGGCGGTCCCTTTCATTGGCCTGGCCGGTGATCAGCGCATGCAACGGCGCATTGATGATGGGGGCTTGGGGAACATCGTGGACCTGACCGTCGGTGATCATCACCGCGCCACCGATGCGCGACGGTGGTACGTCGTGAAAGGCGCTTTCAAGCCCTGCAAACAGCCGCGTTTCGGTGCGGTCATCGCTGCGTCCGGCTTCGACAACGCGCACTTCGAACTGGCGGAAGCGCGCCAGCCGTTCCTTGAGGCCCTCGACTGCGGCGTTGGTTTGGGCTGTACGGTCGCCGATGTCCTGGCTCTGGCTGCGGTCGACGATCAGGGCGACCACGCTTTTGAGTGGCTCGCGCTCTTCATCGAGGATGACGGGATTGGCAAGTGCCAGGCCGAGTGCTGCAAGTGCTACGAGCCGTAGCCAACCGCCGCGCTGGCGGAACCATAGGCCGGCGAGTGCAAGCAGTGCCAGCGGCGCGAGTAGCGCTGCAAGCAACGGCCACGACAACAGGGGTTCGAATGCGACGGACCAGTTCATGTTACTGCCCCAGCCGTTCGAGCAGCGCAGGCACGTGCACCTGGTCGGATTTGTAGTTGCCGGTCAGCATGTACATGATGATGTTGACGCCGGCCCTGAGCGCGTAAATCCGCTGCATGGGATCGGACGGCACGGTCGGCAGCATCGGGTCGCCGTTTTCGTCGACCGCCCAGGCCCCGGCAAAATCGTTTGCGGTGATCATGATCGGGGTGACGCCGTCGCCGGTGCGTACCGGGCGGTTGTCGGTGTTTTCAGCGTCAAGCGAGGCCTCGACCCAGAGCGGGCTGCCATTGAAGCGGCCGGGAAACTCGGGAAGGATGAAAAATGCCTTGGTCAGCACGTGATCGGCCGGCACCGGCTCCAGCGGCGGCACGTTGAGATTGGCCAGGATATCGCGCAGCCGCTCGGTGGCGGGGCTCGTCGAATCCGCGCCAATGCCATTGGAGAATTGGTCGCGGGTGTCGAACAGCACGGTCCCGCCTTCCTTCATATACTGATCGATACGGGCGATCGCCGCCTCGCTCGGCATGGGCGCTGCCGGATCGATCGGCCAGTAGATCAGCGGGTAGAAGGCGAGTTCGTCCTTGGCGATATCGACGCCTGCCGGCTCGCCCGGTTCGAGTGCTGTCTTTTCGATCAGGAACTGGGTCAGGCCGGCGATGCCGGCGCGGCTGATCGCATCGACCGAGGCTTCGCCGGTCAGCACATAGGCGATGCGCGTCTTGGAGATGGCGTCGATCGCCTGGATGTCGCCGGGCTTGGAATCCTGCGCGGATGCGAGTGGTACGAACATCAAGAGCGAGGATGCCACGATCAATGCGACCATCGCGGCGGTCGCGGCTTGTGTTGCGCGACGTCGGCGGGAGAACATCCCGCCAAGCCACAGCACGATCATGCCATCGATCAAAAGCAGAACTGCCGCCAGCACGAGCAACGGCGCTTTCATGTCCCGCGACTCGTCAAGCGCGTAATCTTCGGACAGCACCGGGACCGATATCTCAGGCCTTTGCAGCGGATCGAGCACGGCGTCGGCCTCCAGCAAATTATGGGCGAAAATGCCTTGCTCCGAACCATACATTCCCGGTGGATTGTCGAGCGTGACGGCCGGCACGTGGCCGCCGCCAACCTGCAATGGCTTGGTGTCGCCGTCAGGAGGCACAAGATAGCCGTCGGCGCCAATCATCCGATATGGCGCGAGCGAAGCCACTGGCGAGTCAGAGCGCGTTCCAGCAGCTCCCTGATTTCGCGACAGTTGCACGATCCGGCGCAGCATTTCGACGAAACTGCCGGAAATCGGCAGGTTCGACCAGGTTGCCGCTGGTGCGATGTGGAACAAAACCACCATGCCCTTGCCGCGCCTGTCGGCAGTCACGAGCGGGGTTCCATCCGCGAGCGCCGCCCACGTCTTGTCGACCAGATCAGGTGTTGGTTCAGCCAAAACCTGCCTGCTGACGGTCACCTCGGAAGGGGCAGGAAGATCGGCAAACGGCCCTGTCGCTGGAAACTGGGCCACGGCTTGCGGCTCGGTCCATGACAGGGAACCGCCGAGCAGGCGTTGGCCAAGCCTCAGGCTGACCGGCAGCAAGTCGGGATCATTGCCTGCGGTGATCAGCCTCGAACTGGCGAAACGAACAAGCGTACCGCCATCGTCCATCCACTTGATCAGTGGTGCGCGAACGCTTTCGGGAATCGTTCCGACGTCGCCCATGACGATCACGGCGGGCTTTTGCGCCAGAAGTTCGGGTATGGCTTCGATCAAGTCGGGGCTGGCCGGTTCCACCAGATCCGCGAACGGTTCAAGCGCGCGCCTGATGTAATAAAGCGGCGACAGCAGCAGCCGCGATTGGTCGACCGGTGTCTGGGAAAGCAGTCCAACTCGCCGCCGCTTGGCATTCTCGTCCAGCACGCGGAGGGAACCGGCATGTCTCTGCCCGTCAAGCGCGATCCAGGAAAAGTCGTTGCGCAGCTCGAACGGCACGATGATCTCGCCGGTGGCCCTGGCGTCGCCGGGGCGGAATGTGATCGCCGCATCGCCAATCCTGCGCGCCTTGTCGTCAAAGACCCCTGCGGTCAGATAGGCGGGCGCGGGCGTCGGGGCGCGAACGGCGGTGATCGTGAAGCGGTCGACTTCATTGTTGGCAGAAGCGAGCGCGACGGTATCGAGCCGCGTCGGCTGCACCCACACCACATTGCGCGGGTTTTGGCCCAGCAAAGTCGCAAACGAGGTCTGGTCGTCCTTTGCGGCCAGCCCGTCCGTAAGAATGGCGACCGTTGCGCCCGGCAATTCCTTGAGCGCATTGGCGACGCGGGCATAGACCGCTGGCCGATCGGTGGGCACGGGCCTTGGCTTGATGGCGTTGAGCCGGTCGCGCGCATCCCTTGCGCTGTAGGGGCCGATCTGGCTGTTGGGCATTTCCGCGGTAAAGGCCAGCAGGATAGGAGCTTGATTGGCCTCGGCGTCCTTGATCATCCGCTCGGCGGTGGCGACCCGCAGGCTCCAGTCGGGGGCACTTGTCCAGCCGTTGTCGATCACCAAAGCCAGCGCCGTTTCGCTGGTCAGGATCTTCTCGCGCGGGTTGAAGATCGGTTCAGCCAGCGCAAGAACCACAAGCGCCGCCATCAAAAGGCGCAGCAGCGTCAGCCACCACGGGCTTTGGCGCGGCGTCTCTTCTTTCTTGAACACCCGCGCCAGAATCTTCAGCGGCGGGAAAATCTCGGCCTGCGGCTTGGGCGGGGTCAGCCTCAGCAGCCACCAGATGACCGGCAGCGCCAAAAGGCCCCAGAGAACGGCTGGAAATCCGAACGAAAGCGGCAGCCAGCTCATCGGCGCCCTCCCGGTCCGTGACCTTCGGCGGTCAGTGCCAGATGCACATGCACCAGCGCTTCGGAGGCGAGGCGGTCGGTGTGATTGACCGTGTAGCTCCAGCCCAGACGCTTGCACCAGGCCGCGAGTTCTTCGCGCCGGGCCGAATAGAGGTTGCGATAGTCATCGGCCAGCTGCTCGGCGCGCCCGGCGGTCAGCTTTTCGCCGGTTTCGGGGTCGGTGAATTCGGTGCGCCCGGAGTAGGGGAAATTCTCTTCGGCGGGGTCGGCCACCTCGATCAGATGGGCACGCGCGCCATAGCGGACCAGCGGGTCGAGCCAGGCCATGGTCTCTTCGACCGGGTCGAGGAAATCACCGACAATGACGATGTCGGAAAAGCGGCGGACGCTCGAAAGATCGGGCCGCCCCGGCAGCGAAACCGCCTGGGCGAGATGCGAGCCGAGCCGCTCGGCACCGTTGCGGGCGCTGAACGGGTCGGTCAGGCCGGGCCAGGCGATGCGTTCGCCGCTGCGCGACAAAAGCTCGGCCAGCGCAAAAACCAGGACCAGCGCACGCGATTCCTTCGACACGGTCGCAGTCTTTGATTTGTAGAGCATCGATGGCGACAGGTCCGCCCACAGCCACACGGTGTGGGCCGCTTCCCATTCGCGGTCGCGGATATAGGTATGGTCATCGCGGGCCGAGCGGCGCCAGTCGATGCGGGCCATCGACTCGCCCGGGGCATAAGGCCGGAATTGCCAGAAATTCTCGCCGATGCCGCGCTTCTTGCGGCCATGCCAGCCGGCGATCACCGTGTTGACGATGCGGCGGGCCTCGACCAACAGGTCAGGCACCAGCGAAGCGCGCAGCCTGCCACGGGCAAGCGCATCGCTGGTCGCAACCGGTGCTGAGGCCTCGCCGATGCGCGCCATCAGATTTCCTTGGCTAGTCTGGCCACCACGTCGCGGACCGTCATGCCCTCGGCGCGGGCGGCAAAGCTCAGCGCCATGCGGTGCTGCAGAACCGGCTCGGCCAGTGCGCGGACATCGTCGATCGACGGTGCAAGCCGCCCGTCATAGAGCGCGCGCGCCCTGGCACACAATGTCAGTGCCTGGCTGGCGCGTGGACCGGGACCCCAGGAGACGTGCTTGTCGGTTTCGGCATTGCCCTGGCCGGGGCGCGCCGAGCGCACCAGCTTGAGGATCGCTTCGACCACGCTTTCGGACACCGGCATGCGCCGGATCAGCTGCTGGATATCCTTCAGCCGCTCGGGGTCGAGCACGTTCTGAGCCCTGGCATTTTCGATGCCGGTGGTTTCCAGAAGGATGCACCGCTCGGCGTCGATGTCGGGATAGAGGATGTCGATCTGCATCAGGAAGCGGTCGAGCTGCGCTTCGGGCAGTGGATATGTGCCTTCCTGCTCCAGCGGGTTCTGGGTCGCCAGCACGTGGAACGGGGCGGGCAGGTCGTAGCGCTCGCCGGCAACGGTGATGTGATATTCCTGCATCGACTGCAAAAGTGCCGACTGCGTGCGCGGGCTGGCGCGGTTGATCTCGTCGGCCATGAGCAGCTGGGCGAAGATCGGTCCCGGAATGAAGCGGAAGGAGCGCTTGCCCTGTTCATCCTGCTCCATCACCTCGGAGCCGAGGATATCCGACGGCATCAGGTCGGGCGTGAACTGGATGCGGCGCGAATCGAGGCCCAAAACGATACCGAGCGTTTCAACGAGCTTGGTCTTGGCGAGGCCGGGCACGCCGACCAGCAGCGCATGGCCGCCTGCCAAAAGCGCCACCAGCGTGCGTTCGATCACGCTTTCCTGGCCGAAGATGACGCGGCCGACGCCGACGCGGATCTTGGCGATGTCGGCGAGCGCGCGTTCGGCCGCGGCGATCATCTCGGCCTCGGTCATTGCGGTTTCCTTGATCATCACGCTCATATGGGCCGGATCCTTCTTCTGGCGCCTGGGCTTTGAAATCGAAAGCGATTCTCTGGCCACCGATGCGCAAACTCAAAATGCTACAGCGTGCCTCCCGCGTCCATCCGGACGCGCCGCCATAGTCGGTAAATCTGCCCTGGATCCTTGCCCTTCGGCCTGGTGCGCCGTCCGTTCGGACGTGGCGTTCTGCCGCCCAATCCCCTGAGGTCAAACGATCCTGGGCGTCGCGATTTCCCTGCCTGCATCTTGGCCCCACATATTGGCCAAGTCTTCGCGTTGAACTTAAATCACCCGCCTATGCTGACAAGCGCAACAACAGTGACTATTTCGTGACCATGACCGGCGACCTGGACCATCGAAGTGAAGCGAAATCGGAGCACGGACTGGTCCGTGCTGGCGACACGGCGGGCCTGGAAGCGCTGATCTCGCGCGCCGCCCGCGCCGGCAAGGGCCTGCCGCCGGTCGAGCGTTGGAACCCAGATTTTTGCGGTGATCTCGACATGGAGATCAAGCCCGATGGCACCTGGTTCTATCTGGGCACGCCGATCGGCCGCATGCCGCTGGTGCAGCTGTTCTCCACGGTCCTGCGCAAGGACGAGGACGGCAAGACCTATCTCATCACCCCAGTGGAAAAGGTTGGTATTCGCGTCGTCGACGCGCATTTTGTCGCCGTCGAGATGAATGTCGCGGGCGAAGGCGCCGAACAAGTCCTGACCTTCCGCACCAATGTCGGCGACGTCGTTGAAGCCGGTCCCGAGAACCCGCTGCGTTTTGTCGATGAAGAGGAAACCGGTGGCCTCAAGCCATATCTCTTGGTGCGCGGGCGGCTTGAGGCATTGGTGGCGCGGTCGGTGATGTATGAGCTCGTCGAATATGGCGAACGCATCGAGATCGATGGCAAGGCGATGTTTGCCGTTCGCTCCAGGGGGCAGGCCTATCCTGTCATGCCCTGGGACAGGCTGGAGCGGTTGAGCGCGTGATGGTTCACTCCAGGGCAACCCATTATTCGGCGCAGGATTTTCGCCAGCGTGCATCACAGGAGCATCTCAACGGTGCTTTTGCCGACTATGGCGACCACACGCTCAATCCTGATCTGCGCCAGATGATTGTCCATGACCGGCTGCGCGATGCCGCCGTGCTCATTCCAGTCGTCGATCACGGCGATGCCTCGACTGTCATCCTCACCAAGCGGGCGGAAAAGCTGAAAAGCCATTCCGGCCAGATCGCCTTTCCAGGTGGCCGCATCGATCCGACCGACGTTTCGCCTGAAGCAGCGGCACTGCGCGAGACATCAGAGGAAATCGGGCTAACCGCTGATTATATCGACGTTATCGGGCGCTTGCCGGACTATGTCACCGGCAGTGGTTACCGCATCGCGCCGGTGCTTGGCATCGTTCGTCCAGGCTTTCACCTCAACCTCAACACGGATGAGGTCGATGATAGCTTCGAAGTACCGCTCGGTTTTTTGATGGACCCGGCCAACCACGACCGCGCCAGCCGCACCTGGCAGGACCAGGAGCGCTTCTTCTACGCCATGCCCTATGAAGAGCGATACATCTGGGGTGTTACCGCCGGCATCATCCGCGCGCTCTATGAAAGGCTCTACACATGAGCACCTCGATCGCCAAACAGGCTGAATGGCTCAACGATCCGCTGTTGCAGAAGCTGCTCGCGGCCCTCAATGCCGATGGCGAAGAGGCGCGCATTGCCGGCGGTGCGGTGCGCAACACGCTGCTGGGTGCTTCAGTGGCCGATGTCGACATCGCCACCACCAATTTGCCAGACGAGACGGTGCGCCGCGCCGAAGCGGCCGGGTTCAAGGCTGTCCCCACCGGCGCTGAGCACGGAACGATCACGGTCATTGCCGGCGGCAAGCCGTTCGAGGTCACCACCTTGCGCGCCGATGTCGAGACTGACGGGCGCCACGCCAAGGTTTTGTTTGGGCGCGACTGGAAGGCAGACGCCGAGCGGCGCGACTTCACCATTAACGCGCTATACGCCAAAGCCGACGGCACCGTTGTCGATCTGGTCGGCGGGCTTGCCGATCTCGACAGCCGCATGCTGCGCTTCATTGGCGATGCCGAAACCCGCATCCGCGAGGACTATCTGCGCATCCTGCGTTTTTTCCGCTTCTTCGCCTGGTACGGCAAGGGCCGTCCCGATGCGGAGGGCCTCAAGGCTTGCGCACGGCTGAAGGAAGGGGTTTCCCGTCTTTCGGCTGAACGCGTCTGGTCGGAACTCAAGAAGCTGCTTTCGGCTCCCGATCCCTCGCGCGCGCTTCTGTGGATGCGCCAGGCGGGCGTGCTCACCGCAGCGCTGCCCGAAAGTGAAAAATGGGGCATCGACGCCATCCATGCGTTGATCCGGGCCGAGGGCGATCTCGGCTGGACCGTCGATCCGCTGCTGCGGCTTGAAGCGATCGTGCCGCCCGATGCGGCACGCATGAAAACACTCGGCGACCGCCTCAGGCTTTCCAACGCCGAGACCGACAGGCTGGTTCAGTGGGGGGCAACTTCGAAGATGGAGCCTACTGTCACCGAAGGCGAACTCGCCAAGCGGCTATATCGCGGCAGCGTCGAAGGCATCATGGATCGCCTGCGCCTCGATCTCGCCTCGGCACGTGGCAGGGCCGAGCAGGACGACAAGGCGCTTATTGAAGCCGCCGGCTTCTACCGCCTGCTGAGTTTCGCTGGAAAATGGCAAAAGCCTGCGTTTCCGCTGCGCGGCGGCGACGTCGCGCCGCTCGGCGTCGAAGGCGCAGCACTTGGCGTGCTGCTCAAGGCTCTGGAGGTCGAGTGGATCGACAGCGGTTTTTCGCTGGATCGCGACGCGCTGCTCGAGCGCGCCGCCGATAGGCTGAAAGCCTGATTCAGGCCGCGCTGCGGACCTTTTCGATGCGCGAGCGGATCGCCTCGATCATCGTCTCGCGAATGATGGTTTCGCCATGCGTCTCGCGCAGATGTTCGGCCGCGCGGCGGATGATCTCTGCTTCGTCCTCGTGCCGGGTATGCCACTGGCAGCCGGGGACAAGCGACCCGCATTGAAATTCCTTCATCGGATGACTCCTTTCCTCCCTCCGTTGAGAGGTGAACTATAACACGCAATATGGCGATTGGTTGCTCCGGGCCCTGGGCAGATATGCAATTCGCGCGGAGCAGGCGGGGGGTTTTGGGAAAATACAGGTAATCTCAGTGCCTTAAGGGCAAAATCTGTGAAACTGATTCCGTTCTGGACGTGCATTCCCAGAGACGAGAGAGGGCAGAACCTGGGGTTCCGCCCTTTGTTGGGAAATGGACGCGGAAAGCCGCTACTTCATCATTTTTACCGATTCCGCGACCTTGTTCTTGCCGGACATGTCCCAGATGACCGAGACTTTTTCGCCAGCCTTGAGGCCCGGATCCTTGAACGTCTTGGGCAGCATGAAGGTGGTGCCGTCGGCCATTGTCAGGCTCATCGCCTTCATGTCGAGGGTCTTGATCGTGCCGTCCGTGTGCTGGGCGGCGGCGAAGGCTATGGCAGAGGTTGCGAGAACGGCGGTTGCTATTGCAGGAACAAGAAGCTTGCGCATGGCATGTTCTCCGACGAATGCGGGTACCGCAAGCGCAGAACCCGCTGTGGTGAAAGGCCGTCCGGTCACGCCGGGTCGCGGCGCAGCAAGGCGGCCGCCGGCATTTCCCGGCCCCAGCGATAGAAATAGCTGCGCTTCACCAGGCGGGTATTAGACGAAAAACATATTCCATAATGGCAACTTAGCCACAATCGATGCCAAGATCTCTCTTTGTGGCGTCGATTGTGGCGATGTCGAACCTTACGAAAAAGTAACAAACAAACGGCTTGCGCCTATTCGCCGAACTTCTTCTTCGGCTTGTAGACCTTTGCGGCACCCGTGGGCTTGTCGCCGGAACGCTTTTCGAAGGGTTTCTTCTCGTAGGGCTTCTTTTCGTAAGGCTTCTTCTCGAAGCCCTTCTTCTTGAACGGCGGCTTGTCGGACGGGTCGTACTGGCCCTTGCGGTGCGGCTTCTTCGCCTCGCTGCTGCCAGGCGCGCCCGCAAGCCGCTTGATGTCGACGCCCTTTTCGCCGCTGCCGTTCTGTTCGACGGTGCGGGCGTAGTTGTCGGCGCGGTTGGCCACGACTTCGAAATGCGATTCGGTGTCAAAAATGCGGATCGAGCCGATTTCGGTTTTGGTCACATGGCCTGCCTTGCACAGCAAAGGCAGCAGCCAGCGTGGCTCGGCGCGCTGCTTGCGGCCGACCGAGACGGAGAACCACACACCATCAGTGAAGCGGTTGTCGGGACGCTCGGCCTTGGCCGAGTCGAAGGCCGGGATGGGGCGGTCCGAAAGCTCTTCGGCCGCCGGGCGCGAGGCCATCTGCTGGCGCAGCCAGGCAAGCGCGATCGCTTCGGGCGAGTGCGCGGCGAGGATTTCTGCGACCTGGACTGCCTCGTCCTCGGCGGGTGCTTCGGCGTTGGCAAGCTCGGCCAGCATGCGCTCGCGGTTGCGTGCGTCGATCTCGGCAGGTCCGGGTGCGGACTGCGTCGTTGCCTCGAGCTTGGCCAGCTTGAGCAGGCGGGCAGCGCTGCCGCGACGGTGGAACGGCACGATCAGAACGCACACGCCCTTGCGGCCGGCGCGGCCGGTGCGGCCCGAACGGTGAAGGAGGGTGTCTGGATTGGTCGGCAGGTCGGCATGGATGACGAGGTCGAGATTGGGCAGGTCGATGCCGCGGGCGGCGACGTCGGTCGCCACGCAGACGCGGGCACGGCCGTCACGCATCGACTGCAGCGCGTTGTTGCGCTCGGCCTGGCTCAGTTCGCCCGACAGTGCCACAACCGCAAAGCCGCGATTGGCGAGCCGTGCCGAGAAATGCTTGACCGCCTCACGCGTCGCACAAAACACCATGGTGCTTTGCGCGTCGAAATAAAGCAGCGTGTTGATGATGGCGTTCTCGCGCTCCGGGGGCGCAACAAGAACCATGCGGTATTCGATGTCGTCGTGCTGACGGCTTTCGCCGGCTGCGGTGATGCGCAGCGCGTTGCGCTGGAAGCGCTTGGCCATCTGGGCGATCTGCGGCGGCACGGTAGCCGAAAACAAAAGCGTGCGGCGTTCCTGGGGTGCTGCCGCCAGGATGAATTCGAGGTCTTCGCGGAAGCCCAGGTCGAGCATCTCGTCGGCCTCGTCGAGGACGACGGCGCGCAGGCCCGAAATATCGAGCGAGCCGCGGGTGATGTGGTCGCGCAGGCGGCCCGGCGT
This sequence comes from Aminobacter sp. 01T433, assembly GCF_056398585.1. Lineage (NCBI taxonomy): Bacteria > Pseudomonadati > Pseudomonadota > Alphaproteobacteria > Hyphomicrobiales > Phyllobacteriaceae > Aminobacter > Aminobacter sp. 01T433. Next base: position 29,985 of record NZ_JBFTPR010000026.1, read on the forward strand.
GCCGACGACGATGTCACAACCTTCGTTGAGCGCGCGGCGTTCCTTGCTCATGTCCATGCCGCCAACGCAGGAAGCGATGCGGGCGCCGGTTGCGGCATAAAGCCATTCGAACTCGCGGCGCACCTGGATGGCGAGCTCGCGGGTCGGCGCGATGATCATCGCGATTGGGGCGCCGGCGCGGTCGAAGCGCTCGCGGCCGTTGAGCAGTGTTGGCGCAATGGCGATGCCGAAGGCCACCGTCTTGCCCGAGCCGGTCTGCGCGGAGACCAGAAGGTCAACGCCGTCGGCCTCCGGTGCCAGCACAGAGGACTGCACGGGGGTGAGCGTTTCGTAGCCACGCGCGGCGAGCGCTCCGGCCAGCGCCGGAACCATGTTGTCGAAAATCGTCACAAAAATCTTCCAATGAGAGCAAGGCCCGTCACATGTGGACGAGGGCCAAGGAAAGCGGGCTCTCTAAAGGTTTGCTGCCCGCGCGTCAATGCGACGGCGGGCAGGGCAGCCATGCATAGGGCTCAGGCCGCGTTCCGCCGCATCATCCGCAGCCGCATCTCCTTCGGATCGTCATAGATAAGATCGATCAGGGTTGTTGCGACGGCATCGGGTTCGGTACGCCGCTGTTCCCAATTCTGTAGCGTAGTAACAGGGATGCCGAGCAGGGCGGCAAAGTCGGACTGGCTCATCGCAAGCAACCCGCGAGTCAGCTTGAGTTTCGCGCTTGCGTCGAGCGAGCGCGTCTTTTCCTCGGTCCAGTTGGGGCTGTCGGTATCATCGGCCATATCTGGCTATCTCCCGATCGTTGGCCTTCCGCACCGAAATGACGTGAAAGGTCGTGTCGCGCATCGTGAACACGCAGACGTAGAGCCGCGCGTCGACGTAGCCGAAAGTGACGAAACGGTCCTCGCCATAGTCGTGCCGGTCATCGAGGAAGGTCGCGACCTTGTTGCGGATCACGTCCTCCCCGAGTGCCAGCGAAATACCTCGCTCGGCCCGGGTCCATTCGTCTTTGCCCGGATCGAACGATATCTTCATGCGGCATCCGTCAGATGCCGCATTTATACGCTGTCAGCGTAGGTGAATCAAGGCAGCCTTACGGCCACCTTACCTCGGGCGGCATGCTCGACAGAATCGACGCTATGTTGCCGCCGGTCTTCAGCCCGAAGATCGTGCCGCGATCGTAGAGCAGGTTGAACTCGACATAGCGGCCGCGTCGCACCAGCTGTTCGTCACGGTCGCCATCGGTCCAGTTGGTGTTGAAGTTCTGCCGCACCAGATGCTGGTAGGTGACCAGGAAAGCGCGACCGACGTCCTGGACGAAACGGAAGTCGGCGTCCCAGCCGCCCTTTTCCTCCGGCGAATGCTGCCAGTCGAAGAAGATGCCGCCGGTGCCGCGCGGTTCGTTGCGATGCGGCAGGAAGAAATACTCGTCGCACCAATCCTTGTATTTCTGGTGGTCTGCGACATTGGCGTGCTTGGAGCAGGCAAACTGCATCGCCTTGTGGAAGGAAACCGTGTCGGGGTCTTCCTGCGTGCGCCTGCGGTCGAGAACCGGCGTCAGGTCAGCGCCGCCGCCAAACCACCAGCGCGAGGTCGCCACCATGCGCGTGTTCATATGCACGGCAGGAACGTTGGGGTTCTGCGGGTGCGCGATCAGCGAAATGCCGCTGGCCCAGAAGCGGGGGTCTTCTTCGGCACCTGGCATCTGCTTGCGGAATTCGGGCGAGAACTCGCCATGCACTGTCGAGGTGTGCACGCCGACCTTCTCGAACACCCGGCCATGCATCATCGACATGACGCCGCCGCCGCCCTTGCCTTCGTCGCGCTGCCACGGCGTGCGCTCGAAGCGCCCCGGTGCCCACGAGGCCAGCGGTCCTTGTACCTGGTCTTCCAGCGCCTCGAAGGCGAGGCAGATGCGATCGCGCAATTCCTCGAACCAGGCGCTGGCGCGCATCTTCCTGTCTTCGATGTCCGCCGGAAGTCCGGCTGGTATTTCGGGACGCTGCAATTTCGGCTCCGCACAAATGACTCGTAATTGTCCGGCGCGATCCCTAATCTCCTTCTCGTAAGGGTCAAGGAGTTCTTTATGGGCACCCCGAGCAGACCGCCGCTCGATGACCTCGCAAAAAGGCTCCAGCGCAGCCGGGCCGAACGGGAACGCAGGCCGCGCGACGGGTTCTTGCGCGAGACCTTCGTGTTGCCGCGCAACGACGCGCGACGGAAGGCGCAGGAATGGTTCTCGCGCTGGCCCAAACAGGCCTATTGGACCGAGATCGAGAGCTGGTTCGAGCGCCCCGGCGACGTCATCGAGTTCACCATCCGCCGCCTGCCGACTTCCGACTAGATTGTTCCTGTGGCGTATCGCGTGGGGGAGCCATGTTCCTGAAAACGGTCGCCGAGGATGAGGCCAAGGGCCGCATCGCCGAGATCTACGAGAAGTCCCGCTCGCAGCTGGGTTTCGTCATGGAAGCAACGAAGTGCTTCACCGCGCGGCCGGACCTTTTGCCCGTCTACACCGACTTCAACGACCAGCTGCGCGCCGGCTTTTCGCTTGGCATGCGCGAATGGCGGCTGATCACGCTCATTGCCGCCAAGCAGATCCCATCGACCTATTGCTCCTATGTCTACGCCAGGCAGCTCACTGCCGAGCTCGGCTCGAAGGAGGCGGTGCTCGGCATACAGCAGGATTTCCGCAATGCGGGCCTTTCGGCACGCGACGTCGAAATGCTGGCCTATGCCGAGCAGATCGCCATCGATGCCTCGCAGGTGACTGAGGCCAATATCGACCGGCTGCGTGCGCTCGGCTTCACCGACCAGCAGATCTGCGACATCGCGTTGTGCGCTGCCTTCCGCTGTTTCGTCAGCCGCTTCTTCGACGCGGTTGGTGCCAGGCCCGAGGCGGCCTTTATCGATGACGACGAGGCGTTTCGGTCGGCAATGACGGTCGGCCGCAGCTACTGACCAGCCCACTTTGAACGAACCGCCGGTTTCCTATTCCGCGGGAACCAGCAGCCGTCTAGGCCCCGGACCCTGTCGCGCCAACCTGTCTTCGCGGTTGCGCAGCGGGCATTTGTCGATCGACATGCAGCCGCAGCCGATACAGTCGGTCAGCCCGTCGCGCAGCTTCTTCAACTGCTCGATGCGGTGATCGAGGTCGTGGCGCCAACCTGTTGAAAGCAGACTCCAATCCTCGCGCGTCGGCGTGCGCCCGTCGGGCAGGGCGGCGAAGGCAGCGGCGATGTCGGCAAGCGAGATGCCGACATCCTGGGCGATCCTGATCACCGCCACGCGCCTCAGCACGTCGCGCGCATAGCGGCGCTGGTTGCCTGACGTGCGATGGCTGTGGATCAGCCCGCGTGTCTCGTAGAAATGCAAGGCCGAAACAGCCACGCCGCTGCGCTTGGCCACCTCGCCGACAGTCAATTCACTTGCCATGACAATTCCCGCTTGACCTCAAGGTAAGTTGAGGTTGTACGAGGGTATCCCTAGCGATGCAAGGAAGGATCAGGTCATGGCGAGAAGCTCCAGAACGGATCGAAGCACCCATTCGCCAGGGCGGAGGTTCGCTACCATCGTCATGGAGTTGGCTGATGCCTGGTCAGCCGATCTGGCGAACAGCCTCGCCGGCAACCATGGCAGCACTCAGCGCGACGTTGAGGCTTCGTCCGCCGCCGGGCATGGGGATGATCAGCCGCTCGAAGGCGAGATCGTGGAGGTGGTCAGGCACCCCCGCCGATTCGCGGCCCAACATGACGATGTCGCCGGCCTTGAAGCGGAAATCGGTATAGGGCAGGGTGGCTTTGGTCGACATCAGCACGAGGCGTCGGCCCTCGCTTTGCCGCCATTGCTCGAAGCGGTCGAAGTCGACGTGCCGGGTCAGCGCGGCCATTTCGAGATAATCCATGCCGGCGCGTTTGAGGGCGCGATCCGAAATGTCGAAACCGGCGGGTTCGATCAAATCGACGGCGAGGCCGAGGCATGCGGCCATGCGCAGGATGGTGCCGGTGTTGCCGGCGATGTCTGGCTGGAACAGCGCGATGCGCAGTCTTTCGTCCATTTCAGCTTCCTAAACTGTGGCGTGCAAGCAACAGCAAGCAGTCCCAAAGAAAATTTTGCCGATGCTGCTGTGGCGTTCTGTCGCGAATGGGCGTATACGGTCCGCATTGTCAACCCGAACCGATGGAGGGGTACATGATGCAGCTTGACACTCACCGCCCCACCTGTGGGCGACGCCCAGCCTAACGGCGGCCTCGGTTCGACGACTTCCCTGACATCTACAGGCACGATCGCATCGACTTCCGCCGAAGCCATTTCCAGGTTTTCGAAGGACAATTCCGATGTTTGCCAATTCCTCAAACGAGCAGCACGCTCGTAACGAACGCGACTCTGCATTTTTTGCCCATCGCAACGACATAGCCGACGCTAGGCATCATGCCATGATGTTGGCGCTCGGTGCGCATCAGCCCAAGGCGGACCCACCGGTGCGGCAGCGTCCGCATCGTGGCATGCTGCCCGATGTCGACATGAGCAATGTTGTCGTCGACCCGAACTACAGGCCGCTGTTTGGCCGCATCGTTGCCCTGATCGGCCGGCTCGCCGGCCGCTCAGGTGCAGCCCGGCCTGCTGCCAGAACGATGTCAGGAGGCAACCGCTGAGGATTCGCCGAATCCTCAGCGGCCCCCTACATTCCGAAGGCCCCCGCCGTATCTCCGGAAAGATCCGGCGAATGATGGCCGTGCCAGTGGCCTCCAAGATACGTCCCGCGCGGAATTCGCCGCGCACCGCATACCGAATTGAGAGACTGATATGTTCCGCTGGTTTGAAAACAGACTGAATCCGTTCCCCGTCGAAGAGCCGGTCGAGCCGCCCAAGACCCTTGTCGCGTTTTGCCTGCACTACACCAAGGGCGCGTGGCTCTACATCGTTGTCGCCGCCGTGCTGACGTCGCTGATTGCGCTCGCCGAAGTCTGGATGTTCGGTTTCCTCGGCAACATCGTCGACTGGCTGTCGGCGCAAAGCCGCGAGACCTTCCTGCAGAACGAAGGCTGGAAGCTCGCCGGCATGGCCTTCATCGTCATGGTCATCCTGCCGGGCATGGTCGTGCTGCAATCTCTGGTCAACCAGCAAACGCTGATGGGCAATTATCCCATGCGCATCCGCTGGCAGGTGCACCGCTACCTGCTCAAGCAATCGATGAGCTTCTACCAGGATGAGTTCGCCGGCCGCATCGCCACCAAGCTGATGCAGACCGCGCTCGCCGTGCGCGAATGCGTGGTCAAGCTCATCGACGTGCTCAATTACGTCATCGTCTATTTTCTCGGCGTGCTGTTCATCGTCGGCTCCGCCGACCTCAGGCTGGCTGCACCGCTGGTCGTCTGGCTCATCATCTATGTGCTCTTGCTGCGCTATTTCGTGCCGCGCCTTGGCAAGGTCGCCGAAGAGCAGGCAGACGCGCGCTCGACGATGACTGGCCGTGTCGTCGACAGCTACACCAACATCCAGACGGTCAAGCTGTTTTCGCATTCGCGCCGCGAAGCGTCGTTTGCGCGAGAAGGCATGTCGCTCTTCATGGACACGGTCTACCGGTCGATGCGGCTGGTGACCTCGCTTTATGGCGCGCTCTATTTGCTCAACTCGACGCTTTTGCTGTCGGTCGGCGTCCTGTCGATCTGGCTGTGGCTCGACCAGGTCGTAACCATCGGCGCCGTCGCGGTCGTGCTCGGCCTGGTGCTGCGGCTCTGGGGCATGTCGCAATGGATCATGTGGGAAGTCTCGGGCCTGTTTGAGAGCATCGGCACCGTCCAGGACGGCATCACCTCCATTTCGATGCCGCGCCTGGTCGAAGACAGGCCCGATGCCAAGGAGATCGTCGTCGACAAGGGCGAGATCTTCTTCGACAACGTGCGCTTCCACTATGGCAAGAAAAAAGGCGTCATCGAAGACCTGACCCTCAAGGTTCGGCCGGGCGAAAAGGTCGGCATCGTTGGCCGCTCGGGTGCAGGCAAGTCGACGCTGGTCAACCTCTTGCTGCGCTTCTACGACATCGAGGGTGGTCGCATCGTCATTGACGGGCAAGACATCTCGAGCGTGCAGCAAGACAGCCTGCGCGCCCATATCGGCATGGTGACGCAAGACACGTCGCTGCTGCATCGCTCGGTTGCCGACAACATCCTCTATGGTCGTCCCGACGCCACCGAAGCGATGATGATCGAGGCGGCGCGCCGCGCCGAGGCGATCGACTTCGTTGCAGGGCTTTCCGACCCCAAGGGCCGCAAGGGTTTTGAGGCGCATGTCGGCGAGCGCGGCGTCAAGCTCTCAGGCGGCCAGCGCCAGCGCATCGCCATCGCCCGCGTCATGCTCAAGGACGCGCCGATCCTCATCCTCGACGAGGCGACCTCGGCGCTCGATTCGGAAGTCGAAGCCGCGATCCAGGAAAACCTCTATCGGCTGATGGAAGGCAAGACCGTCATCGCCATCGCGCACCGGCTCTCCACCATCGCAGCGATGGATAGGCTGGTTGTGATGGACAAGGGCCGCATCGTCGAACAGGGCACGCATGACGAGCTGGTCGCCAAGGGCGGCATCTACGCCTCGCTATGGCAGCGCCAGTCGGGCGGCTTCCTGCTCGACGACATCGCCGGTGAAGCGGCCAACGACGTGGAGGCCAAGGGCCAGGCGGCGGAGTAGGGCAGGGTGGCGCGAGGCCGACACCCTCCCTCCCCCTTGTGGGGAGGGATAAAGGGTGGGGGTGCTGCGTTCACGACCGCTTGGTGGTTCGGGGGTACCCTCACCCCTAACCCCTAACCCCTCCCCACAAGGGGGAGGGGAAACCACGGCGGCCCGAACATGCCGCCCGAAATTCGCCTGGGTTGCAGGCAAGCTCCTGCCAAGCCACGGTTGCCTCCCGTGCCGGTTGGGCCGAAAATAGCGAGTCGTTGCCGCGAGATAGCCCAGAGTGCTCATGAATAGAATCTACAAGTGGTTCGAAAGTTGGGTCTATCCGTTTCGGGAGCCGGCGGAACTGCGGCCCCCGGCCACCGTCTGGGGTTTTCTCTGGCACTATGTCGGCCAGGCAAAATTCGCCTTCTTCGCCATGCTGGTCATCGGCGGCATCGCCCCGCTGGTCGAAGCGGGGCTTTTCTATTTTGTCGGCCGCATTGTCGATATCCTTGACGGCCTGCCCACCGACCGCAGCTGGGCAGCACTGTGGGACGTTGCCGGTCCCGAAGTGCTGTTCATGGCGATCACCGTCCTGGTGATCCGGACCATCGTCGTTGGGCTCTCGGCGCTGGTCGACGAGCAGACCATCACGCCCGGTTTTTACAACCTCGTGCGCTGGCAGGCCCATCGCCATGTCTCGCGCCAGTCCTACTCCTTCTTCCAGAACGATTTCGCCGGCCGCATCGCCACAAAAGTCTGGCAGGCAGGGCAAGCCACCGGCGACCTGATGGAAAGCTTCATCGAGGTCGTCTGGTTCATGCTGGTCTACACCATCACCACGCTTGCCGTGGTCGCGGGGCTCGACTGGCGGCTCGCTGGGCTCGTCGTCATCTGGATCGTCGCCTTCGGACTGCTTGCCAATCACTACCTGCCGTCGATCCGCAAGCATGCCGAGGCGACCGCCGAGGCCGGCTCGATGATCAATGGCCGCATCGTCGATTCCTATTCCAACGTTCAGACGCTGAAGCTGTTTGCCGCCGATGGCGACGACCGCTACATCCGCTCGGGCTTCGACATCTATCTCAATGCGCTGCGCCCGTTCACGCGCAGGCTGACGGGCGTGCGCCTGGCGCTGACGGCGCTGTCGGGCGTCATGATCACCGCCATTGCCTGGTTTTCGATCCATCTGTGGATCGAAGGCGCGATCACTGTCGGTGCTGTCGCCTTCACGCTTAGTCTGGTGTTGCGCCTCAACATGCTGCTTGGCCGCCTGATGATGCAGCTCAACGGCATCTTGAGGAACCTCGGCGTGCTGGAGAACTCAAAAGCGCTGATCTCCCAGCCGCTCGGCCTGACCGACAAGCCAGGTGCTGCCGAACTGGTGGTCAGGGGTGGCGAGATCCATGTCGACAAGGTGGTCTTCCACTATGGCAAGGGCGGCGGCGTGCTCGGCGGCATCGACCTTGTCGTCAAGCCGGGCGAGAAGGTTGGCATCGTCGGCCCCTCAGGCGCCGGCAAGACCACGCTCGCCAATCTGATCCTGCGCCTCTACGACCTTGAGGGCGGGCGCATCCTCATCGACGGCCAGGACATTTCGACCGTCACCCAGAACTCGTTGCGTGGTTCCATCGGCGTGGTCAGCCAGGACACGGCCTTGTTCCACCGTTCGCTGCGCGACAACATCAAGCTCGGCAAACCCGATGCCACGGATGCCGAAGTCATCTCCGCTGCCCGCAAGGCCGAGGCACATGAGTTCATCGGCACGCTTGAGGATAATCGCGGGCGCATCGGCTACGACGCCTTTGTCGGCGAGCGCGGCGTCAAGCTGTCGGGCGGCCAGCGCCAGCGCGTGGCGATCGCGCGCGTCTTCCTCAAGGACGCGCCGATCCTGATCCTCGACGAGGCGACCTCGGCGCTTGATTCCGACATCGAAGCGGCGATCCAGGAAAACCTGCATGCGCTGATGGCCGACAAGACCGTGCTGGCGATCGCGCACCGGCTGTCCACGATCGCCGCGCTCGACCGCCTGATCGTGCTCGACCAGGGTCGCATCGCCGAGCAGGGCACCCATGACGAGCTTCTTGCGCTCGACGGGCTTTATGCCCGGCTGTGGAAGCGCCAGTCCGGCGGCTTCCTGTTTCATGAAGACAGCGTGCTCGAAGAATCAAGGCCTGCGTGATGACCGAAGATCCCTTCCAGCAGAAATTCTGGCGCCGCTTCGAGGGCGCGATCGACCCGTTCCAGGACACCGACCGCGAGGTGCTGCCGGAAAACGCCTGGGCCTTCATTCTCTATTTCGCCAGGCAGGCGAAGGGACCGTTCACGCTGCTTTTGATCAGCGGCTTCCTTGCGGGCGCGATCGACGCGGCGCTGTACTGGTCGGTCGGCTGGCTCATCGACCTGCTCGACGCCACAACCCCGCAGCGTCTGTTCGCCGACCACTGGCCCGAGCTTGCCGGCCTGCTGGTGCTGATCCTCGTCGTCCGCGCCGTCATCATCATCGGCTCGGCCATCGTCGAGCAGCAGGTCGTCGTGCCCGGCTTCTTCTCCATGGTGCGCTGGCAGGCGTTCCGGCGCGTCATCGAGCAGCCCTATGATTTCTACCAGAACGACTTCGCCGGCCGCATCGCCACCAAGATCGTCCAGGGCGGCGAGGCTGTCGGCGACTTCATCGTCAACGTGCTCCAGACGATGTGGGCCTTCCTCACCTTCGTGCTGCTATCGCTGACCATCCTGGTCTCGCTCAACCCGCTGATGGGGGCGGTGGTGCTCGCCTGGTTCGCCGGCTACGCCGCGATCGTCTATTTCCTTCTGCCGGAGATGCGCCGCGCCGGCCGCGCCACCGCCGATCAGCGCTCGATCTTCAACGGCCGTCTCGTTGATGCCTTCACCAACATCATGGCGGTCAAGCTGTTCGACAGCGGCCGCCGCGAGCACGCCTATGTCCGCGACGGGCTCGAGAGCTATCTCGGCGCCGTCTTCCGGCTGACGCGCTCGATCACCACGGTGCGCTCGGCAGTGGCACTCATCAACGGCGTGATGATGTCGGCGGTGGCAGCGATCTGCATCGTCAGCTGGTCGCGCGGCGAAATCTCCACCGGCGCCATTGCCGCAGCCCTCGGCCTCGTCTTCCGGCTCAACCAGATGTCGGGCTGGATGATGTTCAACATCAACGGGCTCGTCCGCAACTACGCCACCATCCAGGACGCTACCCGCACCATCTCCGTGCGCCCGGCGATCCGCGACGCCGAGAATGCCGCTGTCCTGCCGCGCGCTTCCGGCGACATCCTCTTCGACAACGTCTCCTTCCACTACGGCAAGGGCAGCGGCGTCATCGAAAACCTCAATCTGCACATCCGCCCCGGAGAGCGCGTAGCGCTCGTCGGCCCGTCCGGCGCCGGCAAGACCACCATCGTCAACCTCGCGCTGCGCTTGTTCGACGTCGAGCAGGGCCGCATCATGATCGACGGCCGTGACGTGCGCGACATCACCCAGGCCTCGCTGCGCGCCCAGTTCGGCGTCGTCAGCCAGGATGCGATGCTGATGCACCGCTCGATCTCCGACAATATCGGCTATGGCCGGGCAGGGGCGTCGCAAGCCGAGATCGTCGATGCCGCCCGGCGCGCCGCCGCTCACGACTTCATCGTCGACGTTGCCGACCCGCGCGGCCGGCGCGGCTACGACGCCCATGTCGGCGAGCGTGGCGTCAAGCTGTCGGGCGGCCAGCGCCAGCGCGTCGCCATTGCCCGCATGATGCTCAAGGACGCGCCGATCCTGATCCTGGACGAGGCGACCTCGGCGCTCGACAGTGAGGTCGAGGCGGCGATCCAGGACAATCTCGACAGGCTGATGGAGGGCAAGACCGTCATCGCCATCGCCCACCGGCTCTCAACCATCGCAGCGCTCGACCGGCTGATCGTGCTCGATGGGGGGCGCATCGTCGAGGAGGGCAGCCACGATGCGCTGATCGCCAAGGGCGGGCTCTACGCGCAACTGTGGAAGCGCCAGTCCGGCGGCTTTCTGGCCGATCGGCTCGCGGCGGAGTAGGATCGCATCATGTCGTCAGTGCGCCCGCCATCCATACTCTCGAACCGCTCCGAGCAAACGCTCAACGTGCTCGATTACGAGTTGCTCGCGGAGAAGGCAGCAGCGCTTGGCCGCGCCGGCGACCGGGTCGGCGAGGCCATGGCCAAGCTCAACGCGCATAGCGGCGACGCCGACCAGCGCCGCGTCCTGCTCAAGGCCGCGTGCGACGCCGTCTACGCCTATTTCATCCAGCGCGAACTGTGCGGCCTGCGAAGCCATGATGATGCGATCCGCACCTACGCAATCCCACGCGAGGTGCTGGTGCGACTCGGCGCGGCCTGACCGTCGAGCGATCCTTTTCTGGCGCAAGAGCCAGCCACGCCGGTTACCGTCGAAGCGTTGGCATTGCGGACGCCTCTAAAATACCCGAAAACCCGCCGGAACCCGCACTTTAGCCAAGGTTTTCCACTGCCTTGCGTCATCCCCGCGACAATCTGCCCATGTGCCTTGTCGCGTCTGGACAAAAAGAGCCTTCACGCATAAACCGAAGTCCAAATGCCGGAGGAATTCGCTAGCCTGGTTGCCATGCGCTGTCGGGCGTGCATCGTTGAGCGGGGACAATTGCTCAGCCTCCGGTTGGAATTGAGGCAAAAGGATCAGGTCCCGTGAGCGCAACCGATACGAGCGAGCCCAATCGCCGCGATTTTCTTTACGTTGCTACCGCCATGGCAGGTGCCGTTGGCGCTGGTGCCGTGGCCTGGCCCTTCATCGATCAGATGCGCCCGGACGCCTCGACGCTTGCAGCTTCCTCGATCGAGGTTGACGTCGCGTCGCTCACGCCCGGCATGTCGCTGACGGTCAAGTGGCGCGGCAAGCCGGTGTTCATCCGCAACCGCACCCCCGAAGAGATCAAGGCCGCACAGGAAGTGCCAATGGCCGAGCTCAAGGACCCGGTCGCGCGCAACGCCAACATCGCTGCCGACGCCCAGGCGACCGACATCGACCGTACGGCCGGCAAGGACAAGGAAAACTGGCTGGTCATGGTCGGCGTCTGCACCCATCTGGGTTGCGTGCCGCTCGGTCAGCAGGGTGATTTCGGTGGCTGGTTCTGCCCGTGCCACGGCTCCCACTACGACACGGCGGGCCGCATCCGCAAAGGACCGGCGCCTGAAAACCTTCATATTCCGAATTTCCAGTTCATTTCCGACACGAAGCTTCGGATAGGCTGAGCAGGGGGCATAATTCCATGAGCGGTGGACACTCGACCTATTCGCCAAAAACCGGCATTGGCCGCTGGATCGATGCGCGTATGCCGCTGCCGCGGCTGGTGCACGATTCATTCGTCTCCTACCCGGTTCCGCGTAATCTGAACTACGCCTACACCTTCGGCGGCATCCTTTCGATCATGCTGGTGGCGCAGATCCTCACCGGCGTGGTTCTGGCGATGCACTACGCCAACGACACGACGCTGGCTTTCCAGTCGGTCGAAAAGATCATGCGCGACGTCAACTCCGGTTGGCTGCTCCGCTACATGCACTCCAACGGTGCGTCGTTCTTCTTCATCGCCGTCTATATCCACATCATGCGCGGTCTCTATTACGGCTCCTACAAGGCGCCGCGTGAGCTGCTTTGGATCCTGGGCTGCATCATCTATCTGCTGATGATGGCGACCGGCTTCATGGGCTACGTTCTGCCTTGGGGTCAGATGTCCTTCTGGGGCGCGACCGTCATCACCGGCTTCTTCACCGCCATACCTTTGGTCGGAACCTGGATCCAGGAACTGCTGCTTGGTGGCTTTGCCGTCGACAATCCGACGCTGAACCGCTTCTTTGCGCTGCACTACCTGCTGCCGTTCATGATCGCCGGCGTCGTGGTCCTCCACGTCTGGGCGCTGCATGTCACCGGCCAGTCCAACCCGACGGGCATCGAAGTCAAGTCGAAGACCGACACCGTCGCCTTCACGCCCTATGCGACCATCAAGGATGGTTTCGCCATGGTCGTGTTCCTGGCCGTGTTCGCCTACTTCGTCTTCTACATCCCGAACTTCCTCGGCCACCCCGACAACTACATCATGGCCGACTCGCTGAAGACGCCGGCGCACATCGTTCCGGAATGGTACTACCTGCCATTCTACGCGATCCTGCGCGCCATCACCTTCAACATCGGGCCGATCGACTCCAAGCTCGGTGGCGTGCTCGCCATGTTCGGTTCGATCGCGGTGCTGTTCGTCGTGCCGTGGCTCGACACCTCGAAGGTCCGTTCGGCTGTCTACCGTCCCTGGTACAAGCTGTTCTTCTGGATCTTCGTCATCAACGCGATCTTCCTGGGCTGGCTCGGCTCGCGTCCCGCCGAAGGCTCCTATGTGATCATGTCGCAGATCGCTACGCTCTACTACTTCGCATTCTTCCTGGTCATCATGCCGGTTCTTGGCCTGATCGAGACGCCGCGCCGCTTGCCCAACTCGATCACCGAAGCGGTGCTCGAGAAGAACAAGGGCGGCTCCGCTCATCCGGCTGGTGCAACCGCTGCACCCGAGACCCGCGGCTGAACCGAGAATCTGAGAGGGATTTTGGAATGAAAAAGATTCTCAACGGTCTGGCTGCCATCGGCTTCGTGCTCGCCGGCACCGCCGGCGTGGCGCTGGCTCAGGAAGCGCATAATGCGGCTGAGCCGACGCACTTCCCGATCCACAAGCCCAAGCAGATGGACTGGACCTTCGCTGGCCCATTCGGCACCTATGACAAGGGCCAGCTCCAGCGCGGCCTGAAGATCTACAAGGAAGTGTGCTCGGCCTGTCACTCGATGAACCTGGTGGCGTTCCGCACGCTTTCGGACCTCGGTTACTCCGAAGCGCAGGTCAAGGCTTTCGCCGCCGAGTACGAAGTGCAGGACGGCCCGAACGGCGATGGCGAGATGTTCACCCGCAAGGCTCTGCCTGGCGATCACTTCCCGTCGCCTTTCCCTAATACCGTTGCTGCGGCGGTTGCCAACAACGGCGCTGCTCCGCCCGACTTCTCGCTGATCGCCAAGGCGCGCGGCGTCGAGCGTGGTTTCCCGACCTTCGTGTTCGACATCTTCACCCAGTATGCGTCGAACGGTCCGGACTACATCCACGCGCTTTTGACCGGCTATGACGAGCAGCCGCCGGCCGGCATGGAAATCGCCGAGGGCACGCACTACAACCCGTTCTTCATCGGCGGCAAGTCGCTGGCCATGGCCAAGCCGCTTTCCGACGGCCAGGTGACCTACGAAGACGGTTCGCCCGAGACGGTCGAGCAGTATTCCAGGGACGTCTCGGCCTTCCTGATGTGGGCTGCCGAGCCGCATCTTGAGGCGCGCAAGCAGACCGGCTTTGCCGTCATGATCTTCCTGGTGCTGTTTGCCGGCCTGGTCTACGCCACCAAGCGCAAGGTCTGGGCCAACGTCCCGCACTGATCCGGCTTAGCCGATACGAAATCGAAGGGCGCTCGCAAGGCGCCCTTTTCTTTTGCCGCCCGACCCGTCAAAACTGCCAGTGCACGGTGCTAGAGCGTCCGCGAAAGGATGTGCTGCGCCGTTGGCAACGGAGCCCCCGCCGATGAATACCTCTCTCGAACAGACGCTGCTTGCCACCATCAGGAACATTCCCGATTACCCCAAGCCCGGCGTGATGTTCCGCGACATCACCACGCTGCTCGGCAATGCGCGCGCTTTCCGCCGCACCATCGACGAGCTCGTCCATCCCTATGCCGGTGCCAAGATCGACCAGGTCGCCGGCATCGAGGCGCGCGGCTTCATCCTGGGCGGTGCCATCGCGCACCAGATGTCGGCCGGCTTCGTGCCGATCCGCAAGAAGGGCAAGCTGCCGCACGAGACCGTGCGCATCGCCTACAGCCTCGAATACGGGCTCGACGAGATGGAGATGCACAAGGACGCGATCGCTGTCGGCGAAAAGGTCATCCTCGTCGACGACCTGATCGCCACCGGCGGCACCGCCGAGGCCGCGGTCAAGCTTCTGCGCCAGATCGGTGCCGACATCGTCGCCGCTTGCTTCATCGTCGACCTACCTGACCTTGGTGGCCGCAAGAAGCTCGAAGCGCTCGGCGTCGACGTGCGCACGCTGATAGCCTACGACGGCCACTGAGGAGCCTCAGTGGCGGCTCTGGCGCGGAGGATGTCTCCCCGCCTCGACGCGGCATGATCGGGTCTGCTGAGCCTCCGCGATCCTCGAGGTTATGCCCTCGCGGCGGGTGTCACGATTTAGCCTCCGCCCTCAGACGGCGACCCGAGGCCGTTGCGTTTGTCAGAATTGAATCACGATCAACTCGGGAGGCTCCTTGTTGAAATCGGAATATCGAACCCACCGCGGCGTCGCTTTGAACATCACCGCCCCTCTCTCGATGAACTCCCTGTCGGCCGGAACGCTGTTGAGGAAAACTTCCTGGTATTGTTCGATATCCGCGGCAGGAACCCTTGTTGCCTCACCCTCGTATTGAACCGTGATATTGTCGTCCCATCCGACTACGAACGCGACGCCGGGACGCTCCGCGAGATTGCCGAACTTTCGCGTCTCCTTGAAAGCGCTGAACACGATCTCAAAATTGTCGCGCACCGAGAAGTCGATCGTAGCCGCCTCCGGCGTTCCATCACGATGGCAGGTCGCAATGACCGCCAAGGTGTGCTTCCTTAGGAATTCAAGGATCATGCGTTTCGTATGATCTTCGTCCATTGCCTCCTCCCTCAGTGAGTATTCTCGATTTTTGTGCAGTCGCATGCGACAGCCCGCCGGCCTCAGCGGAGTTTGGCCGCCAGCGCCGCGAGCTTGCGCGATATGCGTTCGGCACCCGACCCAGCCATTGATGCGTCGTCATCTATGCGATCGAGTAAGGCGGCTAGTTCCCCCAGAAGCGGACCAACGCTTGAACAAGTAGATTTCGACCCTAATACATCAGTTTTGACTCATGTCGGTGCCCGAGTCATTGCCCAGAGCGTGGGCGCCCCCGCAAACGGATGCCCCTCCACGGCGACTACGAAGCCAAGCCGACGATAGAAGTCGTGGGTTCGCGGAAAGGGTGTTTCCAAATAGCATGGAGCGCGCGACCGGTCGGCGTTCTCCAATACCGGTGCAAGCAGGCGGGATCCAATGCCGCTACCTTGCATCTCAGGCTCAACACCGGTGAAGAAAAGGTACCAATGCGGCTCGGAGGGATGCCCGGATTCAAGCCCAGCGAAGCCTTCGAATAGGGCGACCGCAGCTTTTGGGTCGATCGCGCGTACCCGGTTTTCAGTCAGCGTTTGGCGCCTGAGGTCCCTCGCGGTCGACTGTCCAGCGTCTGGCGGCCGCCAGACCGCCGCCGCCACGATCTTCTCATCCAACATGGCCGCATAGACGTGCCCAAACCTGATGTGCGCACGCACCACATCGTTAAAGAAGGTTCGGAACACCTCGGCGCGCCGGTTGGCTTCAGGAAAGTAGTACGAGAAGATCGGGTCGGGCATGAATGCCCGCGTCAGCAGGGCAACTGCCTCTTTCACTCTGGTGAGTGGCAGCCGACCAATGACCAGTTCCACAATGTCGCCCCTGCTTGACCGCTGGCTCTTAAAATTCGGCGAAAAGAAATTGTATTGACGCAGTTTGAAGGCGTCAATTCGGCCGAACTTCCGTTTGGGGGCCAATCCCAGATCTTGGCGGCAAGAACTTTGGTGTCCGCTTCGCGTGCTGAGTGTCCTCGCAGCGGACGGTCGGCCGTCGGCCCCAAGGGGTATTTATCCGACCCGAAGCAGATATCTCGTTTTGGCGCAAAGCGGCCAAGGCCGCATCGTTTTCGGTTGGTGGCATTTGCTACGTAATTTCGCTCTTGCGTCGGGCAGCCAATCGCGCGTGGCGGTTCGTTGGAACTCTCGCGCTTCTTGCGTCGCTGAAATGTTTGTTCTTGTTATGTTCTGTTTTGCGCGATAAGAACGCTCACGATCCTGCCACCGGAGAAAGGGAAGATCATGAGCGTTTATGTGACTGTGGGTGCATTGGAATCCGCCGAGTCGAATTACTTCTATGATGCAACCTTGGCGACCATCGGATGGAGCAAGCACACGGAATTTCCAGGCTGGCGCGCTTATTCTGAAGGTGGAACAGGCGAGGGGTTCGTCTTGTGGGTCAGCAAGCCTTTCAACGGCGAACCTGCCAGCGCTGGCAATGGCTCCATGGTCGGGTTCATGGTCAAGTCCCCCGCGGAAGTGGATGCTTTTTATGAAGCTGCCATGGCCAATGGTGGAACCGATGAAGGTGCACCCAACCCACGTCCACACTATGGACCTACATGGTACGCCGCCTACGTGCGCGATCCGTCTGGAAACAAGATTTCCGTAGTCTACAACGGGTAGCCTCTGTGGCTGTCAGGCGTGCAGGATTTCTCCACGCCCTTTGTTTTTCTGTCGCAGTTGCGGCGAGGGGCAGACCCATCGTTGGTCACCCCTTGCAGTGCAGAGCGGCTAGCCAAGCCCGTAGACCAGGCTCAGGCACCCGTTGGTAAGCTGTTCGACCTTCCGCAGCTCAAGGCCGTGGCGGCGTTCCGTGGTGGCAAAGAGCGCCTTGCCGTTGCCGGCGATGAGCGGATAGACGATCAGGCGCAACTCATCGACAAGCCCGGCATCGATCAAGCTCGCCGTGGTTCGGGCGCCGCCGACCAGATAGATGTCCTTGCCGGGCTGCCGCTTCAGGGCTGCGACGTCTTCGAGAGTTCGAACGAAGCTCGTGTTCGGCCAAAGGGTCGAAGCCAGGCTGTTCGACAGCACGTAATGCGGGGTCTTTTTGACGAACTGGGCCCAGTCGAGTTCGGCCGGCGTCGGTGCCGCGCCCGTGATCCAGGCGGGATTGCCCGGCTCATTTTGTATCGCTGTCCAATAGCTCTCGTAGCCAGGGTACATGCCGCCGCCAAGCAGGCAGGCGTCCACTTGCGCCATGACGCCATAGTCGTCGGACCACGCCTCGACCCAATCCGCCATGGCTTCCGGTCCCTCGATCTTGCCATCGACCGACGTCTTCATTCCAGCAATCAGCTTGCGCATCGCAATCTCCATATCGTTTGGTCGGCCGGTTCACGACCGGCGCGCCAGGCTGAGATTTCGAGGTCATTCAGCCATATGGTTGAATGTAATATGCGCTCGCAAATAATCAACCGAATGGTTTAATGATTGCTGCCAAACGTCAGCATCTGTCAGCATCCACCGTGGATAGCCGCCCTCGTTTTTCCACACCCCTCCCAACCTGCCGTATCATTCTCTTCGCGATCTTCCACGGGACCCCGGTGCGCACCGGGCTCGGGGGGAAGCGCCGGTGCCGGGCTGGTGGGAGGTCGGTTCTCCTGCTGGGTGATGAGCCCCCAAGCCCGGGCCTTGCGGCGGCTGGCGGTGAAAGCCGAGGCGACTGAGCG
>NZ_JBFTPR010000027.1:0-41844 GCF_056398585.1 Aminobacter sp. 01T433
CTCCCTCCCGCGTGGATCAGTCCTGACGGCGTCCATCATGAAGTGGCAGACGTTGAGGCTGGTGCCATCGCGGCTCAGACCCATTTCGACGCGGCCATCCGCTCTGCGCTAGTCCACACCTCACCAGTATCCGCGCCGGGGGTGGTGGAGGCGCCTCGCAAAGGGTGGCCGGAGCCCGGCGACAAGATGCAGTTCCTCGACAAGAACGGCTACGACCATGATCTGAAGGAGGGCCGCGCCCTCTTCACCAAGGGCCAAGTTGTCACCGTCAAGCACATCAACGTTGGCAGCTACAGCCACTCCATCGAGTTTGAGGAAGCCCCCGGCAAGCACCTCAACGGCGTCATGTTCGAGCTCCGCTCCCCGGCTGTGGAGGGCAAGTGATGGCGAAGCGCGTCACCGTCGACCATCTGTGGGCGCTTGTTCATGCCGTCGAACTGGCGGAGGAGTTTTTCTCCTGCGCCGACCCTGACGACATCCAAAACGCACCCGGCCTCCAAACGATAAAGCTCGCGAACGAAAGCACGGCTTGGCTGCGTCGAGAGATCGTGAGGCGTCAAAATCAGAAGGCAATCCGCGCCGCTCTCGCCGCCCATAGTGCCKGCGCGCGGGGTAACGCAGAATGAGCGCCCGCGCCTACTACAACGAATTTGACCCATATGCGGCCCAGTGGCTGCGCAATCTCATTTCCGCTGGCCTGATCGCGCCTGGCGACGTTGACGACAGGAGCATCACCGATGTCCGAGCGGACGACCTTAGAGGCTACACCCAATGCCATTTCTTCGCTGGCATTGGCGGGTGGTCCCTCGCCCTCAGAATTGCCGGATGGGGCGATGATAGACCTGTTTGGACAGGTTCGTGCCCATGCCAACCGTTCTCAGTCGGCAGCGCCGGCAATGGCGGCGCGAAAGGCCAAAGCGATGTCCGCCATCTCTGGCCAGCTTTCTTCGGGCTCATCCGAGAGCAGGCGCCTCCAGTTGTCTTTGGAGAGCAGGTTGTCGACGCGGTTAATTGGGGATGGTTCGACCAACTCTGTGGGGACATGGAAGGCATCGGCTACGCCTGCGCGGCGGCGTCTATTCCAGCTATTGCCGTTGAAGCGCGACACGTCCGCAAACGCCTCATCTGGTTGGCCGACGCCAGTGGCCCGGGACGGGAAAGACATAACACGCTCGAACGCCTTCCTGTCGCAAAGGCTCCGCCACTCCCCCTCTATGGCGACCCGCTTGTTGACGCAGGGCGCGCCTTGGACGGTGATTACAGCCATTTACTGCCTTGCGATGGGGTATCCGTCGCAGTGGAACGACACGCGGCCAAAGGCTACGGCAATGCCATCGTCCCGCAAGTCGCGGCAGAAGTGATCGGCGCGTATCTCGAAGCGAGGTCCGCAGCATGACCGCCCTCCCCACCGACAGCACGAGAACAGCAATGACCGCTGAGAAGACGAGCGCGCGCCCTTCATATTGCGCAAAATGCGGCGAGGAGATGGGGAGCAAAGGTGGCTTGCTCATCAGCAACAAGCTTTATCACCATGGGTGCTCGCCTTACCCGCCGAGCTTGGGTGACGTGGTGCTCACCTATCAGGATTTCACCATCGCAGCCAACCGCCGTGCCGAAGCAGCGGAGGCCGAACTCGACCGCCTGAAAGCGCGTGTAGCGGAGATGGAGCGCAAGCTTCTGCTGACACCGATGGCCGAGCGCATTGCCGAGCTTCCCCACTTCATGGCCGCGATGTCCGAATGGGGATGCGAAGACCCGAACGAGCGGGCCGACGCGATCACCGCGTTTCTCAACTCGGCGGTCGGTCTTCGCGAGTACCTGGAAGACCAGAGCAAGGCTGGAGGGCGCGATGGCCACTGACCTCCCTCCCGTCCCCTCCCCACCAAAGGAGACACGAATGAATGAGGCGCTGAAGGCGTCGAAGCGCGCCGCTTGTCAATTCGCGGATATCACCCCGGACGTAAGAGGGCGTGTGGCCATGCGGGCACATACCGTTTGGCGCTGCGAATGGCCAGCACCGGACCTGCCGACACTGCCGGTGTCGATGACATCTGCCTATAGCTTCTCTTGGCCGCCAGACAGGCGATGGGTCGGACCAGGCGATTGCGCAAAGTGTGCCTGCTGGGTCGCCCGCCCCGCAGCGAAGGACGAGGCATGACGAGAGCCCTCACCATGGACGAAGCGGCCGATGTTCTGCGCATCTCGCGTCGATCGATGCAGGACATCGTCAAACGCCACCCCCACTATTACTGCAATGGCCGCCGGAAGCTATTCACCGAAGCCGACATCGCCGCTATCGTAGCCGGCCTCCGCCAGGAAAACCCCTCATGCCGCTCAAGCTCCGGCCGCCCCGCAAAGGCAAATCGCCAAATTACTCGATCCGGGGCACACACCTCGGCGTCTACGTTGACCGAACTACAGGAACTCCTGTCGAGGCGACCGCGAAGCAAATCCTCGCGTCCATCAAACGAGACATCGAACGTGGTCGAACTGCCGAGCCGGTAGACCCTGGCAAGCCGCAAGAACCCGTGTTTGAAGAGGCCGCTCTGGCTTACATCAAGGGCGGCGGCGACGGCCAATATCTTGGCAAGTGGGACCCGGCTGCAAAGGCATGGGTCGGCGGCCTTATCCCTCATTTTCTCGGGACTGGCCTCTCGAAGATCGATCAGCAGGCAATCGATCAATGTGCGGTGAAGCTCTACCCGCAAGCCTCCGCCATGACGCGCAATCGGCACGTCTACACTCCGGTCTCGGCGGTGCTGAAGCACGCCGGCATCGACTTCAAGATCAAGCGACCGAAAGGCTGGCGCGGTAAGTCCCGCGTCGACTGGCTGCAGCCCGATCAGGTCTTTCGGATGATCGACAAGGCACGCGCAATTGATGCCGAGTTCGCCGGTCTCCTGACCTTCCTCTGCTACACCGGTTGCCGTTTGAACGAGGCCCTGGGTCTGACTTGCGACAGGCTGATCATTTCCGAAGCGTTCGCCTATCTGCCTCAGACCAAAAACGACGATCCCCGCGGCGTCCACTTGCCCCCAGTGCTTGTTGCCGAGCTTGCAAACCATCCGCGCGGGCTCGACCGTGGAAAGCAGAAGCTATTCCGGTTCCGCAAGTGCGGGCGACTCTACACGCTCATGAGGAAGGTCAAGGAAGCTACCGGCCCAGATGTGGAATTCGCCACGTTCCACACTTTCTGCCACACTTGGGCGACATGGATGCGCCGCTATGGCGGGCTCGATACGCGCGGCCTGGTCGGGACTGGACGCTGGCGTGACCAGAAATCGGCGGCTCGCTATGAACACGTGGTCGCTTCAGAAGAGTCGAAGCGGGCCGATTTACTCCCCACCCCGCGACAGCCTAGAAAAGCAAGAAACGTGGAGAATCCGGGGAAAGCTAAACTGAAGGTGGTCAAGTAACTGATTTCTTTAGATGCGGTCTTGCCTTCACACGGGTGGGGTCGCAGGTTCAATCCCTGCATCGCCCACCATATTTTCAAGCACTTAGCCGCGTCGCTAATTTCCCTTGTACAGTTTCAGCCTCAGGGCTGTTCAGCGTTTTGATCCTGCTGCCGCCTGGCACCAGGGAGGCGTTCGAAACGGTCGCCGAGGACGTCGGGCTGTTGCGGCATTCTAATTAGCGCTCTGCCAAGAATCGTCGGCACACTGCCACGTAGCCGTTGCACAGCCACTTCGCTCTTCTGGGAACCGCGCATCAATCCATTGATCTAATTGCAAATGAGGCCCCCAAGGCGCAACGTTTGTAATTGGGCGGATGGAGCGGCCGACGCGACGCCGGACATCCACTAAATGAGTGTGGCGTCGGCCATCCGCCAACTTCCCTAGGAGCAATCGGCTGACAAAAATCCCCACCGCCCTTGGGCGGGTGGGTTTGGCGGCGCAAGCCCTGCTTCATCAATCTTGCCGCGCAAGAGGGCAGAGCTGAATGCCTGCCCTTGACCGCGTACATCACCGCCCCATGTTTTTGACAACTGCCTGAGATCGGCAGCTTTCGCTTGCTCAAAAGACGCCCAAGAAAATGGAGGAAGTGATGAAAGCCAAGGCTTTCAGTCGCCCGCTATTCGTCAAGCACGAACACGTCACTTGCGAAATCACCTGCATAACCGACGCGATCGCCTTTCTGACCGATTGGCCAGAAAAACGCCGAGGACCGATCTACAGCGTTGCCGCGCGCGCTTGCCATGCGGCACGCAACGGTCAATTTCCAGTCGAAGGCGCGCGCAGTGCTGTGCAGAGTTTTGCAAGGTCGGCAAACATCCTTGAACAAAACCCCAAGCCGGTCGAGGCATGGATGGTCGCGACCAAAAGCAGGCGCGGCGGCCTGCCTGTCTGACGGATGAGGCGCTACTAGATGCTTGGAGCCCGTGCGGCGTCGGTGCGCGCCATCGCGTCCTTCAGCCGTGCGTCGCGGTCGTAGACATCGCCGAAATACTCGACCTTGCCGTTGAGGTCAGGCCAGGCGGTGAAGTAGGCGACATAGACCGGGATCTTGCGAGTGACCTTTTCAGACGAGTGGCCCTGCTTCAGCTTTGCCGCGATGTGATCGACATCGGTTCCGAGCACGGCGGCTGCCATGCCGCGCGGATCGGAAAGACGGATGCAGCCATGGCTGAAGGCACGGTTGTCGCGGTCAAACAGCGCCTTTTGCGGCGTGTCGTGCATGTAAATCGCATGCTTGTTCGGAAACAGGATCTTGAGCTCACCAAGCGCATTGGCCTCGCTGGGCGCCTGGCGCACGCTGTAAGGCACCTTGGCGCCGTACTGCGCCCAGTCGATCGCCGATGAGGGGATTCGCTGGCCGCGCGAATCGGTGACCTCGTAGCCGGCACGGTCGAGATAGCTCGGATCGCTGCGCAGCCGCGGCAGCATCTCGTTGACGATGATCGACTGCGGCACACCCCAATAAGGATTGTAGTCGACCTGCTCGATATCATCCTGGAAGAAGCTGGTCTGGTTGGTGGCCCTGCCGATCACGGTCCTCATCTTGAGCTTCTCTACGCCGCCGTCGATGTAGCTCGCGGTGAAGGCCGGCTGATTGATGAAGACGCGTGGGCTACCCAGATCGGACGGCAGCCAGCGTAGCTGTTCAAGCGCGACCAGGACCTTGTCGAGACGATCAGCCTTGGATGTGCCGGCAAGGATCGACACGGTGCGTGGACCTACGACGCCGTCGGCCTTGAGCCCTGCCCGCTTCTGCACGGCCTCGATGACCGGTACCAGTTCAGGAGAATAGACCTCGCTGTTGCCGAGCCGGGCAAGGGTCTCGCCATATTCGCCGCCCATCTCGTCATCGAGATCGCGGGCAATGAGATGCAAAAGCTTGGGCAGCTCGGGGTTGGTCTCGCCCGGCTTGAGCAGCAGCTTGGGGTCAACGACGATGTCGTTTTCCTCGCTCGCCCTCAACGCCTCGAGCTCGACGCGCAGCGCCTTGTATTCCGGGTTTTGCGGGTGCTTTGATTCGAGGAAGGAGCGGACATCCTGCGCCTGGCTGAGCGCCTTGAGCGTGGCCACCATGTCGAGCGGCTTGGGCGCGAAGTCGTAATAGCCGGAGATGCGGTTTGGATCGATCCTGCCGCCTTGCGCATCATGCACGTAGCGCAGCGCGCGCGCCGACATCGCCATCTCGAATCGAATCAGCGTCTTCAGCCGGCCAGCCGCGTCGTCGGCCGGGTAAGTGGCGGGCGGCACCGACACGGCATAGTCTGCCGACATCAGCCCATGGCTCGCAGCATCGCTCAGTGTGCGGATCGCGTCTTCGGCCCGGCTGTTGGCCGCGCGATCGCTCACCCAGATGAATTCGGGATTGGCTGAATAATAATCGAGCAGCGCCTTGGCGATGTCTTTTTCGGCAACGAGGTCGAAGGCGTTGAGGCCGGCAAGCGCTTCGCGGAATGCGGTACCGGCAAGCGAGGGCTCGAGCGATACCGACTGTGTGCCGGCAACGAGCTTGGAGAAGTCGACCGTCACCATCGGGTCGGTCTTGTAGGTGTAGTAGGACGGCGCGCTGATCTTGGCTGCCGGGGCCGGTGCCCGCTTCTTCTGGTGCGAAGGGGCCGGAGGGAATTCGGCTTGCGGTTGGCGAGGCTCGCGATTGCCGCCGAAAAGCATTTGGAACAAGCCCTGCGCGCCCGCCTGCGGAGCGCCCATGGCAAGTGTTGCGGCCAAGGCGGCCAGCGGAAGCGAAATCGGCCTTTTCAGGAAAGAAAACGTCATAAAACACCTAACCCTGCCGGAAACCGCACTGGAATCCCCATGCGCCGGTGGAAGAATTCCTGTCGCCGAATGGCTGATGTAAGGCGCGACTGTATCGATTCATACCGATAACGTTAAGCTTTGATAAATTTCCCGATAGCTGTTGCCGAACAGTTTCACATCATCGTGAGGTTGCCGGGCCACTGGCATGATCCGGCCGGGATGACAGGCCTTGCTGCTTCATGCGATCAATTGGCCGACAATGACGGCGTTGAGCAGGATTGGCGCGAGGGCAAGATGAAAAAGGGCTACAGGGAACTGCTCGACGAGGCCAATGCGGTGGTCGAGGTGGTGTCGCCGGAGGAAGCGGCAACGCTGCTTGACGATGCCGAAACCGTCTTCGTTGACCTGCGCGATCCGCGTGAAGTCGAGCGCGAAGGCAAGATTCCAGGCGCCCAGCACTGCCCGCGCGGCATGCTCGAATTCTGGATCGACCCGGAGAGCCCCTACCACAAGCCGTTCTTTTCCAGCGGCAAGAGCTTCGTCTTCTTTTGCGCTGGCGGCTGGCGTTCGGCACTTGCCGCCAAGACCGCGCAGGAGATGGGGCTGGAGCCAGTTCACCACATTCTCGGTGGCTTCACCGCCTGGCGCGCAGCGGGCCTGCCGACCGAACCGGGCGACAAGAAAGGCTGAGGCCTGGACCGCCATGGCGAAAGCCTTTTCGAGCGCTTGACCTCGCCCCAGGGGCTGACCCTAGACATGCGCTCATGACCGATTCTTATCTTCTCGCAGGGCGTTTCGGAGCCGCCACACGATTGTCGCCGAAGGCGTTGCGGCTCTATGCCGAACAAGGCCTGCTGGCGCCGGCCTATGTCGATCCGCAAACAGGCTATCGCTACTACGCAGCCGAACAGGCGCCGCGTGCGCGGCTGATCGCGAAGCTGCGCCGGCTCGGCCTGCCGGTGGCCAGGGTCGCACGGCTTGTCGAGCTCACGCCTGAGGCGCGAATCGTCGAGCTGCAAGCATGGCTGGCCGCGCAAAACGACATGTTAGCCGAGCAGGCTGAAGGTGTGCGGGCGCTTGCCCGGCAAGCCGCTGGTGGCGAACCCGCATTGACTGGGGCGATCGGCCTTCGCGAAATGGCGGCCAGCAAAGTCGTGTCCCGCCAGCGGCAGGTCAGCGTCGAGGCATTGGACGATTTTATCGCCAGCGCCGAGGCCGATATCCGCGCGCATCTGCGTGCCTCGGCATTGCCAGGCGACGGACCAATGAGCGTGCACTATCACGACCTCATCAGCCGCGACAGCGAAGGCTTTGTCGAGGTCGCCATCGCCTATGAAGGAAACCTCGAGCCTGCCGGCGACCTACGCATCAGGCTGCAGCCGGCGCGGCGCGAGGCCTATGTGCCGGTGCCCAAGGCCTATGAGAATTTCCCGCTCATCTTGCGCGTCTACGACGCTCTTGAAGCATGGCTCGATGCGCGAAGCGATCTGAGCTGCACCGACAGTCCCTACGAGACCTATCCCGGATCCGGCGGCGCGCGTTTCGACGTCGCCTATCCGATCACCCTCTAAGAGAGCCCGTCATGACGCATTTTTCCTACACGGGCTCCGGCCCGTATTGCTATGCTAATTCCTTCGCGATGATGTTTGGCGCCGATGCCGCCTCCACTGCTGTCATCGAAGTCGCCACCGGCAGCCCGTTCGGCATGCAGCTGATCGGCGGAACGATGCCGTTCTTCGACCCCTATGGCTGGGATCCCGAGAAAGGTTTTGAAGACGCGCTTTCGGCACTTGGCTGGACATCGACTGTCACCCAAGGCGGAGACGCCGACGAGGCCCTCGCCCGCCTCAAGGCGGCTCTCGCTGGCGGGCCGATCTGGATTGGCCCTGTCGAGATGGGACATCTCCGGCACCAGCCGGGCATGCGTGGGCCGATCGAGGCCGACCACTATGTCGTTGTCCTGGAAGTCGATGACGAACGTGTGCTGATGCATGACCCGCAAGGCTATCCCTATGCCTGCCTACCGATCGCCGACTTCATGGCCGCATGGAGCGCCAAGACGCTGACCTATGGTACGCCTTACACGATGCGGACCGGGTTCAATCGCATTGCCGAAGTCGCCGAGGTGGACACCATCAAGGCGTCCATCGCCGCAGCAATCCGCTGGCTGACGATGGAAGGCGATCTCGGCATGCCCTCGGGCAGCCTCGGCAATGGCGAAGCCGCTGAAACACTGGCGGCGAGAATCGAGGCCGGATGCGACGACGCGTTGCGAGGCCATATGATCCATTTCGCGGTCCGGGTCGGCACCCGCCGCGCCGCCGACGCCGCGACTTGCCTGGCGCGAGCCGGATACGCCGAGGCAGCACAGATTGCCGGCAAGCAGGCGCGCCTCATCGGCGCGATGCAATATCCGCTGGTTGTCGGCAACGACGTTTTTGCGGCGGCAGCCCTTCGTGATCTGGCGCCCACCTACGACATGCTGCGAACAGCTTTGCAAAACCAAAGCTGAATGCAGGCGTGGGCCCTCACTAGTGAACGGTGGTGAGTTCAGGCGCGTCGGCCAGAAAGGCGACCGCCTCATCCACCACCGTAGCCGCGGACAAGACGCGCCTGTGGCCGAGCCCGTCGGCCCAGAATAGCCTGACATGGCCGCCCGCGCCTGCCATGGCGCGTGCATCCGTAGCCGGCACCTCCCTGTCGTCTGGCGCGTGGATGACGAGAGTTGGAACATCGAGTCGCATCAGCAGCCTGGAGCTGACGAAATGGCTGATCGGCGTGCCGGTGACACGCTCGACCTGGCTTGCAATGGCGCGCTGCGACTTCGGCCCGAGCTTGATGTAGCGGCCGAAATCCGCAAACAGCCTGGGCATCGAATCGGGCGCTGAAATCAGCACAAGCCGTCCTGCCGCCAGCGGCGCGAAACCATTGACCGTGCCGGCAGCAGCATTGACGGCCACCGCCCCGCCGAAGGAATGGCCGACAATTGCCTCGAATGGACCGAACCACTGGGCCGCGAGGCTGGTGGCTTCGACCGCCTTGGCCATGTCGAGTGCGCGACCGAGCGAGCCGCCATGGCCAGGCAGGTCGAGTGAGATCACCCGATAGCCGGCATCCCGGTAGCCTTCGATCAGCGCCCGCATGTATTCGGTGCGCGAGCGCCAGCCGTGGATGACAAGCACTGTGCCTCGGTCGCTGCGCTCCTGAGCAGGACGAAACTCGTGCATGGCAACGCAGCCGCGTTGTGTCTTGATTCGGTGATGGCGGGCCTCCGCCATGAAATCGGATGCCTTGGCGATGGCTCGCTTTTCGCCTTCGGACAGAGACCGTTCGGCTGGCGTGTGCCGGAATAGCTCGAATGCCACACGGCCGGCGAGACGCGGCGAAACCAGCTCGGCCGCGCCGAACAGCCGCCGGATGACCTGCAGCCCGATTGATGCCATAGTGATCGTCCATCCATAAGTTCAATCATGAACATAATAGTTCAATCATGAACAATAAGCAAGATTTGCCGTGGGACAACCCGCGGTTCCGCAACTGGGTCGCGGTGGCGAAAGCGTGCCACTCGATGGAGCGTGCCTTGGCGAGCGCGCTGCAGCCGCATGACCTCAAGCCGGCACAGCTCGATGTGCTGATGAACCTCTATCGCCATCCCGGCATGTCGCAGCACGATCTCGCCCGCAAGCTTTTGGTCGGGCGCTCCAACATCACCATGCTGTTGCCGCAGCTGGAAAAGCGCGCGCTGGTCAGCCGCGAGGCCGACGCCAAGGACCGCCGCATCATGCGACTGACGCTGACCGAAGGCGGCGAATCTCTATTGATGCGAGCGCTGAAGACCTATGGCGCGTTGATCGAAAAGGCGATGAGCGCCTCGACGCCCGAGCAATGCGACCTGATCGGCGCGCATATGCTGCGCGTTGCCGATGCCTTGAAAGAATAGGTCAGGCTGCCGCACTAGCGGCCCGCCTGCCCCGTGGCGCCTTGGCATTTCCAAGCGATCTGACATAGCCGAGCACAGCCAAGGCCAGACCTGTCGCCAGGATCCACCATGCCGGCCGGATAGTGTAGGAAAACTGCAGATTGGCCCAGAGTACGCGGCCTGGCGGCACACCGGTCGCAAGCCCATACCAGGCCGCCTCGACCACAACAGTCGAAAGAGCCGCCGCAACGGCGATGCCAATGAGTACAAGCGGCGACGTGAGGGCGAACCCGCGCCACTGCGCCAACCGGTAAAACATCAGCAGCATGAAGAAGCCTGCCATCAAGGTCGGCTGGTAGACGTCGGCCTTGGACTGCATGAAGAAATGCAGCGCCGCCAGTATGCCTATGCCGTAGACGATCTTGTGCAGCAGGTTCCAGTTGCGCCCGAGCCTCTTGATCGCCGCATCGGTCGATGTCGCGCCGAGAGCTATGAGCCCGAGCAGCGCGACAAAGCCGATGGTGAGATAGATGCGCAGCGCGATCTCGCTGACCACGCGCAGCACATCCCAATTCTGGTCGAAGACATAGAGCACCAGGTGCCCAAGCGCGTAGCACAGCGCCGTCACCCCGAGCATGCGGCGGATGAGGATCAGCTTCGGCCACTGCCCGATGCGGCGTAGCGGCGTGACCGCCAGCGACAACAAAAGGAAACGGATCGCCCAGTCGCCGGTTTCATGGATCGCCGCAGTGTATGGTCGCGGGCCAAGCAGCGTGCCGGCACCCGCCCCTTTCGGAAAACCTGCCAGCGCGTAGTAGGCAAGGAGCAAAACCGGCACCAATGTGCCGGCAAATGCCACAGCCTTCAGCGGCGAGAATTGTCCGGCGCGGTCTGTCCAAGGTGTCATGCAAAAGCTCCAGCAGTTTTGCCGGTATACGTCGCCAAAGCCGCTTGAGTTACACCGACGGCTATCACTTTGTTTTGAGGCCTAGCGATCAGCCGCAAGCAGAAGCATCATCGGCCGCAACCGCTCTTCCGCCAATGCCGGCCACGCCTCGATCTGGGCGTCGCTTGGTCCCCACTCCTCGACATGCGCGATGGTGAAGCCAAGGCCGATCAGAAGATTGAGATAGGTGCCGATGGTGCGATGCTGTTTGATCACGCCTTTGGCGAGCCAATCCGTGCTGCGTCGCCCCTCCACCTGGTAGCTGTCGACAGGCCAGGTCTTGTTGCCGCTGGCGTCGACCGACCAGCCCGGACGCGTAGGTGCTGTGTAGATCGGGTGTTCCACCGAGGCGACCAAGCGGCCGCCCGGCACAAGCGCGCGATGCACGTTCGCCAACATCTCGGGCAGGTTTTCGATGTAGTGGAAAGCAAGCGAACTGTAGGCCAGATCGAAGGAGGCTTCTGGCAGAGCAAGCTTTTCGAGGTCCGCGCGCTCGTAGGTGATGGCAGCGTCGGACGTCATTTCCCGGGCGCGGGCCAGCATGTTTTCCGAAACGTCGAGGCCGAGCACCTCGGCTGCGTCCTGCTCGCGTGCCCAGCGGCTGAACCAGCCGAAGCCGCAGCCGAGATCCACGACCTTGCGGCCCTTGAGATCAGGAACCAGCGCGCGCAGCGCAGGCCATTCCGGCGCGCCCGCCAAGCCTTCGACCGATCGGTTGAGACCACTATAGCCTTCGAAGAAATCGGGATTGTCGTAGATATTCTGGGTCATGGACGCACTCACAGGCAGGCAGCTACCTACCACATCGATTTCTTGGCACGCTCGGGCCATTCGCGGTCATAGCTCTCGCCGTCGATGCTTTTGCCGCTGGTGACGGCGAGGATCTGTCCTGGCGTCGGCAGCGACTTCGGATCGACATGGCGTTCGGGGTTCCACAATTCGGACCGAACAATGGCACGGGCACACTGGAAATAGACCGCGTCGACATCGATCACCGTCACCGAGCGCGCCGGCTTGCCTTCGACGGTGAAGGACGCGCACAGCTCGGCATCGACGCTGATATGGGCGCGTCCGTTGACGCGCAGCGTCGTGCCAGAGCCCGGCACCAAAAACAGCAGCGCCACGCGCGGGTCGCGGATGATGTTCTTGAGCGAATCCGCACGATTGTTGCCGCGTCGGTCAGGCATCATCAACGTGCGCGGATCATGGATGCGCACGAAGCCGGCAAGATCGCCGCGCGGCGAGCAGTCGAGACCTTCGGGCCCGCTGGTCGCCAGCGACACGAAAGGCGAGGCCTCGATGAAGGCTGCGTATTCGGGAATGACGTGGTCGAGTTCCTTGACCAGCGACGTTTCGCCGGGAAGGCCGTAAAGTGCTTCAAGTTGTTCGACGGTGGATATGACCGACATCGCCAGCCCCTCTTGCTTTGCTCCTGCCGCACTTAGCCGGCCAATTTGAACCGCCGAAGACAGTTACCGCTCGCGGCTCAGCCCTTTTTGCGCCAGCTCGCCGAGATATTCCTGCCAGCGCTTGTCCTTCTCGTGGCTAAGCGTGTGCAGGTAATTCCAGGTGAAGATGCCGGTGTCGTGGAAATCGTCGAAGGTGATACGCACGGCGTAATTGCCCACCGGCTCGACCTTGAGGATCGTAACCTCTTTCTTGCCCGGAACCGTCACGCGCTGTTCCGGTGAGTGGCCTTGCACCTCGGCCGAGGGCGAAAGCACACGCAGCAACTCGGCTGGCAGCTCGGAGGGGCGATGGTCGGGAAAGGTCACCGTCAACAGCTTGCGGTCCTTGGAGAC
Source organism: Aminobacter sp. 01T433 (assembly GCF_056398585.1). Taxonomy (NCBI): domain Bacteria; kingdom Pseudomonadati; phylum Pseudomonadota; class Alphaproteobacteria; order Hyphomicrobiales; family Phyllobacteriaceae; genus Aminobacter; species Aminobacter sp. 01T433. Next base: position 12,880 of record NZ_JBFTPR010000027.1, read on the forward strand.
CCTCAGTTCTTTCGGTGCCGTCATGATCCGTCCTGCAAATTTGAACTGCCTTTCACTACTGCGCTTCGAACGCTGCGAAAAGCACTATCCGCCGCGCCGAACCGACAAAGCGAGCGACTCCACCCCAGGGCAAGAAACTTTCATCTTGATTGACAGGCTCAAGCGTACAACATAGCCGTAGTATGCAGGCGCTGCACAAGATGCCGCAAAACGGGAAACGGAAGCGCAGACCATGGATATGATCGATCCTTTCGGTCGCTCGATCAGTTATCTGCGCGTGTCGGTGACCGACCGCTGCGATTTCCGCTGCACCTATTGCATGGCCGAAGACATGGCCTTCTTGCCCAAAAAGGACCTGCTCTCGCTCGAAGAGCTCGACCGGCTCTGCACCGTCTTCATCGAAAAGGGCGTCAAGAAACTGCGCCTGACCGGTGGCGAACCGCTGGTGCGCAAGAACGTCATGCACCTCATCCGCCAGTTGTCGCGTCATCTCGATAGCGGCGCGCTGGAGGAACTGACGCTGACCACCAACGGCTCGCAACTGTCGCGCTTTGCCCAGGAACTCGCCGATTGCGGCGTCAAGCGCATCAATGTCTCGCTCGATACGCTCGATCCCGACAAGTTCCACGCCATCACGCGCTGGGGCCACCTCTCCAAAGTGATGGAAGGCATCGACGCCGCACAGGCGGCCGGCCTGCACATCAAGCTCAATGCAGTGGCGCTCAAGGGCTTCAACGACGCCGAGATCCCGGACATGCTGCGTTGGGCCAATGGCCGTGGCATGGACCTGACCGTCATCGAGACCATGCCTATGGGCGAGATCGATGCCGACCGCACCGATCAATACATGCCTTTGTCACTGCTGAGGGCCAATCTCGAACGGCAGTTCACGTTGACCGACATCCCGTTCAAGACAGGCGGTCCTGCGCGTTATGTCGAAGTCGCCGAAACCGGCGGGCGGCTCGGCTTCATCACGCCGATGACGCATAATTTCTGCGAAAGCTGCAATCGGGTGCGGCTGACCTGCACCGGCACGCTCTATATGTGCCTCGGCCAGGAAGACGCCGCCGACCTCAGGGCGCCGCTCAGGACCTCCGAGGGCAACGAACTGTTGTCGAACGCCATCGACGAGGCAATCGGGCGTAAACCCAAGGGCCACGACTTCATCATCGATCGCCGCACCAATCGTCCGTCCGTCTCTCGTCATATGAGCGTGACTGGCGGCTGACAGGCGCGTTTCTCGAAGAGGGAACCGCATGATCCGCAAGGTGGCAACGACGCTGTCGGCATGCGCGCTTGCCTTGGCAATCTCAAGTCCCGTCTCCGCCAAGCCCTTCACCTACACCAATGCCCAGTTCGGAACGTCGGTGACGTTTCCCGACGAAATCTTCACCAGCCATGCCGAGGAACCGGCCAATGGCGACGGCCTGCTGTGGCTGGCACCTGACTGCGGGAGCCTTGCTGTCTACGGCTCCATCAACGCGCTCGAACAGACGCCTGAACAGCTTGCCGATTTCAGCTCCAAGGGAGTGGATGTCAGCTACCGCAAGGTGGGCAGGGATTGGGTTGTATTGTCGGGCCATGAAGGGCCCAACATCTTCTACCACCGCCTCGAGTTCGGCAGCGGCGGAGTCATTCACGCGTTCCTGCTCAAGTACCCTGCGTCGACCAAGGCGAAATACGACCCGTTGGTCAGCGCTATCGCCGAAAGCCTCAACGGCCCATAGGCCGAATGCTGCCTGGTCCATGCGTTTGCCATTGCTGTTTCGCGCACCGATGCTAAAGCCGTAGGCAACAGCAGCAACGGAAAGCTCAATTGCCACTTTCCTCGAATATTCGCGGCGCTATGTTCATGGTCGTCGCGATGGCCGCCTTCACCTTCAACGACACGCTGAGCAAGCTCGCTTCCCAGACGATCAATCCGGGCCAGCTGATGCTCGTGCGCGGACTGTTTGCGACCACGCTGATCAGCCTGCTGGCGTGGCAGCAGGGCGCGCTCCGGGGGTTCCGCCAGTACTGGCATCACATGGTGTTTTTGCGCCTTGTCGGCGAAGTCGGCGGGACGGTGTGTTTTCTCGCTGCCCTGCCGCATTTGCCGCTGGCCAACATTTCCGCCGTGCTCCAGGCACTGCCGCTGGGCGTGACCATGGGGGCGGCACTGTTTCTGGGCGAGAGCGTCGGCTGGCGCCGCTGGGTCGCGATCGCAGCCGGCTTCGGCGGCGTGCTGATCATCGTGCGTCCCGGCTTCGACGGCTTCAACGCCTTTTCGATCCTGGCGCTGCTCTCGGTTGCCTTTTGCGCGGTGCGCGACCTTGCGACGCGCAAGATCCCCAGTCACGTCCCATCCCTGTTCGTGTCGACCGTCACCACCATCATCATCACCGTCACCGGGGCGCTGACGATCGTGCCCTTCGGCGGCTGGGTGCCGATGACATTCGACCTCGTCTTGTTCCTCGCAGGTGCGGCGGTGCTGGTTCTCTTCGGCTATCAGTTCGTCATCATGGCGATGCGCGAAGGTGAAATCTCCTTCATCGCGCCGTTCCGCTATACTGCCCTGATATGGGCGATCACGCTCAGCATCGTGGTCTTCGGCGATGTCCCTGATTTCGCGATGATGGCAGGTGCGGCGGTCATCGTCGCGTCAGGTCTTTATTCGCTCTATCGCGAGCGCGTCGTCGGCAAAGGCCGGCCGGCAGCCGAGAGCACAAGCGCCTCCATGGCGCCCGACGGGGTGTAGTCATGGCGACTGAGATCGCAGGCCTGATCCTTGCCGGCGGCCGTTCGAGCCGGATGGGCGGCACCGACAAGACGCTGCTGCCGCTCAACGGGCGCCCTTTGATCCGCCAGGTGCTCGACCGGCTGCAGCCGCAGGCATCTCCTGTCGTCATCAATACCAACGCCGATCCGTCTCAGTTTGCTGGCTTGGGCGTTGAAATCATTGCCGATACAATCGCCGGCTATCAGGGACCGCTTGCGGGAATTCTTGCCGGGCTGGAATGGGCTGTCGGCAAGCACGGCGTGACTCACCTCCTCAGCGTTGCCGGCGACACACCATTCTTCCCGGATAATTTTGCCCGGCAACTGGCAGCGCGCGCTGTTGGAGGCCGGATCACCGTTGCGGCCTCGAACGGGCGCGTGCATCCGACCTTTGCGCTGTGGCCGGTTTCGCTTCGCGATGCGCTTGCAGCCTTTCTGGAAAGCGGCGATACCCGCAGGGTCATGACGTTCATCGAGCAGGCAGGCCTAGACGTGGTGGATTTTGAAGCCGTGCAGCGCGGCGCAAGGAGTGTCGACCCGTTCTTCAACATCAACACGCCTGAAGACCTCGCCGAGGCCGAGAGCCTTTTGGGCGGAGCCAATTGATGGCGCATCGTGTTTTTGGCATCACCGGCTGGAAGAACTCCGGCAAGACGACCTTGACCGAGCGGCTGGTGACGGAGCTCGTCGGGCGCGGCTGGAAGGTCTCGACCATCAAGCACGCCCACCACGATTTCGACATCGACAAGCCAGGCGCCGACAGCTTTCGTCATCGCGAGGCCGGTGCGACCGAAGTCGCCATCGTGTCGGGCCGCCGCTGGGCGTTGATGCACGAGCTGCGTGGTGAAGACGAGCCGACACTGGACCAGGTTTTGGCGCGGCTCGCGCCTTGCGACCTGGTGCTGGTCGAAGGCTACAAGCGCGAAAACCATCTCAAGATCGAGGCGCGCCGTCTGGAGGCCAAGGACCGATCGCCGCTGACCACGAAAGACCCCGCGATCGTTGCCATCGCTTCCGATCATCCAGCCGACGACGAGCAGGTGCCGGTGTTCGGCATCGACGACATCAAGGCTATTGCCGACTTTGTCGAAATTCGATCCGGCCTGAAGGGACAGTGACGCTGCGTCATCATGAGCAGCTGGAGTCCATGTCGCAAAAGCCCTTTTCACGATTGATTTTTAACTGAAAACAGTGGGAGTATCGCCGCTACTGGCGGAGATCACCCGCCCAACGGCCGCAATGGACAGGAACCGGCCGGATGGTAACAGAGAGGAACATGATGCGTATTTCCAAGATCGCTTTGGCTGCGTCGGCAGCGCTTGCGCTGACCATCGGCATGGCACAGGCGCAAGAAAAGAAACTCACGATCGCCACCGAAGGCGCCTACCCTCCCTACAACAATCTGACCCCCGACGGTAAGCTTGTGGGCTTTGACGTCGACATCGCCAACGCGCTTTGCGACGAGATGAAGGTGAAGTGCGAGATCGTCGCCCAGGAGTGGGACGGCATGATTCCGGCACTTCAGGCCGGCAAGTTCGACGCCATCATCGCGCAGATGTCGATCACGCCTGAGCGCAAGCAGAAGATCGACTTCTCCAAGAAGTACATCAACACCCCTGCCGTGATCGCTGCTCCCAAGGACACCGACATCAAGGGCGTGACCAAGGCCGACCTCGCTGGCAAGACCATTGGCGTTCAGGGCTCGACCATCCACTACAACTACGCCGAGAAGGTCTTCACAGACAGCACGGTCAAGTCCTATCCGAGCGCGGAAGAGTACAAGCTGGACATCATCAATGGCCGCGTCGACGCAGTCAGCGATGACCTCGTGTCCATCCAGGGTTGGCTCGACACTCCGGATGGCGCCTGCTGCAAGATCGTAGGTACGATCCCCAACATGCCTGAAATCCATGGCGAAGGTGCCGGCGTCGGCGTCCGCAAGGGCGAAACCGCGCTTGCCGACCAGTTCACCACGGCGATCGCAGCCATTCGCGCCAACGGAAAGTACAAGGAAATCAACGACAAGTACTTCAAGTTCGACGTTTATGGCGATTGAGTCGACCAGAGGCTGACGAGACTGAACAGGCGGCGGGACAAGTTCCCGCCGTTTGTCTAACATAGGCACAACAACAAGCCGTCATTGAAGGCGGCGGCATTCCCGCAGCGGGAATGCAATGGGGATAGTCTACCGATGCAAAGCGTTTGGGCGCTTCTGGGTTTCGGGCCCGACGGATGGGGAAACGCACTCGCCTACGGCGTGCTCGTCACCGTTTCGCTCGCTGTGGTAACGCTGCCGCTGGGGTTGCTGATCGGTTTCCTGGTCTCACTCGCCAAGCAGTCGAGCGAACCGTCGATGCGGCTCGCCGGCAACATCTACACCACCATCTTCCGTGGCCTGCCGGAGCTGCTGACGCTGTTTCTGGTTTTTTATGGCGCGCAGATCGGCATCCAGCAGATCGTGCAATTTGTCAGCCCTGGCACGACTGTAGATATCAACAGCTTCGTCGCCGGCATGGTCGCGCTCGGCGTCGTCTTCTCGTCCTACGCCAGCGAGGTTTTCCTTTCTGCCTTTCGCGCCATCCCACGCGGCCAATATGAAGGCGGCTATTCGATAGGGCTGTCGCCGCGTCAGACCATGCGGCTGGTGATCTTGCCGCAGCTCGTGCGCATCGCCCTACCCGGCCTGGCCAATCTCTGGCTCATCCTGCTCAAGGACACGGCACTTGTGTCGGCAATCGGACTGACCGACATCTTGCGCCAAGCCAGCATCGCCTCTCGAGCAACCAAGCATGCATTCCTGTTCTTCGGAGTCTCCTGCCTGATCTATCTCGTGCTGGCCATCATCTCGTCCTTCGGCATCAACGCCATTGAGCGCTGGGTCGGCAAGCGGGAGGCGCAACGATGAGCACGACCAGTGAGGCAAAGGCACTGAGGCCTGTGGCACCCCCTCGCGGATGGTCACGTGAACGTATCTTCGGCTGGGTCTTTGTCGCCCTTTGGATCGCACTAGGCCTTGGCCTTGTCACCTATCTATTCAGCGCGTGGAATCCCGACCTTTTCGCCAAATATGCGCCGTCCTATCTCTCGGGACTGCGCGTGACATTGACGCTGGTGGCGATCTCCATCGTGCTGGGCGCGATCCTGTCACTGCCGATCTGCTATGCTCGCATGTCGAAGAACCGCGTACTGAACGCAATTTCCTACGGCTATGTCTATTTCTTCCGCGGCACGCCGCTGCTCGCCCAGACCTTCCTGATCTACTACGGCTTCGGTTCGTTCAGGCCGCAACTGGAGGCGATCGGCCTATGGAGTTTCTTCCGCGAAGCCTGGTATTGCGCCGTCTTTGCCTTTGCGCTCAACACGGCTGCCTATCAGGCGGAAATCCTGCGCGGCGCGATTGAAAGCGTCGGCAAGGGGCAGTGGGAGGCCGCATCCGCACTTGGCCTGTCGAAGCTGCAGACGCTCTACAAGATCGTCCTGCCGCAAGCTCTGATCGTCGCGCTCAGGCCATACGGCAACGAAATCATCCTGATGATCAAGGGCTCGGCCATCGTCGCCATCATCACGGTTTACGACCTGATGGGCGAGACGCGCCGCGCCTTTTCACGCACCTTCGACTTCCAGACCTATCTCTGGGCGGCCCTGCTCTATCTCTCGCTGGTCGAAACCTTGCGCCATTTTGTCGATTGGATCGAACGACGCATCACTCGCCATCTGCATCGCTGAGCAAGTCCTGGCCCAACCACGATCGCCTTGACGAATCCGCCTGATGTCATAGACCTCGGGCACCACAACATTTGCACTTCGAAAGGGTGAACCATGGCATCGGTCGCGTTCCTTGGTCTTGGCGTCATGGGCTACCCCATGGCAGGGCATCTCAAGAACAAGGGCGGTCACGACGTGACAGTCTACAACCGCACCACGGAGAAGGCGCAAAAGTGGGCCGCCCAGCATGGCGGAGCCTTTGCGCCGACGCCTGAGGAAGCCGCCAGGGACAAGGATTTCGTCTTCGCCTGCGTCGGCAATGACGACGACCTGCGCGAAGTCACCATCGGTGCACAGGGCGCATTCCGTTCGATGAAGAAGGGTGCGATCTTCATCGACAACACCACCGCTTCGGCCGAGGTAGCCCGCGAGCTCGATGTCGCAGCCAAGGCCGGCGGCTTCCATTTCCTCGACGCGCCGGTGTCCGGCGGCCAGGCGGGCGCTGAAAACGGCGTGCTCACGGTCATGGTCGGCGGCGAACAGGACGCCTTCGACCGCGCTCGTCCGGTGATCGATTCCTTTGCCCGCATGGTCGGCCTGATGGGTTCAGCCGGCGCTGGCCAGCTGACCAAGATGATCAACCAGATCTGCATCGCCGGCCTCGTCCAGGGCCTCGCCGAGGGCATCCACTTCGGCAAGAAGGCAGGCCTCGACATCGAAAAAGTGGTCGACGTCATCTCCAAGGGTGCCGCCGGCTCCTGGCAGATGGAAAACCGCCACAAGACCATGAACGCCGGCAAATACGATTTCGGCTTCGCCGTCGACTGGATGCGCAAGGACCTCGGCATCTGCCTCGAAGAGGCTGACCGCAACGGCGCCAAGCTGCCGGTCACAGCCCTTGTCGACCAGTTCTACAAGGATGTGCAGGGCATAGGCGGCAAACGCTGGGATACCTCCTCGCTGCTCGCACGGCTCGAGAAATAAGGCCATCCGCCGTGGCGCTGTCGTCAGAATCCACTGTCGATGAGATTGTCACGCATCTGCGCACGCTTGGCTCGGAGGAAGACCGCGCCGGAATCGCCCGTTTTGGCATTCGCAACGACCGGGCACTCGGCATTTCCAATGCCGTACTGCGGCCGATCGCCAAGACGCTCAAGCAGGACCACGAGCGCGCGCTGGCACTTTGGGCGACCGGCATCCGCGAGGCGCGGATCCTGGCGGTTGCCACTGATGAGCCTCAAGTGGTCACACGTGCGCAAGCAGATGCCATAGCGGCCGATTTCGACAGCTGGGAGATCGTCGACCACGCCGTCTATCTCTTCTGCGATGCCGGACTCGCCCATGAGACCATCGCAGCCTATGCAGCCGATGAGCGCGAATTCGTCCGCCGTTCTGCCTTCTCGGCGATCGCAACCGCTGCGGTGCACCTGAAGAAGGAGCCGGATGAAACCTTCATCGGCTGGCTGGCTCTGATCGAGGCGCATTCCACCGACGAGCGGAATTTCGTCAAAAAGGCCGTGAACTGGGCGCTGCGCCAGGTCGGCAAGCGTTCGCCGGCCCTGCATGCTCCAGCGCTAGCATTGTCGGAAAAGCTCGCCGCCTCGCCCGACAGGACAGCAAGATGGATCGGCAAGGACGCGGTGCGCGAACTTACCGATCCCAGGACGCTTGAGCGTCTCCATGCAAAGAAGCGCTGATCAGGCTGCCGACGCGCCGCTTTCCTTGTCGAGGGTCATGTAGTCGAGTGGCAGTTCGGTCGTGTACTTGATCTGCTCCATGGCGAAAGCCGACGACACATCGCGGATTTCGATCTTGGCGATCAGGCGCTTGTAGAAGGCATCGTAGGCGGCGATGTCGGGCACGACGACCCGCAGCAGATAATCGACATCGCCGCTCATGCGGTAGAACTCGATGACCTCGGGGAATTCCTGGATGACCTCGGAAAACCGCCGCAGCCACTCATGGCTGTGCGAATTGGTGCGGATCGACACGAAGACGGTGACGCGCGTGTTGATCTTTTCCGGATCGAGGATGGCGACGCGCCGCTTGATGACGCCTTCCTCCTCGAGCTTCTGGATACGGCGCCAGCACGGCGTGGTGGACAGGCCGACTTTCTTGGCGACATCGGCCACCGCCAAAGTCGCGTCCTCCTGGAGGAGGCGAAGGATTTTCCGGTCGAGGCGGTCCATATGCAGGCTCCGTTAGAAAAGGTTCGCCATAATCCTGTGATTTACCCCATCATACAAGAAAGGAATTCTCCGCACACCCTGCATTTTCGGTATCGATTTCCATACCACCTAGGAAAGACGACGCTGGATTTCCGTCCTGAGAAAAGGCAGCAATTCCATTTCGAACCACGGATTTCGTTTGATCCAGCCGGTGTTGCGCCAGGACGGATGCGGCAGTGGCAGCACATGCGGGCCCGATGAGCGCGCCCAGACCGAACGCCAATCGGCGACTGTGTCGGTCAAGGACGAGCCCCGCGCGGCGCCCATGTGCCAGCGCTGCGCATATTGGCCGATCGCCAGCACCAGATCGACCTGGGGCATCAGTGCCATCAGGCGCGCGTGCCAGGCCAGCGCGCATTCCCGTCGTGGCGGCAGGTCGCCGCCCTTCGTGTCCTGCCCTGGAAAGCAGAATCCCATCGGCACGATGGCGAACTTTTCCGGATCGTAGAAAGTCTGCGAAGAAACGCCCAGCCAGTCGCGCAGCCGATCGCCTGAGGCATCGGTGAACGGTGCGCCACTCAGATGCACCTTGGTTCCAGGCGCCTGCCCGGCGATGAGGATACGTGCACGTGATGACGGCACCACCACAGGCCGCGGCTCATGCGGCAAGAGCCTGCCCAATGGCTGGTCAACGCAGATGCGGCAGGCCCTGATCTCCACAACGAGCTGATCGAGTTCGGCAGACATGGTCAGGCCGCTGCACTCGGGCGGGCGGCAATCGCGCGGTACCAGCGCAGCACATTCGTAAACGCCTCCGGCACCACGATGCGCGCCGGCTTCATGAAATCGATGGCAATCATTCCGGTGATGTCCGCGATGGAAAAATCGTCGCCGGCGGCAAATTCGCGCGTCGCGAACTCCTTGTCGAGCAGCGCCAGGAACTCGATCACCTTCGGCTTGTTGGCTTCGCCCCATTCCGGCACCTGCGGCACCTCCCATTCCTTCATCGCCGGATGGATGTGACGGAATGCGAAGCTGACCGGCTGGAACAGGTTGAACTCGATGCGCCGCTGCCACATCTCGACCAGCGCCTTGCCCAGCGCCCCACGGCCAAACAGCGCTGGTTCCGGATGAAGCTCCTCGAAATAGCGGCAGATGGCGACGGATTCGGTGAGAATGGTGCCGTCGTCGAGTTCGAGAACCGGCAAGCGCTGCAGGGGATTGCGCGTGGCGACGTCCGCTTTCTTGTGCTCCATCGCGCCCATGTCGACTGAAACCATCGGCACCTCGATGCCCTTTTCGGCAAGGAACACCCGCACGCGCCTTGGGTTTGGCGCGCGGCCTCCGTCAAACAGCTTCATCTGTTTCTCCTGGGTTGCTGCGATCTCGCAACTATAGCCCTCAAGCTACGAGAATCGAAAGATTTCCCGCAGCCAATTGAGTATCCGCCCGAAGCTGCCATGTTCGACTTCGATCATGTCGCCATGCATGTTGCGCCAGTCGCGCGGTCGGTCGAATTCGCCTGCCCACAAACCCCTATGGTCGCGGCGAGCGGCGGCTTCTTCGGCTTCGTAGCCGCCATAGGCAATCGCCCAGCCGGCCGCGACCTGGGCACGGTTGAGATCGATGCTGCCGACGCTGCACTCGCCAAGCAGGCGGCCGTATTTGTCGCGCTCCCAGCCATTGCAGCTCACCTGGCGCCCGGCGACAAGTTGCGACAGCGCCTCGCGCGAACGGCGGCCGCAGGGATATTCGGCACCGTCCTTCCTGCAGATCTGTGAATATTCCGGCGCATCGATGCCGCGCAGACGGATGCGTTCGGTACCCAAGACGATCGAATCGCCATCACTAATGACAGCAGTGCCCTGGGCCATGCGTGTCTCCACCCTGTCGAGGCGCGCCGATACGAGGATGAGGGTTCCGAGTATCGCGGCGGTCAGCGCATAATCCAGAATCTTGCGCCAACGGCTGCGCGGACGCCGAAAATTCCGCTCTCGCGGCCTGCCCGACCACGAACGGCTCATATGGCAAACAATCCCTTAATCATTCGGTCGTAGCGTGCAGGCTTAAGGTAAGTGCGCGCGAAAATCGAAATATCACATGCCGTTGCAACGCTCCAACACGGCGGACAAGATCATTGTGGACCGCAGGAAACGCCATCGCAACAGCGATGTCGCGCGTGCCGTGCGCAAGACACGTGATCAGCTGGCACAGCAGCCTGGCGGGCAAGCCTTCGACCGTGAACTGCTGAAGCTTCATGCCGGCTCGATCAAAGCCCATTCAGCTACGCTCCCATTGTTGGTCGTCATCTTTGCCGGTATCGGCCTGCTGCTAGGTGCAGAAAGGGACATCCTGTCCTGGGCGCTCGTTGCCATCTTGGGTTATGGCGGCCTGGCGCTGCTTGCCCGTCGCGCCGACGAGACAGCACCTGCCGCAATGTCGCCCTCGGCCATGCGCCGCAACTTCCTCGTCGGACATTTCATCACCGGCCTTGCCTGGGCTTACCTGGCAGCATTGACCTGTGGTGCCTGCGCGCCTGATCAACTGGCCGTCGTCAAAGGCGTTTTCCTGCTTGTCGCCATGGCCGCGACCGCGATCGTTGCATCTTCGCTGCGCGGCGCGCTGACCGCGACCTTCCTTGTTCCGATCGCCGCTTATGCGGCCTTTGGCGTCAAGCTGACCGAGCCGCTCGGCATGATCATGGTCGCGTTGCTGGTGGTAGCCCTTCCCTTCTTCTCCCAGGTCGCCAAGATCAAAAACCGGTCGGCAATCATGCTGATGTCGTTTCGTTCCGAGATGGACGCGCTGATAGCCGAACTGGAGACGGCAAAGTCGATGTCCGACGAGGCACGCCGCCGCGCCGAAGACGCCAACCTGGCCAAGTCGCGCTTCCTCGCAACCATGAGCCACGAGCTGCGCACGCCGCTCAATGCCATCCTCGGCTTCTCCGAGGTCATGGCTGGCGAAGTGCTCGGGCCCATCAACAGCCCGACCTACCGCGAGTATTCCCGCGACATCCACGATTCAGGCCAGCATCTGCTCGATCTGATCAACGAAATCCTCGACCTGTCGCGCATCGAAGCTGGCCGCTACCAGCTCAACGAGGAACCCTTGACGCTGCTTACGGTGGTCGAGGACTGCTGCCACATGATGGAGCTCAAGGCGCGCAACAAGGATTTGCGGATCGTCGAAGAATTCGAGCCCGCACTGCCACGCCTGCTTGGCGATGAACGCGCCATCCGCCAGGTCACGCTGAACCTGTTGTCCAACGCCATCAAGTTTTCGCCCACCGGCGGCGAAATCCGCGTGCGCGTCGGCTGGACCGCCGGCGGTGGCCAATACATCTCGGTCAAGGACAATGGCCCCGGCATCCCGGCCGAGGAAATCCCGGTCGTGCTGTCGGCTTTCGGCCAGGGCTCGATTGCCATCAAGAGCGCAGAGCAAGGCACAGGCCTCGGACTGCCCATCGTGCAGGGCCTGCTTTCGCTCCACGGCGGCGAATTCGAATTGCGTTCGAAACTGCGCGAAGGCACCGAGGCCATCGCCATCTTCCCGGCCGCGCGGGTCATCGACGGCTTGCCGAAGCTGGAACCGCGCAGCGCCGCCGGCAGCCGCTAGCTTCAGCTGACCGCTGCTGCCATCCCCGAGCTGATCTGGGCCGCGGTCTTTACGAGACCAGCCGCAAGCCCCGCCCCTACAGCCTCGCCGTGATCGATGCCAAGGCCCAGCAAGGGCCTTGCGCCGAGCTTTGCAAGCAGGCGGGCATGGCCGGGTTCGGTCGAGACATGTGAGAACATGCAGTGGTCGAGTGCTGCCGGATCGACGGCATAAAGCACTGCAGCAGCAGCGGACGTCGCAAAGCCGTCGAGCAGCACCGGAATCTTTTCCATGCGCGCAGCAAGGATGGCGCCGGCAATCGCAGCGAATTCACGGCCGCCGACACGACGCAGCACCTCGAACGGGTCCTTGAGGTGAGGACCATGCAGAGCCAGTGCGCGGTCAACCATTTCGGCCTTGCGCGCCTGCATCGCGGCATCCGCACCCGAGCCCGGCCCGACCCAATCCGCACCCTTGCCGCCAAACAATGCGGCACAAATCGCCGCCGCAACGGTGCTGTTGGCGACACCGAGGTCGCCGATGCAAAACAGATCGGTCCCTCCGGCAATCGCCTCCATGCCAAAAGCCATGGTGGCCGCACAACCGCGCTCGTCGAGCGCGGGCTCGAGCGTGATGTCGGCGGTCGGCAGATGCAGCGCCAGATCAAGCACTTTCAGGCCGAGATCATTGGCGAGGCAAATCTGGTTGATCGCAGCGCCACCGGCGGCGCACAGCTCAACCCGTCTGGCCGTCGCTTCCATTGGCCTTGGCGATACGCCCTGGGCCGCCACGCCATGATTGCCGGCAAAGATGGCGACCATGGGCTTGAGCACCGAAGGCGGCGCGCGCCCGCTCCAGCGCGCCAGCCAGGCGGCGATGTCTTCGATGCGACCAAGCGAGCCTTTCGGCTTGTCGGCTTTGGCAAACAGAGCCCACACCTTGCCGGCCTGAGCCACATCGCCCTCGGGCAGATGCGCAAACAGATTGCGGAAATCATCAAAGGGGGAAGCGCTGGTCATGCGGGGCTACCTGCTGTTCGTCATCGTCACGCGCGGCATAGCCGCCTGAGCGCACGAAAACAATCGCGACAAAGCGCTCGTGGAAAGGCAGCACGTTGATGTGACGTCGCGGGAAAGCGCTTGCAATGACGCACAGGCTACATCATCTGTGATTGGCCCAGTGTATACATCGGCGCAAAGCATTGCTGCCACGGACGACGTGATGACCGCCATTGAATCTCCCTGCATCATGCTGTGTTCGGTCGACGATACGACTGGCTACTGCTTTGGCTGCGGGCGCACGCGCGAGGAAATCGGTGCCTGGCTTGGCATGACACCGGAGAAACGCCGTGCCGTGGTGGCCACCTTGCCCGCACGTCTGGAAACCATCGAGCGCAAGCCGCGCCGTGAAACCCGCCGTTCGCGCATGGCCCGCGAAAACGCGTCCAACTGAGGATATCCAGCAGACATGAGCCGCCTTTACTGGGTCGTCATAGCCTTGCTCGGCGGCGGACTGCTGCTTTTGCTGTTCAACCACTCCTCTGGCGAGACCCTTGGTCTCAACAATGACAGCTTCGGACAGCTGATCTATGCCGGCGCGCTAGCCCTTGTCATCGGTGCTGGCATCCTGCGCCGTGGTACACGCCTGGGCGACACCATGCGCAGCCTCGCATTGTGGGTGCTGATCGTGCTCGTGTTTGTCGCCGGCTATCAGTATCGCTACGAATTGCAGGATGTCGCAAGCCGCGTGACTGCCGGCCTGGTACCAGGCAGCCCGATGTCGGCGCTGGATGGCGACGGCCGCGCCACCGTCACGCTCGACAAGCTGCCCAACGGGCATTTCGGAGCGCGCATGCAGATCAACGGCGCGACCATCCAGGCGATGGTCGACACCGGCGCCACCAGCACGGTGCTGACGATTGCCGACGCCCGCAAGGCTGGCTTCGACGCGGCAAGCCTGAGCTTCACCATCCCCGTATCGACCGCCAATGGCATTGCGCACGCAGCGCGCATCACCGCAGGCAGCGTCCAGCTTGGCGCCATCGAGCGCAAGAACCTGCCGATGCTCGTCGCCGATCAGGGGCTCGAGCAGAGCTTGCTGGGTATGAATTTCATCGGCTCGCTGTCAGGCTTCGATGTGCGCGGCGACCGGATGATTTTGCGCGATTAGTGCTACGCCGCTTCGCTGGCGCGGCTCATGTCGACAGCGGCGAAGGCATCCCGCAGCACTTGAGGCCCCGCCCCCGGCTTGTTGGCTTCGGTCGACAGGATCTGGCGAAAACGCCGCGCGCCTGCCAGTCCATGGAACAACCCCACCATGTGCCGCGTGACATGGCCGAGACGGCCACCGGCCGCGATATGCCGGCCGGCATAATCCGCCATGACCTCGATCAGGGCTGCGAAGTCGAAGTCTTCAGCCGCCTCGCTGCGCAACATCGCATCGACGCCAGTCAGAACGCTTGGCGTGTGGTAGGCGGCGCGGCCGAGCATCACGCCGTCGACCTTTTCAAGATGCGCGCGCGTTTCATCCAGCGTCTGAATACCACCGTTTATGCCTATGAAGCGGTGAGGCATTCTGGCTTTGAGTCGATAGACGCGGCCATAATCGAGTGGCGGGATGTCCCGATTTTCCTTGGGGCTCAGCCCTTCCAGCCAAGCCTTGCGGGCGTGCACCCAAAGCGCGTCCGCACCAGCCGCGAAGACAGCGTCGGCAAGCGTATCGAGTGCCGTTTCAGGATCCTGGTCGTCGACGCCAATGCGGCACTTCACCGTGACGGGAATCTTGACCGCGCCCTTCATTGCCGCGACGCCCTCCGCCACCAGGTCCGGCGTCTTCATCAGGCAGGCGCCGAAGGTACCCGACTGAACACGATCCGACGGGCAGCCGACATTGAGATTGATTTCATCGTAGCCGAAATCCGCGCCGATGCGCGCGGCCTCGGCGAGCTTGACCGGATCGGATCCGCCAAGCTGCAAGGCGACCGGATGCTCGCAATCGTCAAAACCCAAAAGCCGTTCGCGCGCCCCATGGATGACAGCATCTGCCACCACCATCTCGGTATAGAGCAGCGAATCCCGGGTGATCTGCCTGTGAAAATAGCGGCAGCACCGGTCAGTCCAATCCATCATGGGTGCGACGGCGAGTATTTGGGCGCCGTTGGCGTAGAGCTTGGTCATGGGTTCTTCGAATTTGTGCAGGGGCTCAGGTGGCCTTCAGATAAGGCCGCTCCCTAGCACGACAAGGCTGCCAAGGCCAAATCGCCCGACAGCAAACGCGTGATGAAGCCAGCCCAACTTTCCGAAGGGCACTCCGCCCACGCGTCCCCGCCATCGCGGGACTATGGATCAACGCGAGAAACAATCAGCGCAGAATATCGGACAGGCTTTCCGGCTTCTGACCGGTTCGCGCCAGATCCAGGCCTGACAACAGGTCAACCAAGTGGCTGTTCATGAGCTCGGCCGCAGTCGTCGGCTCACCGGCCTCGATTGCGTCGACCAGAGCGTGGTGGGCGTGACACTCGCAGGTGGTGTCGCGCCGCTTCCAGTAGAGCGCGATGATCAGCGAGGAGTGCGAAACGAGATCGCGCACAAACCCAGTCAGGATCGAATGGTCGGCGATTTCGGCGACACCGACATGGAAGCGTGCCGACAGCATGATTGCGTCGCTGTCGCGACCGGCATGCAGTGCCTCGTGCTCCTTTTCGAGATGCCGGCGCAGGAGAAGAACGTCTTTCGGCTTGGCCACTTCGGCCGCAAGTGCAGCCACTTTCGGCTCGATCAGCGCCCTCGCCTCAAAAACCTCGCGCGCTTCCTTGGGTGACGGCTGGGCGACGAAGGCGCCGCGGTTGGGCTCCAGCCGGGCCAGTCGGTCGTGCGCGAGCGCTTGCAGTGCCGCGCGAATGACTGTGCGGCTGACCGAATAGATTGCCGCCAACTCATCCTCCGGCAGCTTCGTGCCGGGAGCGAGACGGTGGCCAACAATGGCATCCCTCAACCCATGATAAATGGGCGACCAGCGCGCGGCCGGTTTGTCGCTATCGTTTTCCGGGCGAAGGGCGGTCAACATATTCATTGCTTCTGGCAAGCTCTCCGTTGTCGCCCGCCGTTGTTGGGATACGGTCGAACTTCGCACGGAATCTCACATTGCGCGCCGGGCGGTCAATCCCTCCCCAACCTTAAGCGCCTATGCCGGGCGATTGCGAGGCGTAGATTCCAGCGTAGCGCTTGACGAGCGGCATGGCGTAGGCGCCGACCTTGGACGTCTTGAGACCGAGCGAGGACAGGCTCTCGGCCAACTTGACCGCACAGGCCACGCCGTCGAGCACCGGCACGCCATGGTCGCGCGCGAGCTCAGAGGCCAAGTCGGTCATGCCGGCACAGCCGAGCACGATCGCTTCCGCCTTGTCTTCGGAGACCGCCTTGGCGATCTCGTCCGAGATCTTGCGGCGGGCATCCGAACCCGGCAGTTCGAGGTCGAGCACGGCGACATCAGACGCTCTCACCTTGGCGCAGCGCGAGGCCAGCCCGTATTTCACCAGGTTATGTTCGATCGCCGGCACCGAACGCGCGAGCGTGGTGACAACGCTGAACTTGCCGGCGATCAGGCTAGCGAAATGGAATGCCGCTTCGCCGATGCCGAGCACCGGAACATCGGTTGCACAGCGCGCCGCATCGAGACCGGTGTCGTCGAAGCAGGCGATGACATAGGCATCAATCCCCTTGGACTTGGTCATTTCGGCAAGCATGCCGGGCACAACGAAGACCTCGTCGAAATAGCCTTCGATGCTGGGTGGACCGTCCTTCGGGTTGACGGCGATGATTTCGGTTCCGACTGATGCAACGAACTCCGCAGCCTTGCCGATCTTGTCGGTCATCGAGGCCGTCGTATTGGGATTTATCACGAGGATTCGCATGTGATCCCGCCTAGGATTCGACGCCGAGATAAAGATTTCTGACCCGCTCGTCGTTCAGCATCTCGGCCGAATTGCCGCTGAGCGCCACCTTGCCGGTGGTCAGCGCATAAGCGCGTTGCGAGATGCGCAGCGCCATGCGCGAGTTCTGTTCGACAAGAAGTACGCTGACTTTTTCGTCGCGATTGATCGCAACGATGGAGCGCGCGATGTCTTGCACCAGCTTGGGCGCGACGCCGAGCGACGGTTCGTCGAGAAGCAGCAGGCGTGGCCGAGCCATCAACGCCCGGCCGATCACCAGCATCTGCTGCTCGCCACCGCTCATCGTTCCGGCCTGCTGCGAATAGCGCTCCTTGAGGCGGGGAAATCGCGCCAGTACCATGTCAATGCTTTGCTGGACCTCGGCCTTGTCAGTTCGGGTGAAGGCGCCCATCAGCAAATTGTCGCGAACCGTCATGTAGGAGAAGACACGACGCCCTTCGGGCACCATGGAAATACCCATGCGCACGATCTCGTCAGGTGCAGCGCCATCGATGCGCTTGCCGTGGTAGCGGATTTCGCCCTTGCGGACCTTCTTGAGGCCGGTGATGGCGCGCAGGATCGAAGTCTTGCCGGCCCCGTTGGCACCGATCAGCGCTACCGTCTCGCCCTCGCGGACTTCCAGCGACACCCCCTTCAGCGCATAGACGTGGTCGTAGTAGAGTTCGACTTCATCGAATTTGAGCAGCGGCTCCATGGCTACATCCCGATCGATTCATCTTCGGCGCCGAGATAGGCTTCGATCACCTTGGGGTCCCGCTGGATTTCGGCCGGCGTGCCTTCGGCGATCTTCTGGCCGAAATTGAGCACGACGATGCGGTCGGAGATATTCATCACCGCGGCCATGTCGTGTTCGACCAGCAGCACGGTGATGCCGCGTCCGCGTAGCTTTCGCACCATCTCGACCGCGCGCTTGGTCTCGTCATGGTTCATGCCGGCGAACGGTTCGTCTAGCAGGATCACCGACGGGTTAGTGGCCAGTCCGATGGCGATGCCGAGCGCCCTTAGGTGGCCGTGGGGCAAGGTGCTGGCGACCTCGTTTCGCATGGGCGCGAGGCCGAGGAAGGCGAGGATCTCGTCCGCCGATTCGCCGAATGCTTCCAAATCCTGGCGGGCGGCGGCGCTGCCGAGATAAAAGCCTGCGAGGCTGGCGCGCGAGCGCAGGTGATGGGCGGTCACGACATTGTCGCGCACGGTCATGCTCTTGAAGATCGTGGTTTCCTGGAAGGTGCGCACCACGCCTTTACGGGCCGCGATATGCGGCGCGAGCCCCGAAATCCGTTCGCCCTTGAAACGCACCTCGCCGTCGGTCGGCCGAAGAAATGAGGCAATTAGCTTGAACAGCGTCGACTTGCCGGCGCCGTTCGGTCCGATCACGGACAGGATCTCGCGTTCGCCCACCGCAAACGATACGTCATTGACCGCAACGAGGCCGCCGAAACGCTTGGTGAGCCCGGAGATTTCGAGAATGTCGGCCATGGCCTCAAGCGCTCCTCTTGGCCGGCAGGGTCAAGCTGAGCAGGCCATTGGGCAGGACCAGAATGAGCGCGATCAACACGGTCGAGAAGATCAGGAGCTGGTATTCCCCGGTCTGGAACAGCATGTCCCAGCCGAAATAGAGAACGAAGGTCCCGAGCATCGGTCCGAGCACATAGCCCAGCCCGCCCAGGAAGCAGTTGAGCATGAAGTTGACGGAGTCGGCGACGGTGAAGCTCGACGGGTAGATCGACTGCGAGATCGAGGCGAACATCGCCCCACCGACGCCACCCAGGAAGGACGAGATGGCATAGGCGACAACGCGGAGATAGGCGATGTTGACGCCAATCGAGGACGCGAGTTCCTCATTTTGCTGAAGCGACTGGCAGAGCTGGCCGATGCGCGAATGGACGAGCCGATATAGCCCAGCGAAGCACAGGGCCATCAAGAGCACGGCGACGATGTAGAAGGCGAGACGCGGGTTGGCGAGCGTGGCGAAATCTGGAACCAGCTTGATGCCGAAAAGGCTGATGCCGGACGGCAAGGGTATGCTGACGATGCCCTTGGCGCCGTTGGTGATGGGCAATGCGAGCGCGAGCAGGCGAGCAACCTCGGTCAACACCAGCGACACCATGGCGAAATAGACACCGCGCAGCCGCAGGATCGGCAAGCCGATGAGCACGCTTGCCGCGGCACAAAACAGCCCGGCAATCGGCAGCGTGAGCCAGAAGGACACGCCATAGTTCATGACGAGGATGGCCGAGACATAACCGCCCATCAGCGCATAGGCGCCCTGGCCGATATTGATACGGCCGATGTAGAAAGTGATCCAAACGCCCGCACTAATGATGCTGAGAAGTGCTACCGAGGTCAGCGTGTAATAGAGGTCGCTGCGACCTGTGGCGTTGATGAAAAGCGGCACGCCAACGAGGAGCACCAGCAGGAACAGGACTGCCGAGACGATCTTGGTGGTCGGGGCTCTCGTCATCGCGTCAACCCCACGGCTTGCCCATCAGCCCGTTGGGGCGGATGCTGAGGAAGACCATCAAAAGCGCGAAAATGACGAGATAGGTCACGTCGCCATATTCGCGCAGCACGGTGAGGCCGACCGACTCCATCATGCCCAAGATGAAGCCGCCGGCGATGGCGCCGCCGACGACACCGGCGCCACCGATCATTACCATCAAGAAGGCCTTGATCGAGATCGGGCCGCCGATGCCTGAGTTGATGCCGGTAATGCTGACCAGCAGCCCGCCGACGATCCCCGCAAGCATCGCGCCCAGGGCAAAGCCGAGCATCGAATAGCGGTTGACATTCACCCCCATCAGTTGCGCGGCGATGCGGTCCTGCGCCAGCGCACGCATGGCGCGGCCGGGCCTGCTGTATTGCATGTAGAGCATGAAGGCGGCGATCATCAGGATGGCGACCACGCCGACAACCATGCGGTCGTAGGGCATGATCAAGCCGTCGGAAACGAAGACACCGTTGATGATCTTGGGCACGCCGCGCTGCTTTTCTCCGAACAGGAGCAGGATGACGGAATCGAGGAAGAATGCGGTGGCTGCCGCGAGCAGCATCGTGCTCTCTTCGCGCTTGCTGCGTCTTATCACCGTGCGAAAGAGAAACTTTTCCATCAGCGCGCCGATGATCGCGAGTGTCACGCCCGAACAGATCAGCGCAACGGCGAAGGGCAGCTTGAGCTGGCCGTAGATCGAATATGTGACGAAACCACCCATCACATACATCTGCCCATGGGCGAAGTTGAGCACGTTCATCAGCGCAAAGATCAACGTCAGACCGAGCGCGATCAATGCGTATTGGGCACCGAGATAGAGCCCGTTGGCGATCACCTGTTCCATGACGGCAAATCCGGTCGGCAAGAGGTCCGGGATTTGCCCCGAACCTCGGTTGAAGCGCTGCGTCGAACGTCAGTCCACTTCGCCGACGAACAGCGTCTTGAACGCGCCGTTCTCGAACTCCGTCACCACCATCGGCACCGAAACCTGGCGCTTCTGGCCAAAAGAAGTCGTGCCGACATATTTCAGTGTGCCGTCCTTGGCGTAAGGATTGGGCGCCGAGAACGTGTCCATGGTCTTCTTGAACTCGTCGACATTGTCGATCGCCTTGGGGTTCGCCTTCAGCGTTTCGATGATGTATTCGAGCGCATAGACCTTGGTGTTGGACTCGTCGTTGTATTCGCCGAACTTCTTGGTGTAGCGGTCGATGAACTCGTCCATCACCGGCGTGCGGATTTCGGGCGTGGAAGCGCCGCCGACCGAGATGAAGCCGTTGGCGAGTTCGCCTGCACCTTCCTGCAGCACGCCCGCATCCTGTGCCGTCTCTGCCGAGATCAGGCCTTCATAACCAAGTTCGCGCGCTGCGCGGATGAGCAGCGGCGCATTGGCCGGGGCGACCCCCGAAAGCACGAGCAGGTCCGGCTTCAATTGCACGATCGGCGTCAGAACTGGCGTAAAATCGCGCGTGTCGTTCTGGTAGGTGTCGGTCTCGGCAACGACGTCGAGGCCGAGCGCCTTGGCAGCTGCGACGCCTCCGTCACGCTGGCTAAGCGGGTCGGACTCATTGGCAGCGATGAAGGCGATCTTCTTTACCCCCTTCTTTTCCATCAGATATTTGTAGATCGCCGGGCCGGACTGGTAGTTGGCGACCATGCCAAGTACGGCGTTGGAAGCGGGCGGGACATAGAGCGATTTCGGGAAGGCATAGGGGAAATAAATGATCCCCTTGGATTCCGCCACCGGACGGACAGCGGCCGCGCCGTCGTCGACATTCGGGCCGACGACATAGTGGATACCTTCCTGGGCCATTTTCTCCATGCCGGCGATGGCGCGCTTGGGGTCCTTCTGGTCATCGAAGGTCACGATATTGATGTTGTAGGTGTCAGCACCAATTTTCACGCCGCCGGTTTCATTAAGCCAATCGGCGCGTGTCTGCATTGAGCGCACGTTGGATGTGCCCCAGGCCGCGGCGGGACCACTGGTCACGCCGACGAAGCCGATCTTGAGTTCCTTGTTTGCAGCCTGGGCCGGAAAACTGGTTCCGGTTGCAATTGCCAATACCGAGACGGCGCCGAGCGCCAACGATTTCAATGTCGAGCGTCTGTTGATCATGTCACTCCCCATTTTTGGCATCCGGCGCGGTGTTCCCTGTTTTGTGCAGCTCGGATGACGTAAGGGAAAGCCTAAAATACATTCTTGTCAACATATGGCTTTAGTTTTGTATACAAAATGATGATGGTAAGAGTAAGCGGCCAGCTCTGCCGGGCCGGCCTGGACGCCGCGGTCACCGTTTCCGCAATGGGTTTTACAATCCGAGGTAGCGGCTGAATTGATCGGGGGGACGCGACGTTCAAACCCTGCCACTACGAAAAACCATGAACAACTTCCTCGGCATCTCGCCGACGTTGTCGGCCTGCAGCTTCTGCCGCAGACCCAAGGCCTGACGCCCTACCGGACCAAAACACGGTGTCGAACCGACGCCTCCTGTGAGGCTCAATCTCAGGACGCTTCACATGCGCGTGATAGCGAACATCGAAGAATACCGCATATCTGATCACATCCCCAGGGTAGTGGATACCCTTGAACAAAATCATACCGGCCTCGTCGCGTCAGCGACTGCGATATTGAAAGACTGAAACCAAATTCGTTCAGGATCAATACCTGAACTTGCCGGCATTGCCTTCCATGCACATGTAACTTTCGGATAGACTTTCCAGAAAAATCATTCTTTTAGATGCTTCTTGGCCATTGAATGCTTTTACATTCGCCAATTATTTCGCTGTGACCAAACAGGTGGACGTGATACATTCGCGAGCTTGTTTGTGTGTCTCAGGGTGCCAACAAGGGGGGAGCATAATGCCCCGCCATTCCTCGCATAGCCCATGCGCTATGATCGTGATAGGAAACCACGCACTCGCAAGAACTTCGATCGTCAGGCTCCTCAAAGCTGAATTCCCCGGATGGGATTTTGTCGAGATGGAGTCGGTCGACAGCTTGTTCAGTGCATGCGGCATGGACGTTCGCATCGTTGGTTTCTACATGGGATCGAGAAGTATCGAAGATCCTAAGCTGCGCGACGATCTCGCCGCGGTGCAAGAAGCCTTCCCACAAGCCGAGATTGCACTCCTGTCGAATGCCGACGACCCGTGCATGGCCGTGCAGGCGCTGCGGATGGGCGTCGCAGGCTTCTTCACCACTTCGCTGTCCCTTGACGTCGCCCTTGCAGGGGTTCGCCTTGTCCTAGCAGGCGGCGTGTATTGCCCGCATCCCAGGGGCACGCATGTCGAGGAGCCAGCTGGGCTCGAGACATACGTCAACGGACATACCTACGCCCCGGAAAGCATTGACGTTCTTGACACCGCCTCAGGTTTTACCCATCGGGAGGAGGACGTTCTCGCGCAGTTGCTGCTCGGTCATTCGAACAAGGTCATCGCAGCCAACGTGAATATCTCCGAAAACACTGTGAAAATGCACATCCAGCACATCATGCGGAAGCTGCGGGTCCAGAATAGAACCGAAATCGTAATTCAGCTTGGCAAGAGAGCAGCGCAAGATTCGAACAACAACCATAGATAGGCAGCGCCGCCAAGAATGTCAGCGTGCGCCGTTGCCATGCGCGACATACCAGGTTGCTCATTGCCCTGGTTTCGTCGATGGCTTAGTGGACCTGATCAATCCTCGCGGAAAGACCTGTTGAAACTATCGAGTATCGGCCTTAGCGCATAGAGTGCCACGGTGCTTTGACCGGTCTCGATCAACGCCTGCGCAGGCATTCCAGGCACCAACCTCACATCCGTCATCGCAGCCAGTTGTTCATCCGAAACACGGATCGTTGCCGCATAGTAGGATTGGCCGGTCTGCTTATCCACGAGGCGATCAGCAGAAACGTAAGTGACCGTACCGGAAATGAGCGGAACCCGCCGCTGATCGTAAGGCAAGAGGTGGACTTTGGCCGGCAATCCGACATGCACGACATTAATGTCCTCCGGCCTGATGTGCGCGGTAACGATGAGACGGCCCTCTTTCGGCACGAGGTCAAGAAGCGGCTCGCCTGCGCCCACCACCCCACCCGTCGTGTGAATGCGAAGATCGGTAATCACCCCATCCTCGGAGGCTCTGATCTCGGTCCTGGCAAGTTGATCATCGGCGGCTCGCATTCGCTCTTCGAGCTGCAATAGCTGACTCTCGGTGTCCCGAAGGCTCTGCGCGATCTCATTTTGACGGCCGCTTTCAAACTTCAAAAGATCAGCCTGCGCTTCGCTGATGGTCTCTTCGGCGCGAGCGATCTGAGCGGCCGTTTCGCCGTGCAGGTCGTCGACGTTCGCACTTTCGCGCATGAGATCAAAAAGGCGGCCTTGCCTTTCGAGCTTCTTGGCGACGAGATCGGTGACGGTATTTAGCTCCTTCCGCGCGATGTCGGCCCTGGTCGACAGCGCGACCTGCCGCGCTTGAAGCCCGACGATCTCCTGTTGGATTTCAGCCATCTTTTCCTGGATCAGCCGGATCTGCGATCGCGTGACCTGTAGCCGCGTTTCGAAGATCTTTTGTTGCCCTGCCAGGATCGCCTGGATTGCCGGGTGGGTGCTCGCCGCAGCCTGTATTTCCTCCGAGACGACGACGTGGTCTTTTTCGCCCTGCTCGGAAAGCAACCGTGCTTGACGTATCTTGGCATCCCAGAACTGCCCGCTCAGACTGTTGCTTTCCGAACGTGGCTTCACGTCGTCCAGCTTTATCAGGACCTGTCCCGAAGAAACCACATCGCCATTCTTGACGAGTATCTGTCGAACGATCCCGCCTTCCAGATGCTGGATGGTCTTGCGGCTCGATTCCGGCTCGACAATTCCGGATGCGATTGCCGCACTCTTGAGGGGGGCCAAAACCGACCAGATTCCCAGTCCCAACACGAAACAGCCAATAAGCAGGTTACCCGTCCAGGCGACGGCGCGAAGCCTCGGCTTCGGCGGCGCTGGCGCAAATTCCGCATACCCCCCGAATTGATCGCCGTTTGGTGCATAGCTTACGGGGTTCGGAACCCGAACGGCTCGCGATCTCCGCAGTGCTTCAGCGCTGCCGGCCAGAGGGACAACTGAGGTTGGCGAGGTTAAGGTCATTAGCCGGCCTTCAGGCCTTGTTCGAGTTGCGGCGGCGGGCGAAGATGGGCATCGAATATCTTCTCACTATCGCCGAACGCGTTGAGCGTTCCGTTCCTCAGGATCGCGATCTTGTTGGTGATCGGCAGGATACCCATCCGATGAGTGATGACCACGACGGTCACTCGTCTGGACTTCAACCGCTCAATGGTCTCGAACAGAATGCGCTCTCCGCGATAGTCCAGACTCGAATTGGGATCATCAAGGACCACGAGGCTCGGATTGCCGTAGACGGCTCGAGCCAGGCCGAGTTGTTGTCTCTGTGCCCGAAGCAGCGCGGTTCCGCCTTCGCCGACATCCGTTTCGTAACCTTGTGGCAAGCCCATTATCGTGTCGTGCAAGCCCACGAGCTTGGCTGCTTCGATGACTTTTTTCGGGTCGCCGCCATCAAGGCGTCCAATGACATCCCTGATTGCGCCTCCGAAGAGATCGATGTCTTGGGGAAGGTAGCCGATACGGCGCGCGTCTGCGGAGCATCGCAAGGTCGAAAGTTCCAGCCCGTCAAGCAAGGCGAGCCCTTCGTTCGGCCGCGAAACGCCGGCAATGATGCGCCCCAGCGTGGACTTTCCGGAACCCGAAGGGCCTATCAAGGCAACGCAATCGCCGCCGATCAGGCGCATTGAAACGCCTTGGAGAACCCGCTTACCCGAAACAGGCGAGGCAAAACCGACATTGTCGAGCACAAGGTCGCCCATCGGGTTGAGCAAGGCCGTCTCCCGAACACCAGGATCAGGAGCAACCGCGACAAGCATCTGATTGAGTTGCTCGCAAGCATTGCGAGCGAAAGCGAATGCCCTCCAGGTGCCGATCGCGCCCTCTACCGGGGCCAGACCACGTCCAAGCAACAGGCTGGCGACAAAAATGATGCCCGGGTTGCTATTGTCCCAAAGCACCAGCCAGGTGGCTGCCCCCATCATCAGGATCTGCGTCAATGTCCGTGTAGATTTCGACAGTGCCTGAATGACTTCCGCCCGTCTCGATACCGTGTCCTGTGCAATCCTCGCACTCACGGCGTCCTTGTAGACAAAGCGCGCAGCGCCTTCCTGCATGCCCATGGCGCGCACGATCTGAATGTTTTTGAGCGCGGTCCCGAGCCGGGCGTAGCTCGTCGCATGTGCGAGATTCGCGCTCGCGGTCGGCGCCCGCGTCGCCCATTCCATGGTGAGGGCAAAAAACAGAAGCAGCAGCGCGCTGCCAAGACCGATCATTCCAAGCAAAGGGTGGACCATGAACAGGAGCAGCAAAAATATCGGTGCCCAGAAAACATCGAAAAGGAGCACACTCGCGGGGGATTCCAGGAACTGCCGGATAGAAGCGAGATTCCGGTACGACTCCATTGCCTTGCCCGGATCGGAGCGGGCCGCGTATTCGAATGCCGCCGCAAGCACGATCGGGCGCAGCCGATGGTCGAGCCAACTGGCTATGCGCGAAAGAGCGGCCCGACGAACGACGTCGAGCAACGATCCGACCACCACCGCCACCGCCATGATCAGAGTGATCATGATCAGCGTGTCCACGCTCCGGCTCGACAACACGCGGTCATAGATTTGGAGCAGGTAGATCGAAGGGGCGAGAAGAAAGAGATTGTAGCCGCAACTGAACACGAAGACCAAGCCGAACGAACGAAGGCACGCCCGCAAAGCGGTTTCCAGCGGCGTCGCCGAGCGGAGAGGTTGTGTGAACAATGTCCTCATCACGTGAACCCAAAGCGGGCGTCTCTTGGCGCTCTTCGTCTGGCGGTCGAGGCTCTGCAAAACCGGATCGGCGGCGCGGGCCGCCGATCCAAAGCCGGGACTGCATCACACCGGCAAATGGGTGAAATCGACATCGTGATTAAAATTGAAACTGTCGGCGATCGAGTTCGTCGCTGTATCTGTATCTGTAGTGGTATTGGTAGTGGTAGTGGTGCTGGGGTCGGTATGCACGAGAGCGGAAGAGATATCCCCTCCCCGCGCCATGCTGCCGGCACCGCCATTGCCGCCCATGCCGGCGATGATGGTGGCATGCTGATCCGCCAGAAGGGTCGTGGTCTGGGTGGCGGTGGTGTCGGCACTCACTGCCGCTACATCAGCACCGCTTGTTGAACCCAAGCTGCCGTTGGAAGTGGAGCTGCCGCCGGCGCCGCCGGAGCCATTGTTCGTAAGGGTCGAAAGGGTGGCGTTTTCCGCTTCAGCTTCACCACCGTGCCCGCCGAAGCCAGCATCCCATGTTGCCCAATCTGCGACATGGTCGCCATTGTGCACGTCGACGTCCGCGCCCGTTACGGTCTGGACGTTGGCGACATATGCGACGGGGTTGTAAGTAATATTGCCGTTGCTGTATCCGTCGCCGCCATTGCCGGCGCTGGCATTTCCGGCATGTGGGTCATCAAGTTGGATGGTGTCGGACAGTGTGGGGATAGGCATGATGTTGCTCCTTTCCAGCCCCCGCCGAGTGTTGCCCGGAAAGACACCAGAGGCTGCCCGCCCAGTGTGGAATGCGGGCCCCAGCGCGACTAGCTACAAGATCGGTCACGTCCGTTCGGGTGGCTCCATTTTGTCTGCATGACACGTCGACAGAACTGGAACTGCGTTCCGTTCGCGCATCGGTTTCGCCCCCCCATCCATATGTTTGGAATGGAGGCGACGATGACGAGAAACTGGGAATGGATACGCGAGGGGAAGTGAACTCGTGCTAGCTAGGCATGAACGAGCAGATCATGGACCAGATCGGCGTGGGTGGGGTCGACGACATTGAAGTGGCCGGCGGTACCGCCGACCCCTGCCATCTGGAGACTATGCTGGTCGTACAAGACATGGTCGACCTGCTGGGCTTCAGCCGTGCCGCCGGCGGGAACGGCGATGTTGACCGGCTCGAAATATCCCACATTGACGCCGACCATACTCCCAACGGAATGGCCGTCGCCGCCCGACCCGGTCGTGCCGCCGCCCGTGAAAATTGTGTCCGACGCCATATTGAAGCTTCCGCCAGCGCCACCGACGCCTGCGATCTGCGTTGAGCCCTGGCTGAAGAGGACGTTGTTTGACTGATCGGCATGGGCGGTGCCGCCAGCCCCCGCAATAGCAATGTTGATGGGTGAGTAGATTGCTACGTTCACGTCGACAAGCGAACCGAAGAACGTACCGTTGCCACCTGCACCGGCGTGATTGTCGCCGGTGAAGACGAGCGAGGCTGCACCGCCTCCCGGCCCGTAGCCGCCAGCGAAGTTATGGTCTCCTCCGGATCCACCAACGCCCGAAATCTGGGTGCCGCCCTGCAGGAGTACGGCATTGTTCGTCTGGTGTGCTGTCGCTGTCGAGTCAGGCCCAGCTGCCACGGCGGTGTTCACCGGGGTGAAAACTCCAACATCGGAACTGACGAGCGCTCCATAAAATATGCCGCTGCCGCCGCTCCCGGCGTGTCCACCGGTATCTCCACCGATCACGACATTCCCGTTGCCGCCATTGCCGCCAACTCCTGCCATTTCGGCGGAATGCTGGTTGACCAGTGCTTGGTTGGTCTGCTCAGCGTCGGCTGAGGAGCCAGCCAAGGCGAGCGCCGCGTTCGAAGGCGAGAAGACTGCGGTGGGCGTAGCGCTGATGACCCCGATACTGACGCCATCGCCACCGCTGCCAGCCGAGTTCTGTCCTGTGCCGAGTAGCAGCGAACCCGTTGGATCGGCTGGAAGGCCGAACGGAAGCCATGTAGGCACCAATGCAAGATGCGCCTCACCGCCAGTGGAATCGCCGCTTTGGCTGGCACCCGAGATTGGCATGTTATCTGGGGTAGAACGAGTTACCGCCATGACCGGCTCCCAATCCAGCTTCGCGCCAACGCGTTGCGGGCGAACTAGTGGTACGTCAGAGCATTGTTTCGCCTATTGGTGGAAAAATAGAGCCTGCAATTCGTATACGCCGAAAGTGATGTGGACGGACTGAACATTGGTTCTGAGGTGGACGGTCTCCGCTCCCGGCATCGCGTGCCATGGTGCGACTGTCAGAAGTCGCTTTTGAGGAAATCCGTCCACATGGGGTAATCGCGGGAGCGATGCACCCTGGAACCAATCATAACCTTGGAGGGTGGCTGTTCCCCGATAAGATGGAAGTACGGGCTCACGACTGGACGTCAGGCCCAAGCATCTAAGGGAGAACAGCCATGGAAGAATATAT
>NZ_JBFTPR010000028.1:0-38182 GCF_056398585.1 Aminobacter sp. 01T433
GCGACGCACGCCGGGATGACCAGCGACGAGTTCCAAAAGATCGTTACCGATTGGATCGCGACCGCGCGTGATGGTCGGTTCAAGCGCCCCTACACCGAACTCGTCTACCAGCCGATGCTCGAATTGCTCGCCTATCTACGCGCCAACGGTTTCAAGACATTCATCGTCTCGGGCGGCGGCATAGAGTTCATGCGTCCCTGGTCCGAAAAGATCTATGGTGTTCCCCCAGAACAGGTTGTCGGGTCGTCGATCAAGACGAGATTCGAGATGAAGGACGGCGCGCCAACTCTGTTTCGGCTGCCTGAGGTCAACTTCATCGACGACAAGGCTGGCAAGCCGGTTGGCATCAACGAGCAGATCGGCCGCCGCCCGATCGCGGCCTTCGGCAATTCGGACGGTGACCTCGAAATGCTTCAATGGACGACGCTCACCGACGGTCCAAGGTTCGGCTTGATCGTTCACCACACTGATGCCGAGCGCGAGTATGCCTACGACCGAAAAAGCGAATTCGGCCACCTGGACAAGGCGCTCGATGCCGCCGCTGTCAACAATTGGACGGTCGTGGACATGAAGGCCGACTGGAAACAGATATTTCTGGGAAAATAGGGCCGGCGAGCATGATTGTCCGTAGACAGAAGGACAATAGAGCACCATTGCGAAGCGCGCCGGGTTTGGGGCACGCGGTGGTGTATCGCGTGGCCACCGACCGGCGTGGTTTTCAACTTTACCTCCCGTCGCAGCATCCACAAATCATTGATCGACCTAACAGGTTTCTCGCAGATTTGTCTAAGTTGCATAGGCGTCGCAATGCCGCGTACCGCTAGGACAAGGGGCCTGCTCAGGGGCATCGACGTCGCCGGCTGAGGGGAACGGGAAGATGACCGGCAAAGTCCCCCCGCAGGCCCAGCCCACCACTCAAAATCTGGCTGCGTCAGGTCTCGCCGTCACGCGCATTGCACGACAGAGATAGACAGTAACGGTACAATTTTATACCTGGGAAACTCCAGCTGCACTCGCCAGACCGTCTCTGTCAGGTGAAAAATGACATCGTGCTGACGTAGAGTTCGACAGCATCCTCATCGCCCAGTGCAGCCGTTCGATGCGGCCGGTCCGCCTTGAAATGTATCGAGTCTCCCGACTTCAGGATGTGTCGCTCGCCGTCGATCTCGTAAAGAACCGTCCCCTGAAGAACATATGCGATCTCTTCGCCGTCGGCGCGCATGACTTCCGTCACCTTGCCTGGCGTCCGACGAACAACGCACCCGTTCAATTTTGCACCCGGAAAGCCCATGCCCAGCAGTTCGTAGGTCCGGTTTTCGTCGCCAAGGTTGAACCGTTCCCGTTCGCCAGCGCGAGAAACTACGCCCGCGCGCCGGGGCGAGATCACGAATGCATCAACAGGTGAGTCCAAGGCCTGAGCAATGGCGCATAGCGAAGAAAGCGACGGCGTCGACTGTCCGCGCTCGACCTGCGAGAGGAAACCCACGGAAAGCTGCACTTGGTCGGCAACCTCTTGAAGAGTCAGCTCCATTTCGCGCCGGCGACGCCTGATCTTTGCGCCGACAGCGGCCGCACCGGCGTTCGGCTCTTCGATCGGCGCTGTATTCTTATTCTTCTTCTCTGGCATGCCAACTTATGGCGCGGAAAGTCCGCGCCACTGCTCCTTTCGTTCCATTTCATGCCCATCTTATCTGCTCCAATGGCTTTCTGGGAAGCGAGGTAAAAAAATTATAGCCAAACTAAAAAATCATGCTTATGACCAAGAAGGAGTGTTCAGCACAGCAGGGAGGAAAGCGTGCGTACATCTGGGATTTCTGCGTTTCTGATTGCCTTGACGTCATCCACGATGATGTTTGGTGTTGTTGCAGGTTCTGCACAGGAAGCGGTCAAGGGCGGCACCCTCCGCATCCTTGCGACCGGCGAGCCCGACCACATCGACCCGATGGCCGGAGCCATGGTCAACACGAACAATCTGGCGCGCGCCATTTCCCGCCAACTGATCAGCTACGAAGCCTCAAACGATCCCGACGTAGCTATGCGGCCCGTTGGCGATTTGGCAGCTGAAGTCCCCCAGCCTACCGACGAGGGACTGACCTATACGTTCAAGCTGCGTCCGAACGTGATGTGGAATGCACCGGCAGGATCGCGCGCGCTGGTGGCTGCGGACATGGAGCGTGGCATCAAGAAGATGTGCAATCCGCATCTGCAGCCGGCCACATTGAGCTATTACACCGGCCTGATCGCTGGCTTCGCTGAATTCTGCGACGGGTTTGCCAAGGTCGAACCCACCGCCGCTGCCATCAAGAAATACATCGAGGACAATTCCGTCTCCGGCATTTCGACGCCCGACGAGCAGACCATCGTCATCAAGTTGAAGGAACGCGCCGGCGACTTCATTTATATGCTTTCGCTGCAGAACGCCGCTCCCGTACCGGTCGAGGCGCTGGAGTATCTCCCAGACAGCCCGGAATACCGCGCCAACTACGTCTCGGTCGCACCCTATACGATCGGCGAATACACCCCCGACACCTTGCTGAAGCTGGTGCGCAATCCGGCCTGGAACGCAGAGACCGACCCGTTTCGCAAGGCATATGTGGACGAGATCGAGATCACGATGGGTCTGCAGGCTGACGCCATCATGCAGCAGCTGCAGTCTGGCGACGCGGATCTTGCCTATGACATCAACGTGCCAACCGCGATCCTTTCGACACTGACCGCGCAGGGCGACGAAAAACTGACCGCGCTGTCGGCGGGCAACACCAACTTCATCACCATCAATACCCAGTCGAACAACAACAACGGCGCGCTCAAGGACCTGCGTGTCCGCCAAGCCCTGCAGTATGCCGTCGACAAGTCGGCGATCGTCCAGCAGTGGGGCGGTTCAACTGTCGCAGAGCCGGTGCACGGCATCTTCGGCACGGGCCTTCTCGGCCACCACAAGTTCGACCTCTACCCCTCGAAGGACTCCAAGGGCGACCCTGAGAAGGCGAAGGCGCTTCTGGCCGAGGCCGGGTTCCCGAACGGGATCACCCTGAAAATGCCCTACCGCAACAAGGACCTTGAAGTCGCTACCGCCGCGACAATCCAGGCCAGCATGGAACGCGCCGGCATCAAGCTGGAGCTGACCCCGGTCACTGCGGCGGACTATTACTCGAAATATCTGACCAGTGAGAGTAACATCAAGGCCGGCACTTGGGATATTGCCCCGGTAGGTTGGACGCCGGATTGGGTCGGCGGAGCTGCGCGCTCAGTCTTCCAGCCGCAGTTTACGTTCGACGGCACGCACCAGAAGTACAACTACGCTGACTACAACAATACCAAAGCCAACGAAGTGGCTGCTCAGGCGATTAACGCCACCACTCCTGAAGACACCGCCAAGCTCTGGGCCCAGGTCGACGAGATTGTGATGGCCGACGCGCCGGTCGTACCGCTCATCGCCAACAAGAACCCGCGCTACCGCAGCGAGGCCGTCAAGAACTACCAACCCTACGCGCTCGGCGTGGAAGGCGACTGGACCAACATCTGGCTCGATCGCTAACCGCACCACATTGATCGCCGCGCCGCTAGGGCGGCGCGGCATTTGGCTCCGAAAAGTCCGCGCGAGGCTTTATTTTGGCTGTTCTGGAAGTCCGCAATCTCCGGGTTGAGATCCCGACCGAAGATGGCGTTGTGCAGGCCGTGCGCAACGTGTCGTTTTCTGTACGACCGGGAACGATATTCGGCATCGCCGGCGAATCCGGTTCGGGCAAGAGCGTCCTGACCCAGTCCATCATGGGATTGGCGCCCTCTGCCGAGGTCAGCGGCGAAGTGCTGTTTGAGGGCCGCAATCTCGTCGGCATGTCGCAATCGGACATGCGCCAGTTGCGCGGCGGCAAGATCGCCATGATCTTCCAGGATCCGCTGTCGAGCCTGCATCCCTATTTCACCATCGGCGCGCAGATCGCAGAGGCGCTGCACTTGCACGAGAAGGTTTCCCGGACGCAGGCACGAGCGCGCGTGATCGAAATGCTCGGCAAGGTAGGCATTCCCAACCCGCAGTCGCGGGTCGACGACTATCCGCACCAGTTTTCCGGGGGCATGCGCCAGCGCGTCATGATCGCCATGGCGCTGATCCTGAAGCCAGCACTTGTCATTGCCGACGAGCCGACGACCGCGCTCGACGTCACAGTGCAGGCGCAGATCATCGAGCTACTCGACAGCATGCGTCGCGAACTGGGAACGACGATCATCCTGATCACCCACGACCTCGGGCTTCTGTCGAACGTCGCCGACGATGTCATGATCATGTATGCCGGCAACCGGATGGAATATGGCCCGGCGGATCGTATCCTCCGCTCGCCCGCACATCCCTATACCTCGGGCCTCTGCCGCTCGTCGCCCGCCAACTACCAGCCCGGCACCAAGCTGACGCCTATCAAGGGGCGGCCGCCGAGCCTCCTGGGGACGCCACGCGGCTGCGCGTTTGCGCCCCGCTGCGACCAAGCGATGCCGCGCTGCACATCCGATGCACCGCCACTGCGCCTCTACAGTGACGGGGTGGAGTCGCTGTGCTGGCTAGACGCCGCACCGAGCGATGCCGGTTCTAAAGGACCTGCGCCGGACTCGGCGCCGGTGCTGAGAGCGGAGAAGGTGGCCGAGGTTCGCGACCTGCAACTGACTTACGACGTCGGCGGGTTCTTCGGCGAACGACGCAAGCTTGAGGTACTAAAAGGTATCGACTTGACGGTGTGGCGTGGCGAGACGCTCGGCCTCGTCGGCGAAAGCGGCTGCGGCAAATCCACCCTCGCCCGTGCGATCGCCGGCTTGACGCCGACCACCGGAGGGTCGATCAAGCTCCTCGGACGCGACGTGGGCAAGCTGTCGCGGGACGAATGGCGCGCAATGCGCCGTCAGGTGCAGGTGGTCTTCCAGGATCCATACGGCTCGCTTAATCCGCGTCGCCGCGTGGGCTCGATCATCGGCGATCCATACCGCCTGCATCGCGTTGCAAGCGGCGAAGAGCGCAAGGCGCGGGTTCGCAGGCTGATGGAAATGGTCGGGCTGAACCCCGAGCACTATAATCGCTTCCCGGCGGAATTCTCAGGTGGCCAACGCCAGCGCATCGGCATTGCGCGCGCCTTGGCCCTCAATCCGTCGCTAATCATTTGTGACGAGCCGGTTTCGGCGCTCGACGTCTCGATCCAAGCCCAAGTGCTAAACTTGCTACGCGAATTGCAGCAAGAACTTGGGCTGACCTATCTGTTCATCTCGCACGACCTCACTGTCGTCCGCCATCTGTGCGACCGCATCGCCGTCATGCAGGCCGGGCGCATCGTCGAGTTGGCCGACAGCGAAACGATCTTCCGCAACCCTGCAAACGAATATACCCGCTCGCTGCTCAGTGCCTCGCATGCACCACCAAAACTCAGTGTGCCACCCGACCGCAAGCTTCTAGAAACACGCGAGATTGCGCGATGAGCGAGACATCTGTCGAAGAGACCGGCATCGTTCAACGCGGCGCACTGGACCTCACGCTGCGCCGCCTGCGACGCGACCGCGCCAGCATGATGGCGCTCGTTGTCATCGTCCTGGTCATCTTGCTCGCAGCCCTTGCCCCGTGGATCGCCCATCTGACCGGCCATTCGCCGATTGAGCAGTTTCGGGAAACCGGGCTCACGCCGGCTGGTATCCCGGTGGCGCCGAATGCTGAGTTCTGGCTCGGCAGCGATCAACTTGGCCGTGACGTTCTAGTTCGGCTTGCTTACGGTGCGCGCATCTCGCTGCTGGTCGGGGTGCTCGCATCCTTGGCAGCCTCCTTGGTCGCCATCGTAGTGGGCGTGACCGCCGGCTATTTCGGCGGCCTGGTCGACATCATGCTCAGTCGCGTCATCGACCTGGTAATGAGCGTGCCCTTTTTGTTGTGTGCGCTGGCGCTTGTTTCCGCCATGGGCCCCAGCATCCTGCTCAGCGTTACGGTAATTGTATTCTTCAGCTGGGCGCCGATGGCCCGCGTCATACGCGGCCAGGTGATCAGCCTCAGCCGGCAGGAATTCGTGCAGGCCAGCCGCGCCCTCGGCGCCGGACCGCTTTCCATCATGGTCGTCGATATACTGCCCAATCTTGCAGTGCCAATCATCGTCTACACCACTATGCAGATCCCGAGCTCCATCGTTTTCGAAGCGACGCTGTCGTTCCTTGGCATGGGCATTATTCCGCCAACGCCGAGCTGGGGCGGCATGCTGGCCGACGCCTCGTCCAATTCGCTCTACCTCATAGCCTGGTGGATGGTGTTCGTGCCCGGCCTCGCCCTGCTGCTAACGACGCTTGCCTTCAACATCTTGGGCGACGGCCTGCGTGACGCGCTCGATCCTAAGAGTTCGCGCATGGTGCGAAATCTCAAAAGGCAAAAGAAGGCCGCGAGCAAACCGTGATCAAGTTCCTCCTACGCCGCATTGGCTTTGGCGTTGGCGTCTTGTTGGCGCTCAGCCTCTTCGTGTTCCTCCTGTTTTTCGTAGCCCCCGGCGACCCCGCTGCCATGATCGGCGGTGAGAAGGCGAGCGAAGCCCAGTTGGTGCAAATCCGCAAGAATCTCGGCCTCGACCGGCCGTTGCCTGAGCAGTATGTGCGCTTCCTCGGCAACGCGGTAGCCGGCGACCTCGGCTTCTCCTATAGAAACCAGCAGCCGGTGACCAAGATCATAATGCGCCGTGTGCCGGCGACGCTTTCCTTGGTCATAGGCGCGGTGGTGCTGTGGCTCGCCATCGGCATTCCGATCGGCGTCATGTCCGCTCGGCATCCAGGAACGATCAGGGACCGGCTCGGGCAGGCCTTCATCCTGGTCGGCCTCAGCTTCCCGACATTCGTCCTTGGCATGATGGCGCTCTATTGTCTGTACTTCCTGCCGCGCCAAGCCGGGTTCACGTTGTTTCCGGCAGGCGGATACAAGGCCTTCACCAGCGATCCTCTAATCTGGGCCTGGCACATGGCCCTGCCGTGGATGACGCTCGCCCTGACGATTGCTGCCGTCTATGCGCGCCTCACCCGCGGGCAAATGCTCGAGGTCATGGGCGAGGATTATATTCGCACGGCGCGCGCCAAGGGCGCTTCCGAGCGTACCGTCGTCTGGAAGCATGGCATGCGCGCGGCGTTGACGCCGCTGGTCACCCAACTGGGATCCGACATTGCGCTGCTTCTCGGTGGCGCCATCGTCATCGAACAGGTATTCGGGCTCCAGGGTGTCGGCGCGCTTGCGGTGCAAGCTGTCAACAACCAGGACCGCCCGATCATCATCGGCGTCGTGCTGCTCGGCGGCCTTTTCATCGTCGTCGCCAATATCATTGTCGACGTCCTTTATGTCCTTCTGGACCCACGCGTACGTTAAGCACTCATGATCGTCTCAGACTACACCATCCCCGGAATGCACATTCGCGATCACGTCGTTCCCGTGCCGCTTGACTGGTCGAAACCTCAGGGCCCATCAATCCAGCTGTTCGCACGTGAGGTCGTCGATCCCGCACGCAAGTCGCAGGACCTGCCATTGCTCGTGTTCCTCCAAGGCGGCCCAGGCGGGAAGTCGCCCCGCCCGACGACTGACTCGCCGGGCTGGCTCCTGGAGGCATTGAAGTCACACCGCGTCGTCCTTCCGGACCAGCGAGGCACGGGGCAATCCAGTCCGGTCACGTCGCATGCCATGGTCAGGTTTGCCGATGGCGAGGAAGCGGCCGACCATCTCCAGCTGTTTCTGGCCGGCTCCATCGTCGCGGATTTCGAACATTTGCGGAAGACGGTGTTTGGCGGCAAGCGCTGGCAAACGCTCGGCCAGAGCTATGGCGGGTTCCTTACATTGACCTATCTTAGTCGCGCGCCCGAGGGCTTGTCCGCCTGCTACATCACCGGCGGGCTGCCGGGTCTCGGCGCAACCGCCGACGACACTTACCAACTCACCTATCAGCGCGTCGCCGCCAAGAACGCAGCGTTCTACAAGCGCTATCCGCAGAATGTTGCCCGCGTGGCCGACATTGCTGACCGGCTGGAGCAATCAAAGCCGGCATTGCCCGGAGATGACAGACTCACGGCCCGACGCTTCCAGATGCTGGGTCTCGATTTCGGCATGCAGTCCGGCTTCGAGAACACCCACTGGATCCTGGAGGAGGCGTTCGACGATACCGCCCCGTCCGGCCTATCTGATCTGTTCATCCGCACCGTATGCGACGCCACATCCAGCGAAGGCAGCCCGCTCTTTGCCGTCCTCCAAGAAGCGATCTATACCGGCGAGGCGCCCGCCGCCTGGGCCGCCGAGCGCCACAGGCCGCCGTCGTTCGCCTCCAGCGCACGGCCGCTGCTGTTCACCGGCGAGATGATGTACCCTTGGATGTTCGATGACATCGCCGCAATGCGCCCGTTCAAGGCCGGCGCCGAGGCGCTGGCGCAGCGCAAGCCCGCGGGCTCGCTTTACGACACTACCCTGCTGGCATCGAACGCCGTCCCGCTGGCCGCTGCGATCTACCACGACGACATGTATGTCGACGCGGAACTTTCGCTCGCAACCGCCCGTCATGTCGGCAATCTGGACTACTGGATCACCAACGAGTTCGAACACGACGGTCTGCGCCAGTCCGGCTCGGTGCTGACGCGACTGATCAAGATGATTGCGGACAAAGGCGGCCCGCTTAAACCCTGATACGACCGACGAGGAGCAGAGAATGGCCTCAGCCAGCAACAAGCGCATGCGCGTGGAACGCCTTCGCACCCGCATGAGACAAGATGGTTTGCACGGCCTGATTGTGCCACGCACCGACGCGCATCAGAGCGAGGAAACCGCTGAGCGCGATAACTGTCTCGAATACATCTCCGGTTTCACCGGGTCGGCGGGGATGGCACTTATCCTCGAAGACAGCGCGCTCATCTTCGTCGACGGGCGGTACCAGGTCCAAGTCCGGGAAGAAGTAGATCTCGATATCTACGGCATACGACACCTGCATGATGAGCCGCTAGATCAATGGCTGCACGACAACGCGGGCAACACCTGGCGCATCGGGCTCAATCCCATGCTGGTCAACGCCGCGCTCTTTGACCGCCTCCAGGCCGCGCTCGCAGAACAGGGCGCTGAAATTGTCGAACTTGACGAGGCTGTCTTCGACAACGTCTGGCTTGAACGTCCTGCACCACCCCTCGGCTCCATCCGACCGATGGGGGTCGCCGTCGCCGGCGAAAGCTCGCGTGATAAGCGCCAGCAGATTGCAGCGCAACTGCGGAAGATGGGCGCAACCGTTCTGGTTGAGACACTGCCTGACAACATCGCCTGGCTGCTCAACGTGCGCGGCTCGGACGTCACCATGAACCCGGTTCCGCATTCTTTCCTGACGATGGATGCCGTCGGGCGTGTGAACTGGTTTGTCGATCGTCGCAAGCTGGGCAACAGACTTTCGGACTTCGAACTAGACGACGTTGCCCTATCCGACCCGCAGCAGTTTTTGGGTCACATCGCTGAGCTCGCCCCATCGGCGCGAGCAGCGGTCGACTTGGACTTTGCGCCAAAGTCCGTTCAGTTGGCGATATCGGGACATGGCGGGGCCATCATTGCCGGCCCAAGCCCGCTGACGATCGCCAAGGCGAAGAAGAATGCAATCGAGCTGCAAGGCTTTCGCGATTGTCACTTGGAGGATGGAGTAGCGCTGACCAATTTCCTCGCCTGGTTGTCGCAGGAACTGGACATGCGCGAGAAGTCCGGTCTGCCGTTGACCGAGATGGAAGCGGAAGAACGGCTGCTTGCGTTCCGTGAGGTGCGCAGCGATTTCCTGGAGGCCAGTTTCGCGACCATCTCTGCGGCAGGGCCGAACGCCGCCATGTGTCACTATCACTCCCGGCCGGAGACCAACGCTGCCATCACTCGTGACGCGCCGTATCTGGTCGACTCGGGCGGCCAGTATGTTACCGGTACCACGGATGTTACCCGCACGCTCATGTTGGGAACGCCGACACTAGAGATGAGACGAGCCTACACAGCTGTTCTGAAGGGGTTCATTGCGCTGCTAACGGCACGGTTCCCGGTGGGCACCTGCGGTCACCAGCTCGACGCGCTGGCGCGCTTGCCCCTTTGGGAATTGGGGCTCGACTACGACCACGGGACCGGCCACGGAGTAGGCCACAATCTGTTGATCCATGAGTATCCACACCGCTTTGCAAAGAAGCCGAACCTCTTTGGCCTGGAGCCCGGAAACATCATGACGATCGAACCGGGCTACTACAAAGCTGCAGCTTTCGGCATGCGTATCGAGAACCAGGTCGAGGTGGTCGAGGCGGGACCGGGCTTCTGCCGCTTTGAATCGCTGACACTGGCGCCGATAGACCTTACGATGGTCAATGTGGTCGACCTCACCGAGCGCGAGCGAAGCTGGATCGATGACTACCACGCCAGAGTCTATGAAAAGCTTGCCGACTTGGTTGCAGATGAAACCTTGCCATTGCTATCCAAATTGACTCGACGGTGCGGAGAATGAGCGGTGTTCGGCCTCATAAGTTCGACCACGCTGTGTGGCGCCATATCTCCGAAGAACAATCCTAAGTTCTGTGCTGATATTTCTGCAACCCCGCGAGTGCGCTCAAACAGCTCATGCTCGTACATCGCCAAAGCTGCCTCTCTGTCGCTTGGGTTGGCAATGATCGCCCGGCCAAGCTCCGCGCCGTCATACATGGCCTGATTTGCGCCTTCGCCTGCGAACGGGGACATCAAATGCGCGGCGTCGCCAACAAGCGTAAGCCCTGGTTTGCGCAACCATACGTGCCCGACAGGCAATGCGTAGATCGGGCGAAGCGTTGGATGATCAAGGGTGCTCGCAGTGACAAAGTCGATGAGGTCTGGCGCCCATCCACCGAATTGTGCCGCAAGGACCTCTCGGCCGACACGAGGGTCGCTGAAGTCGACTGACC
Organism: Aminobacter sp. 01T433; assembly: GCF_056398585.1. Lineage (NCBI taxonomy): Bacteria > Pseudomonadati > Pseudomonadota > Alphaproteobacteria > Hyphomicrobiales > Phyllobacteriaceae > Aminobacter > Aminobacter sp. 01T433. Next base: position 10,909 of record NZ_JBFTPR010000028.1, read on the forward strand.
TGATCCATTCCTCCGGTTTGTTCAGTGCTACGTAGCCAGAGATACTGCTATCAGCGTTGCGATGCGCGATAATGCCCTTGCCGGGCGCGACTGCCATTAGTGTTCCAGTGCCGACAATCGCAGCGAGCCTGTCAGCACCATTGCCGCCAGCAGGATGCGCGATCTCAAGGAAGCACGTGCCGGAGTATAGCGGCTCGGTGTCACTCAACAATGGTCGCACCTTTGACCAAGCGCCATCGGCGCCGACAAGGAGATCAGCGGTGAATAAGCTGCCATCGGCAAACATGGCTTCATGACTGTTTCCGACTGCTTTGATGGACGTCGCCTTGCGACCCCAGCAAATCGTCGCCTCTGGCAGCGAGCTGAGGAGCATGGTGCGGAGTTCGCCCCTGTCGACTTCCGGCTGCTGTGACAACGGATTTCCTGGCACGTCGAGAAGGATAGTGCCGTCCTTGTCAACGACACGCTTGGCATCCTCTGCTGGTCGAACAAGCTTCAAGAAGTCATGATACAGCCCCGCCGCGCTAAGGGCAGGCTGGCCGCTATGCTCATGGATATCAAGCAGCCCACCCTGCGACCTCGCTTGAGGCGACGGCTCTGCCTCGAAGATGGTCGCTTCGATCCCGTTGAGATGCAGGACGCGGGCGAGTGTTAGGCCGCCAAGGCCAGCGCCGATAATACCAATAGTTTTGGTCATGTGCTTTGCGCTCCACGTGTTGCATCAGCGCTCAAAACGCTGACCAAAGTTTTGGGAGACGCTGGACGACCACACTGCTGCACGGTCGGCGTGTATACGGCGTCCGAGAGCGAATGCTCATCCAGACGGCCGTTTTTCGCGACGCCCCTGAGTAGCTCGACGCCATTGTTCAGTCAAGGTAACAGCGAAGGCAGCTATCGCGTCAGCTTATCCTGAAGCAGACCATCCGCAGTCCACCCCATTGCTGCTGGGCAGCATAGGGGCCGTGTATGGAGGCTCGCCGTTGGCAAGGGTTTTTGAACATTCTTTGCTCTTCTCCAGCCCTTGCCTCCGCGGCTATTGAGAGCAAATGATGAACTTGGAGGGTGGCTGTTCCCCGATAGGATGAAAATACGGGCGCACGACTGAGCGCAAGCGAGCTTTTGGAAGTCGCTGATGCGGATCCAGCCTACTTAGCCGGCTCTGGGCTTTGCGCGTTTTCGACCTCAGGCTATCCTGCGAAGTCAGTCCTCGACGCCTTGCGGATACGATATGATGGACAGGAAGCGAATGGGCAGCCTCGTCAGGTGCTCGGGGCCGTGCGGCGTATCGGCATCGAAGAACAGGCTGTCGCCCGGCCTCATGTGGTAGAGCGTCTTGCCATGGCGATAGGTGATCTCGCCGTCGAGCAGGTAGAGGAACTCCATTCCCAGGTGCTGGAACAACGGGAAGGTGTCGGTGTCGCTGGTGAGGGTAATGAGGTAGGGCTCGACCGAAACCGGGCTGGAGCCGGATCCGATGTAGCCAAGCAAATTATACTGATGACCAGCCCGCGTGCCGCGCCGTTCCACTCCGACCCCTGCCCCGGCCTTGACGAACACCGCGCTACGCTCTTCCTCGAAGCGTCGCAGCAGCGCGGTGAGCGGAACCCCGAGCGCCTGCGACAGCGCCTGCAATGTGGTAAGCGATGCCGATATCATCCCGTTTTCGATTTTCGACATCATGCCGACCGAAATACCGGCAGCACCCGCAAGCTCCGTCGCGGTCATGCCATGGCGTTTGCGGCAGGCCCGCACCTCGCGACCGATGGACGCCTGAAGCTCATTTTCTTCAGGCACGCGGATCGCGTGCGGATCCTGGCACAGTGGCGGTGCGACCGCGGCCGGAGCCGAAGCCATCCGTGCCCTCGGGCCGGGCCTTGCGGACTCAAGCCGAGGTAGGGAAACTGCTGCTGTCATTGGGCACCTCCCACATTCGCCGGGCGTAAATAACCGCGCCTGGCGCCGGCCTCAGACGGCTTGGCCGAAACTCAAACGAAACCGCTCACCACGCCAACGCCCGCCATCGCGGCAAGCCCGCCGAGTAAGCGGATGATGAACGAACCCCTCGCCCCGCCCTTGCTGTCGAGAAGCAAGCCGAAGCCGAGGCCCAAGGCATGCAGTGTCGCGGTCGCCAGCACAAAACCAGCACCGTAAGCCAGACCGCTGGCGCTCTCCGGCATCTCGGCGCCATGGGCATAGCCATGAAAGACCGCAAAGAAGCCGACCAGCGCCATGGCGACAGCTACGCTCGCCTGCTGATTGAAGGCGACTACCCCGCCAAGCACGACGATCGACAGGCCAATGCCAAGCTCGACGAAGGGCACGGCGATGCCGGCAAGACCAAGAGCCCCGCCGAGCACCATCACCGAAACGAAGCTTGCCGGCACGAGCCATCTGGAGCGGCCACCCAGTTGGGACGCGAACAGACCGACCATGACCATGGCGAGGACATGGTCGAGCCCGCCAAGCGGATGGGCAAAGCCATGGGCAAAACCGTCGACATGGCCGAGGCCGGTATGGGCGTTGGCGAGACCTGGTGCCAATGCGAAGGCGGCCAATGCCGCGGACCTGAGGATCGATTTGCTTTTCATGACCTGCTTCCTTTCAATGTTTGCAATGCGAATGCGGTTGTCACTTGCGCCGTGGCACGGGCGGTTTGCCAAAAGCCGCCTCGACGGCAAGCCCAAAAAGGCTTTCGAATATGCCGCGCGCGGTCACCGCATCCGCAGCCAAGCAACGGATGCCCCAGCCCGCGCCGTTGGCCAGCGCCGTTACGCCGAGGACCGCTGATGTCGTGTTGTTCAGCGCGACAAGCACTTCCGCTGTCGGAAGCCGGGTGAGGTCGCCGAGAAGCATGAAGTTGGAAACGACCCGCCAGAAAGCAATGGGCGACGCTGGCCCTGCGAGCTGCGCGCCTGTGACTTCTAGATTGTCACGCACCAGCAGGCGGCCTGCGGCGTCGCGAATAACAACGTCCGCGCCCAGCCGGTCGAAGAGGCGGAAGCGCCCTTCCGGGTCATGACAAGCAAAGGCGTCCGACAAAAACAGCACAGCGCCGGGCGCCAACCTTGCCTGGGTGGTACTTGAACAAGATGCTCCGGGAAACAGCACCAGCGGATCAGGCGTCAAGGCCAGGAACGCGCCCTCTTCGAGGTCAATCTCGGTTGCTTGGTGGGCCGGCTGGCCGTGGCAATCATGCACGACGGTCGCCGCCTGGGTGGTGACATGGGCTGCCGCGGCCGGACCCAGTTCGTAGCGGCTGGATAGTTGCTCGGCACGATAGAGGCCGCCCGAAGAGGACTGCTGGTAGACAGTCAGCAGCGACGGTATGGCCGCGTCGAGCACGAACGGCCGCGTCATGTGAAACGGGTACGAAACGAACTGGCGGCCCAAATGGGTGCGCGCGCCATGACGGGAGAAGGCTAGCTCGAAGCGGCCGCGTCGCGCCCCGGCCAGGCGCGGCAGCTCCAGGACCTCGTGGTGGTGTGGCTGGGTAAAGTGCGAGGTCATCTGAACAGCACGTTGGCAATGATGCGGTCGGCGATCGCAGCGACGCCCTCACCAGTGCGGCAGTTGGTGACGGCCATCGGCTTGCCCGCCCGCACAGTGGTCGCCTCGGCGGTCATGCGTTCGAGGTCGACGCCGACATACGGCGCCAGGTCCATCTTGTTGACCACCAGCAGGTCACATTTGAGCACGCCCGGCCCCTTCTTACGCGGAATGTCGTCACCGCCGGCGACGTCGATCACGAACATCCACCAGTCGACGAGATCGAGTGAGAAGGTCGAGGCGAGGTTGTCGCCGCCACTCTCGATCAGGATCAGCTCGACGTCGGGAAACAGCGCTTCCAGATCGTCGGCGGCGGCGATGTTGAGTGTCGGATCCTCGCGGATCACAGTGTGGGGACAGGCGCCGGCCTCGACCGCTGCGACACGGGCCGGGTCGATCAACCCGGTGCGGCGGATGCGCTCGGCATCCTCGGCGGTCACCAGATCGTTGGTGACGATCGCCAGCGACACGCCGCGCTCGGCAAAGGCCGGGATCAGCCGCTCGATCAGTGCCGTCTTACCGGAACCGACCGGGCCGCCGATACCGATGCGGGCAGCGCCCACACGCGAGGGGGACGGTGCGAAGGAAGAAGTCTTAACGTCCATAATATCACCTCAGCATATAGCGTTGGGTCAGCGGCAGTTCGTGCGCCGGCTCGCAGGTGGCCAGTTCGCCGTCGACAAAGACATCGAAGGTCTGCGGATCGACGCGGATGTTGGGACAGGCATCGTTGCGCAGCATATCCTTCTTTGTGAGCCCACGATTGCCGCGGGAAGGCAGCAGCGCCTTCTTCAGGTCGAGCGTCGCGGCCAGGCCACGGTCGATGGCAAGCGGATTGACGAAGCAGGCCGATAGCGCCTGTTTGGCACGCCCGAACGCACCCCATTGCGGGCGCAGCAACAGCGGCTCGCAGGTCATCAGCGAGGCGGCACTATCGCCCATCGCGCCCCAGGCGATGAAGCCGCCCTTGATCACCAATTCCGGCTTGATGCCGAAGAAGGCCGGGCGCCAGATGACAATATCCGCCATCTTGCCGTCCTCGAGCGAGCCGACATGTTCGGCGATGCCGAAGGTACGCGCAGCGTTGATGGTGTATTTGGCGACATAGCGCTTGATGCGTTCGTTGTCGCCAAAGCGTGTCGCCTCCTCGGGCAGGCGGCCACGCTGCTTCTTCATCTTGTCGGCCAGCTGCCAAGTGCGGCAGATCACTTCGTTGATGCGCCCCATGCCCTGGCTGTCGGAGCCGAGCATCGAGATCGCACCGATGTCGTGCAGGATGTCCTCGGCGGCGATCGTCTGGGCTCGGATGCGGCTTTCGGCAAAGGCGACATCCTCGGGGATGGCCGGGTTGAGGTGATGGCACACCATCGTCATGTCGAGGTGTTCGTCGAAGGTGTTGATTGTGTAGGGATTGGTCGGGTTGGTCGACGACGGCAGGCACCACGGCACGCCGGCGACGCTAATGATGTCGGGGGCATGGCCGCCGCCGGCACCTTCGGTGTGGTACATGTGGATGGTGCGGCCGTTGATGGCGGCAAGCGTATCTTCGAGGAAACCCGACTCGTTCAGCGTGTCGGTATGGATCTGGACAGGGAAATCGAGCTGGTCGGCCACCGTCAGGCAGGTGTCGATCGAAGCCGGCATTGTGCCCCAGTCCTCGTGCAGCTTGAGGCCAAGGCAACCGGTCTCGATCTGCTCGACCAGCGAGGCCGGCTTGTGCGAATTGCCGCGACCGAGAAAGCCGAAATTGATGGGCCACTCTTCCGCCGCCTGCAGCATCTTGCCGACATTGAATGGCCCGCCGCAGTCGATGCCGACAGTGATCGGCCCAAGCGAGCCGCCGAGCATTGTGGTGATGCCCGAGGCAATGGCATGATCGCACAATTGAGCGCTGTCGAAATGCACATGCACGTCGAGCGCGCCGGCGGTGGCGATCAGGCCCTCGCAATCGCGCACGGTGGTTGCCGACGACACAATCAGGCGCGGATCGACGCCGTCCATGATGGCTGGATTGCCGGCCTTGCCGATGCCAACGATCTTGCCATCCCTGATGCCGAGATCGCCCTTGATGATGCCAACGACCGCATCGATCACTGTGACGTTGCACAACAGGAAGTCGAGCGCGCCTTCGGCACTGGTGATGCCGGCGGCAAGCCCGGCTCCGTCGCGCAAGGTCTTGCCGCCGCCATGCAGGCACTCGTCGCCATAGACGGCGAAGTCCTTTTCAACGACAGCGACGAGCGAGGTGTCGCCGAGACGGAAGCCGTCCCCGGTAGTCGGGCCATACATTGCCGCATAGTCGCGGCGTGACAGTGTTGCCATGATCGTTCCTCCCTCAGGCGCCGCGGAAGCCGCGGGCGCGGGCATTATCAAGGGCAGCGGCCTTCACCGCCGCATCTTTGGCCGAGCCGTTCGACAGCCCATTGAGGCCGGAAAGATGCTGCTGGCCGCCAAAGGTGGTGAGCGGAACGTCTTTCTCCTGCCCCGGCTCGAAACGCACCGCCGTGCCCGCGGCGATGTCGAGGCGCATGCCAAAGGCCGCCGCGCGGTCGAAGTCGAGCGCCTTGTTGACCTCGAAGAAATGATAGTGGCTGCCAATCTGCACCGGACGGTCGCCGGTGTTGACGACCTTGAGCGTGAGTTTGCGGCGGCCGGCGTTGAGTTCGATCTCGCCCTCTTCGGTGATGATCGCGCCTGGTTCGAGATCGTCGGCAACGGCACCTGCGGCCGGCCGCAGCGGCTCATGCACAGTGACCAGCTTGGTGCCGTCGCGGAAAGTCGCCTCGATCTGCAGCATCGGCAGCATCGCAGCCACGCCGGGCATGACCTCGGCCTGGGTCAGGATAGCGGAGCCAAACGACATCATCTCGGCAACCGAGCGCCCTTCCCTCGCGCCCTCGAGGATCTCGTCGGAGATGATCGCGACTGCTTCGGGATAGTTGAGCAACAAGCCTTTGGCCCGGCGTTTGCGCGCAAGTTCTGCGGCCGTGTAGATCGTCAGGCGTTCAAGTTCGGTCGGGGTCAGCAACATGGCGTGCGCTCCTCATCAATTCGAAAACAGGCGCTGGCCGGAAGCGCCATGCAGAGCCACCGCGATCTCGCAAAGCGGCGTGAAGGAACGCAGCGGCTCATCTTCGGCGATCGTCTCGAGTGCGGCGCTTTCGATCCCAGGCAGCGCCCGGGCGATCACAGCCTGCGCGTCGATGGCTCCGACGACGCCGAGCCGCACAGCAGCCGTCGCCAGAGAGGCGACCATCTGGTAGCCGCCGATTGCAACTGCCGTCGCCTCGTCGATGCCGAGCGCCTGCCACAAAAGTCCCTGCACGACAGCGAGATGGCCGCAGGCGCTGCCATTGCGGACGATTGAGCGATAGGCCGTCGCCCCTTTGGTTCCCAAGCGCCCATGCGTGGTCAAAAGGGCTGCACCATTTCGCCGCGAGCCAGACCGCAGCCCTTCCACGAAGGTAGAGGCCTCGACCTCGCGGTCGAGTTCGGCAAGCGCGTCGAGATCGCCGGCAAGCCTGTATGCCCGCACCAGCGCGACACGGTCAGCACTTGCCCACCGATGGCGGATCTGGGTATCGACAAAGCTGGCGAAGTCGAATGCGCCCAAGCGTTCGGCCAGCGACGACGACGCCTCGAGCCCTTGCGAAAAGGCAAAGCCGCCCGAGGGAAACTGGCCATCGGCATGCTGCAGGGCAACGAGCAGATTTGTCGCCGACATGGTCATTCGGCCTCCTCGGTCATCTCGACCCGACCGCCCGACAGCAGAGGCGCGATGCGCGCGGCATAAACCGAAGCAGGTCCATCCTGGGCGACCAGTAGATCGTCGCCATCGAAGCGCACCCGCCAATGAAGATTGCCGGCGTGGTAGCCGAGTTCCAGCGCATCGTTGGCCGAACGCGGCGAAAACCTTAGCCAGCGTTGCTCGCCGGCGCGTACGATGACCGCGCGATGATCGTCGAGAACAAGCACGGCACCGTCGTGCAGTTTCTGCTCGCGCGGCAAGGTGATCGCCACCTCCTCGCCCTTGTCGGTCCGCGCCATCAGCCGCCGCCGGTCGAGATCGCTAACCGCAACGGTGACAAACTCGACCGCATGGTGATGCTCGAGATGGTGGATCGCCTCGTGCAAACCCGGATCGCTTCGGCTCCCCAGTACGCGCTCAACTCGAAGCATCTCGACATTCCTTTCTGCGCTTGACGTTCGGGCCTTTGGCCGCTCGCGCGGTTACAGGCCCATATGCTTGTGGATCAGATCATTGCTGAGTTCGGTGGTGTCGCCAGCCGCCGCGATCTGTCCCTTCTCGAGAATGGCAAATCGATGCGCAGCGGTGCGCGCAAAGCGTATTTTCTGCTCGACGACAATGATGGTCAAACCATAGTCCTGATTGAGCGACACGATCGCTTGTTCGATGTGCTCGACGATGTTGGGCTGGATGCCCTCGGTCGGCTCATCGAGAACGAGGACGCTCGGGTCGGTGGCGAGCGCACGGGCAATCGCCAATTGCTGCTGCTGGCCGCCCGAAAGATTGGTTCCGCGCCGATTGAGATGGTCCTTCAGGAAAGGAAACAGCGTCCAGACCAATGGCGGCACCGAGGTCTGTCCATCCGCCCGGGCGTTGCAGCCCAGCAAGATATTGTCGAGCACGCTGAGCCCGGGCACGATCTCGCGGCCCTGCGGGACGTAGCCGATGCCGCGCCGCGCTCTCTGATAGGTGAGATCGCGGGTGATATCGGTCCCCTCAAACTCGATAGCTCCCTTGGTCTGCACGTCGATGCCGAGCAAACTGCGCAACAGCGTCGTCTTGCCCACGCCGTTGCGCCCCATGATGCAGAAGACCTCGCCCTTGCGAATTTCAAGGTTGAGATCGTGGATGATGTGGCTGGTTCCGTAGAACACATTGAGGTCTTTGAACTTAAGCATGGCTGAGCGTCGCCGATCCAAGATAGGCCTCGATCACTGCGGGATTGCGTTCGATTTCCTCGGCAGTTCCTTCCGCAAGCACTGCCCCCTGGTGCATCACCGTGATTGTCCGGCAGATGCGGCGGACGAACGCCATATCGTGTTCGATCACCAGCACCGTATGCCCGCCGGCGAGATCGAGCAGCAGCTCGGCCGTCTTGTCGGTCTCGGCCGCCGTCATGCCAGCGGCGGGCTCGTCAAGCAGGATGATCTTGGGGTCCTGGCTCAGCACCATCGCCAGTTCAAGCCATTGCAGTTGACCATGCGACAATTCAGCTGCCTTGCGCTTTAGCGAGCCCAGCAGACCGGTTCGCTCTGCAACGGCAATCTCCTTGTCGTTCGGCCCTGATTTTACCCGCTCGAACAGGTTCTGGAAGACACGGACCCGGCGATTACTCGCCACCTGCAGGTTTTCCAGCACTGTCATGTCCTTGAACACTGTCGGCGTCTGGAATTTGCGTCCGACGCCACTGCGGGCGATCGCAGCCTCACCGATGCCGGTGATGTTGCGGTCGTGCAGCCAAATCTCACCCTCAGACGGCAAGATCTTGCCACACAATAGATCCAGCAAGGTCGACTTGCCGGCACCATTGGCGCCGATGATTACTCTGAGCTCGCCGTCGGCGATCGACAGGTCGACGTCGCGCACGGCGGGAAACTCGTCGAAACGGACAGTCAGGTTCTGTGTCCGCAGGATGGGAGCGGTCGACACAGTCGCTGCTTGCGATGGCCTATGGACGGCATTCATCGATCACGCCTCCCTTGTGGACAGTTCGGACTTGCCGAAGCGCTCGGCTTGGTCGGCATTGCCGGAGCGTTCGATGAAGGCCTTGAATATCCCCGCGATTCCGTTCGGCATAAACAGCACGACAAAGACGAACAGCAGCCCGAGGATAATCGGCCACACCGGTTGGAAGGTCGCGCTTTCGCTGGCGAGCGATCCGACGAAATTAACGATCAAAGCGCCGATGCAGGCCCCGAGCAGGGATGCACGGCCGCCGGTCGCGGCCCAGATCACCATCGAGATGCTGAGCGATGTCGCCATCAGCGACGGCGTTGCGAACTCGGAGGTGAGCGTGAACAGCATCCCGGCCAAGCCGGCGACGCCGGCCGAGACGCAGAATATGAAGAGCTTGTAGTTCTCGACGTCGTAGCCGAGGTAGCGGGCGCGCGCCTCGTCTTCGCGAATTGCCTTAAGCACCTGGCCAATGCGTCCGGCCAGCATGTAGCGGGCGAGCAGGATCACCGCGATCAGCGTAAACGCCACGGCATAGTAGGCGCTCGGCCCATAGGGGTCGAACTCGAAACCGCCGATGTCCAGCAATGCAAGGTCGGCCAGGCCGTTGAAGCCGCCGGTCAGCGGCTGGTTGTTGATGATGAGCAATTGCCCGATCAGAGCGAAGGCCAGCGTGATGATGCTGACATAGACACCTGTCGTGCGTCGCTTAAACATGACGTAGCCGATGGCCGCGGCCAGGATGCAAGGCACTACGATCCCCGCGATCATGCCGACCGCAACCGATCGGAACGGGATCCACAGGAACGAGCCGGTCGTGACGCAACACAGGTCGCGAACCGCATTGGGCTCCATGTTGAGCAGCATGAGCTGGGGCACCGGATTGTTTTCCGGCACGGCGAGGGTTAGCGACATCGCCAGCATGTACGAACCCATGCCGAAGAACAGGCCCTGGCCAAGGCTCAGTATGCCGGCATAGCCCCACGACATGCTGATGCCGATCGCGCAGATCGAATAGACCAGATAGATCGCGACGCGGTTGGTCCAGAAGCTGTTCAGCACCAGCGGGAGCGCCAGCACAACGGCGAAGAAAACGATGTAGGCGATGATGGAAGCGGTGCGGTATGTCATGCGCTCGTCCATGTTGCAGCCAAGCTCAGCGGCTCTTGGTGACGAAGAGGCCCTGAGGCTTGAAGAGGAGAATGAAGATCACGACGGCAAACAGGACCGTTCGTCCGTAGACGTCGTTTGCCCAGGTTGCGACGAAGCTCTGCACCTCGCCGAGAATGCCTGCCGATGCGAAGGTGCCGAGCAGATGGCCGACACCGCCGGCAACAACAACGAGGAAGGCGTCGACTACATAGGGCGTGCCCATGTCGGGCGACACGGTCTTGAACCCCGACACCAGAACGCCGGCAATGCCGGCAAGGCCCGAACCATAGGCGAAGGCCAGCATGTTAACTCGCTTGTCGTTGATACCGCAGGCAGCGGCTGTGTTCCGGGCGACCGAAACAGCACGCAATTGGCTACCGAAACGCGTCCTGTACATCACCAGCCAGGTGATGGCGCCCAGTGCCAGTGCAGCGACGAATACAAAGGCCCGATACACCGGGATGTTGGCGCCGAAGAGCTGAAAGGCCTGCTGCAATTCAGCGGGGACTGGGACGTTCTGCAGATCCGAACCAAGCCCGTCGATCTCGACACCGAACAGCCCGAGCCCGAAGTGAATCCGGATCAACTGCTGCAGGATAAGCGCGATGCCCCACGTCGCCAGCAAGGTGTCGAGCAGCCGGCCGTAAAGCCTTCGCACAACGGTACGCTCGATGATCAATCCGAATGTCGCCGTCACCAGGAACGCCAGTGGCAGGCAGAGATAGATGTTGAAGCCGAGATGCTTGGTTGCCAGCACTGTAGTGTAGGCGCCGATCATCACCATCTCGCCATGGGCGAGATTGATGACGTTCATGGTGCCATAGATGATCGCCAAGCCGAGGGCGACCATGAACAATATCGATGCAATGCTCAGGCCAATGACAAAAGTTTCCATGCCGCTTCCATCCGCGTTGGTCGGGGGCGTGCCGGCGCGGATTCTGCGCCGGCACAGCTGGCAGTTCTGGACTAGAGCGTTGCCCCGCTTGTCGTGCAGACCCGCTTCTCGGCCGTCTCGCCGACGCTGGAATAAGGCAGCGGCACCAGCGGTTCGGCGTACTGGTCGACGATTTCGAGAAGGCCGTCCGCGCGGGTCTTGCCGATACGCGGCGTCAGGTAGCTGTGCAGATTGTCGGGGTCGATGGTGACCTTGCCTTGGGGTGCGTCGAAAGACAGCCCGCCGGCACTTGCCACGATCGCATCAGGCGCCAGGTCGCCCGCCTTTTCCGCGGCCATCGCCCACATATTGACACCGATATAGACCGCCTCCATCGCGGCGTGGGTCACGGCATCGGCGCCGGCATAAGCCTTGAAAGCTTCGACGAACACCTTGTTCTGGGGCGTGTCGACAGTCTGGAAATAGGGCAGCGAAACATAGCTTCCGAGGGCGTATTCCGGGCCCATCGCCTTGATCTCGACCTCCGTCGTCGTCGAGGCGCATAGCGGCAGCTTATCGAAGTCGTAGCCCTGGTTGCGCAGCTCCCGATAGAAGGCGACGATCGAGTCGCCCACCACGTTGGAGAAAATCACATCGGCGCCACTCGAGCCGATCTTGGAGACCATCGATGCCCACTCGGTGTGACCGAGCGGCAGATACTCGTCGCCAACCACCTGCATGCCGATCTTTTCGCAGATCGTCTTCGATGTCTTGGCCATTCCGCGCGGGAACGCATAGTCGGAGCCGACGATGAACACCTTGTTCTTACCCAGGCTCTTCTGCAGCCAAGGAAGCGAGTTTTCCAGCTGCTGATTGGGCACCGCCGAGCCGGCATAGAGCACGTTCTTGGAGCACTCCTCGCCTTCATACCACGTCGGCCAGACGAGCAGGCCCTTGCGCCGTTCGACGACCGGCAGCACCGCCTTGCGGCTGGCGGTGGTATAACAGCCGAAGATCACCGGAACCTGGTCCTCGATCGTGAGCTTGCGAGCCTTTTCGCTGTAGATGCGCGGCTCGGACGCCGGATCTTCGATGATCGCGCGCAGCTTGCGGCCAAGGACACCGCCCTTGGCGTTGATTTCGTCAATTGCCATCTGGGCGCACTGGTTCATCGATTTCTCGACGATCGCTGTGGTCCCGGTGAGCGAATACATGATGCCGACGGGAATCTCGTCAGCTGCCCAGGCCTTGTCGCCGAGACGCAGGATTGCAGGTGCGGCCAGTCCGACGGCCGCGAGGCCTGACGCCTTCAGGAACGTACGCCTATCATGGTTCTTCATTGGTCCTCCTGTTCGCATCGTTGTGCGTTTGATTTTTTGTGAAGCCGCCCCATTCGCGACCAACTACAGGCTGTATTAGAAAAATATAATAATCAACAGTTTTCTAAATATTTCTTCTCTACAACTAACAAGACTTCAAATATATTTCTTCGCCATAACAGACGAAAATCAATAACTACGATTCACTATTTTTATAATATATTCATTTGTTCTTCTACAATCGTAAGGACCTCCAGGCAGGAAGTGGCAGACCCGACCGAAACGAGGTGAGCCGCCGCCGAGCAAAGGCGATGCCGCGCACGCGTTCGCATGCGCTGACCAACGAGCGTCAAGAAGTGCTGCAGAGATCGAACCAACGGCTGCCAACGGCCTTGTCGGAAGCCGAAAAACAAAAAAGCCCGCCAACTCCGACAAGGAGCTTGCGGGCTACATAGCCACTCGGCGCGGACCACATTGTCTCACACCGCATCGACGCCAAGCTTCACCCGGCGTCAATTATTTTTCATACTAGTCACGTATATCCTTGAACGTCAAGAGCTCATGCGCGTTGATTATCGCGCTCGCCAGATCGTCCATCGGAACGCGTTTCGCCATCGCTTGCCGGCGAATGTTCTCATACGCATCCTGCTCGCTAAGCCCTTGCGTTTCCATCAGAATATTCTTAGCGCGCAGGATGCGGTTGTTGCCGGCCAGCTTCCGCTCCAGCTTGCGGATACGCTTGCTGGCATTCTGCCGCTCGAGCCAGAGCGCGCGCGCGATGGTCAGATTGGTCAGCAGGCCAAACGGGCGGATCGGCCGCTCGATAACCGCAAGCGCCCCGCATTCCAGCACCACCTGCAGTGTGCTTGGATCCTCATAGGTCACCACCGCCACCAGGGCCGGATCCGACGGCTCAACCGGCCGGAACAGGCTCAGGATCTTGTCGCGGTTCTCCTGCTCGATTGAAACGAGCACCACCACCGCAGATGGGCTTATCGCATCGGGCAAAGGCCAGGTCGTCTCGCAGCTGCAGCCAATGCGCCTGAGATGCTCAACCAGAGCCAGCCCCGCCTGATCTGGGGGATGGATGACTTGGACGCGCAAGCCCTTCAAATCCTGGAGTATCTTGGTTGGCACCGAAAACGACCCGCTATGCCTTGCGTTTCAGCTGGTGGGGCTTGCTCATCCAATCATCGAATGACGCCGTGACAAAGTAGGGATCCGGCCTGATCCTCGTCTCGGACTGCCAGATGATGTCAAACTTGCCCTCCGCGTTGACACGGCCAATACGTGACCACAGTTCGGTGTGGTGGTTGTCGGGGTCAATGCGTATCCGCCCTTGCGGCGCGTCGAACTCCAGCCCCGCGAGATGCTTGGCCAGCGCTTCCGGCTCGTCCGTGCCGGCCAGTTCCAGGGCTTTGGCGTAGAGGTGGACCTGAAAATAGGCAGCCTCGGCACCCGCCGTTACAGGCGCATCGTCGCCAAACCGTTGCTTGTAGGCCGAAACGAACCGCTGCGCCTGAGGCGTGTCGAGCGTTTCGAAGAACGACGCGGAAGTCAGGTGTCCCGCAGCGATTGCCGGTGCCATCTCAGCGACTTCCGCTTCTGTGGTCGTCAGGCTGGCAATCGGCATCGTTTTTACGTCGAAGCCCGCTTCCTTGTAGGCTTCGTAGAGCATGACTGCACCTGTGCCGACAACAGTCGAGACCACGATGTCGGGTTTCAGCTTGGCGATCTGCTTGATGACACGGTTGAAATCCTTACGCACCGCTTCGACCGGCACATAGATCTCGTCGAGAATGGTCCCCTTGGCCCTGGTCACCAGATCCATGACGACGCGGTTGTATTCGTAGGGGAACACGTAGTTCGAGCCGACCAGCAGGAAACGTGTGCCATAGTTCTCGATCAAATAGCGCGCGAGCTGGACCGCATTCTGGTTCGACGACGAACCCGTATAGAAGCAACGCGTTGAATACTCGAAGCCCTCGTAGAAGGTCGGGTAAAACAGCATGCCGCGATAGGCTTCGATTTCCGGCAGGACGGCTTTTCGGGCGGACGACATATAGCATCCAAAAATGATCTTGATCCCGTCCTCGGCGAGGAGGCGAACGGCAAGTTCCTGGTACTTCTTGGCCGAACATTCCGGATCATAAAAAACAGGCTTGATCAGTCGCCCCAGAACACCGCCGGCGGCGTTTATCTCTTCGGTTGCCAGGCGTGTCGCGTTCGATTCAGCCATCTCGGCCGCAGCGGTCACTCCGCTGCTGGAAAAAAGCACGCCAATCCGCCAGTCACCATTCGCCATGCTATCTACGCCACCTATTGAGCAGGTCGAGACAAAATACCCCGGTCGTCGGCGCGAGCCGGACAGAGTCTGCTTTGGGAGATTTGGGAAACGCCACTGTTTCCAGTCCCATAGAGATATCCTGACAGCTCGGGAAAGGCAACGCAGCTCTGCAGTCCAGCCACGCAAGCGAGAAGTGCCAGCGTTCCGTGCCATATCCGGCAGGAAAGGCAGCCGATGGACCGCCTCTCCATCTTGCTCGAACGCCTGCTCCACAAACGGTCAGGCGTTGCCGGTGAGCATGTCGTAAAGAGCCAGCGTCACGACATTGGTCGCCAGCACGAGGTCGTCGATCTTGAGTTTCTCGTCGGCACGGTGCGCATTGGCCTCAAGCATCGTTCGCGGGCCTGCACCGTACAGCACCGTCGGAATGCTGGCGTTGCTGTAGTGCCGCGCGTCGGTGTAGAGCGGCACCCCATGCGTCGGGATGGCCTCGCCGGCGAGTTCCGAGGCATGCCTCTGCAAGGCACCAGCCAGACGTTCCTGCCCGTCCAGCGGCTTCAGCGGATTGGCCAGCATCAGTTGCCGGACATGGCACTCGACACCTGGCATCTCGCGCGCGGTCGCCTCGATAAAGGCGATCAGGTCGCGTGCCACCTCCGGGCCGTTCTCCTCCGGGATCATCCGGCGGTCGACACGCATCACGATCTTGTCGGGGACGACATTGGTGTTGATGCCACCCGAGATCAACCCGACGACCAGCGACGGCGTTGTGATGCCTTCGACCGACGAGCGCTGCTCCGAAAAGCCCGAACGCAGTGAATAGAGCCGGCTCAGGATGTGGGTTGCGGCCTCCAGCGCGTCGACGCCCGTTTCGGGCCGCGCAGCGTGGGCGGACTTACCACGAACGTCGATGTCGAGATGCAGGCAGCCATTGTGGGCGGTGACGACTCCATAGGACAGGCCGGCGCAAATCGCGTAGTCCGGCTTGGTCAGCCCCTGCTGTAGCAGGTAGAGCGGGCCGATGTCGCCGCCGACCTCTTCGTCGTAGGTCAGGTGGATCTCGATCGTACCCGACAGCTTCTCGCCCAGCGTGCGCAGCGCCAACAGCGCATAGGCATAGGTGACGAAGTCGGACTTCGAGGTTGCCACACCCCGACCGTACATCCAGCCGTCCTTGATCTCGGCGCCGTAGGGATCGACAGTCCAGCCCTCGCCAGGTGCCACCACGTCCCCATGCGCATTGAGCGCGATTGTCGGGCCTGGGCCGAATTTGTGCCGGACAATCAGGTTGGTTGCGCTGATCATGCCGACGCTCGCGACTAGCGAGTCGGGCACCTTGTGTCGCTCGACCGTGAACCCAAGACCTTCATACAACTGGGCAGCGCGATCGGCATGCGCCGCGCAGTCTCCGGGCGGGTTGTCGGACGGCACCTTGACCAGTTCCGCTAGCATGCGCACCTGGTCGTCGCGATGCGCGCGGATGTAATCCAGCAGACGCTCTGAACTGATGCCGGGGTCTTTTGTGGTGAGGTTCGGTTCCATTAGGATCTTCCCGGAAAATTCTCGATGAAATGCAGGAGCACGGCCGCTCCCGTTGCAACGTCTGCCGCCGTGACCGACTCCTCCGGCGAATGGCTGATGCCGTCCTTGCAGCGGACGAAGATCATGCCGATGCCGGTAATCGTGCTCATCGCCATGCCGTCATGGCCAGCACCACTGGGCAGGCGCAGGGGCCGCACCCCTGCAGCTTCGACAGCAGCTTCGATGCGGTCTACGAAATCGGGTGCGCAGGGGCAGGACTTGAGATCGAGAATCTTGTCGATGTCGATCTCCACCCCGCGCCGCGCCGCGATGGCCCGGGCAGCGACATCAAGCTCCTCGAAGGCGGCGTGGCGGATGCTATCGACCTGCGAACGCAAATCGACAGTCAGCGAGACCTCGCCCGCAATGACGTTAATCAATCCTGGCTCCGCCTTGATGAAGCCGACGGTACCGACCGTGTCGGGATGGGCAGAGGCGATGCGCTCGATGGAAAGCGCTATTTCGCTCGCCGCCAGAAGCGGATCCTTGCGCATGCCCATCGGCACCGTGCCGGCATGGTTGGCCGCACCCTTGAGCTTCAAGACGGCTCGCGTCTGGCCGCTGATCGCTGTCACCACGCCGACCGATAAACCCTCGGCCTGGAGCACGGGCCCCTGCTCGATATGCAGCTCGACATAGCCGATCATGTCGGCCGGCCGATGGGCTGCCCTGGCGACGGCCCCGGGGTTGAGACCGAACTCGATCATGGCCTCGCGAACGCTGATGCCTTGCGCATCCCTTGCATTGAAGAGGTCGTCACCGAACTGCCCGGTAATGGCACGGCTTCCGGCGAGCGTCGTCCTGAACCGTGTGCCCTCCTCGTCGGCGAAGGCAACGACCTCGACGCCGAACGGCAGACGGCGGCCGCGGCCATGAAGCACTGCGACGCAGTCGAGCGAGGTCAGCACGCCGAGCGGGCCGTCATAGCGGCCGGCATGGACGACGCTGTCCATATGCGAGCCTGTGACGAGGTACGGGCCGTCGCCGCTGTCGGAATGGTAGCGGCCGACAACGTTACCGGCCTCGTCGATGCGTGCTTCCATGCCGGCATCGCGCATCCATCCGCGAATGGTTTCGGCGGCCGTGCTGTGTTGCGGCGACAGATAGAGCCGGGTCACGCCAACACCCGGCTGGCTGATGCAGCCAAGTTCGTCGCAGCGCTGCATGATGCGCTGTCCGGCGTCGGTTTCGCTGAGATAAGTCGACATGATGTCTCCCCGACCCCCTGCGCTGCTACAGCCGCTCAGGTGCATGATACTTGTGCCAGTGGCGGGCGATTTCATCGCGCCGGCAGATCCAGACGCCTTCGTGCTTCTGCACGTAGTCGAGGAAGCGTAGGAACGCCGCCCAGCGCCCGGGACGACCTACGATGCGCAGGTGGAGCCCGGTGGACATCATCCGCGGGGTCCTGTCGCTCTCGCGGTAGAGCACGTCGAACGTGTCCTTGAGATAGGTGAAATACTGGTCGCCGGAGTTGAATCCGGCTGCCGCAACGAAACGCATGTCGTTGGCTTCGAGCGTGTAGGGAATACGCAGGTGCTGTTTGCCGTTGACGTTCTCCCAATATGGCAGGTCATCGGCATAAGTGTCGGAATCGTAAAGGAAGCCGCCCTCCTCGACTACCAGCTTGAGCGTGTTGGGGCTGCAGCGTCCGGTGTACCAACCGACCGGCCGTTCGCCGGTCACACGCGTAATGGTATCGATGGCAAGCTTCATCTGGGCGCGCTCGGTGTCCTCACCCATCCACTGGTGGTCGATCCACTTCCAGCCATGGCTCGCGATCTCGTGACCGAGGGAATGCATTATCTTACCCGCCTCGGGGTAGTGCTGCAGTGCCAGACCATTTGCCAGCACGGTGGTGCTGATGCCGCGCTGCTTGAACTCATCGAAGACCCGCCAGAAGGCGACACGCGTGCCGTACTCGTAGAGCGATTCCATGTTCATGTTGCGCACGCCGAAAAGCTGCGGCGCGCCGATGATGTCGGAGATGAAGTTCTCCGAATGGGCATCGCCGTGCAGGACGCAGTTCTCGGAACCCTCCTCGAAGGCGACGATGAACTGCAGCGCGAGCTTGGCGCCGTTGGGCCAGTTGGCCATCGGCGGCCTGTTGCCGTAGCCGACCATATCGCGGGGGTATGACATTGTTCGATCCTTTCTGCCTGTTCCGGACGAACGCCGGCCTAGTCGCGCGGTGCGATTTCAAGATGCTTGACCGATCCGCTCAGCCGCTTGGGCAGCGGATAGGCGAGGTCACCGAATTTGCTGGTGCCGAGCCTCAGGGCGACGATGCCCTCGACCAGTTTGGTTGCGGCGGTGACGCCTTCGATGACGGGAACGCCTATCTGCTCCTGGATATGCGTGGCCAGGTCGGCCATTCCGGCGCAGCCGAGAACGATGGCGCCGATGTCGTCTTCGGCGACAGCGCGGCGGCACTCCTCGACGATGTCGCGGCAGGCCGCCATGCCTGCCTCCTCGAGCTCGAGAACCTCGAGCCCGCAAGCCCGAACCTTGCGGCACTGATGTTCGAAGCCGTGGACCTGCAGCAGATGCTCGCAGATGATCTTGGTGCGGGCGAGCGTGGTGACCACCGAAAAGCGGGTCGCCACGATGCTGGCGACGTGGAAGGCTGCCTCGGCGATACCGATTACAGGTCCCCGCGCTAGCTCGCGGGCGGCGAGATAACCAGGATCGCCAAAGCAGGCGATGACATAGCCGTCGACGCCGGCGCCCTCGCCCTCGCGAATCCGTTCGAGGATGCCAATTATGCTCAGCGCCTCATCATAGTGGCTTTCGATCGACGGCGGGCCGCTCTCGACCGACACTGACAGAATCTCGGTGCCCGGCGCGGCCACGCCTTGCGCAGCTGCCAGGTTCTTCCTGGCGAAAGCCGCAGTGGTCGTCGGATTGATGATCTCGATCTTCATGGTCTGTCCCTAACCGCCGAGATAGGCGCGGCGAACATCATCATTTTCGGCCAACTCGTGCGACGGTCCCGACAAGGCGATCCTGCCTGTCTCGAGTACGTAGGAGTGGCTGGAGAGCTTGAGCGCCATGCGCGAGTTTTGCTCCACCAGAATGACGCTGACGCCGTTGTCGCGATTGATGCTGGTTATGAAGCGGGCGATCTCGCGAACAATGATCGGCGCGATGCCGAGCGACGGTTCGTCGAGCAGCAGCAGCCGCGGCTTGGACATCAACGCGCGGCCGATCGCCACCATCTGCTGTTCACCGCCGGACAGGCTGCCGGCCTGCTGGCCGATGCGCTCGCGCAGGCGGGGGAACCGCGTCAGGATGCCCTCGAGATCGGAGGCGACACCGGCGCTGTCCTTACGGCGGTAGGCGCCCATCAAAAGGTTGTCGCGCACGCTCATGAACGGGAAGATGCGCCGCCCTTCCGGCACCATCGCCACGCCACGCGCCACGATCTGGTCGGGTCCCTTGCCGTCGATGCGCTCGCCGTCGAACCAGATCTCGCCGCTCTCGGGTGCGGTCAGGCCCGTGATGGCGCGAAGGATGGAGGACTTGCCGGCGCCGTTGGCGCCGATGAGGGAAATGATCTGCCCCTCGCCCGCGGTCAGCGACACACCTTTCACGGCGCGAACCCTGCCATAGGAAACGGCGAGATCCCGGATCGAGAATTGCGCGCTCATAGGCCGATCTCCGTGTCTTCCGCGCCGAGATAGGCTTCGATGACCTTCTCGTTCTGCTGGATCTCCGTCGGCGTTCCCTCGGCGATCTTGCTGCCGAAACTGACAACCACGATGCGCTCGCTGACCGACATCACGGCGGTCATGTCGTGCTCGACCAGGATGGGCGTGACGCCCTCGTCGCGGATCTTGCGGATCAGCTCGACGCCGCGCTTGGTCTCGTCCGAGTTCAGCCCCGCAAAGGGCTCGTCGAGCAGGATCAGCTTCGGCCTGGCCGCCAGCGCCACCGCGATGCCGAGATTGCGCAGCATGCCATGCGGCAAGGCAGCGGACACCGTATTGGCAAGGGCTGTCATGCCGAGCAGGTCAAGCACGTGATCGGCATAGTCGCCGGCCTCTCGCTCGTCCTTCCTGGCGCGCGGCGACCGGAAGATCATGCCGGCCAGCGAGGCCTTGCAGTCCTTGTGGTAGCCGAGCAGTACCGTCTCGCGCACCGTCATGTCCTGGAAGCTGGTGTTTTCCTGGAACGTCCTGACGATGCCCTGTCGTGCCACCGCATGTGGCCCGATGCCGGTAATGTCCTTGCCGTTGTAGCGGACGGTGCCACTCGTTGGGCTGAGGAAGGAGGCGATCAGCTTGAAGCAGGTGCTCTTGCCGGCGCCGTTGGGGCCAATGATGGAAAGGATCTCCCCGGTATCAAGCGTGAAGTTCAGGTCCTTCACTGCGGTCAAACCGCCGAATATCTTGGTCAGTCCGCGAACTTCAAGCATTGGATGACTCCACAGACTTGCCGGAGCGCCGCTTGATGACACTCAGGATTCCGTTCGGCATGAGCAGGATGCAAAGGATCATCAGGCCGGAGAAGATGACCGTCTGATAGCGCTGGAACTCGTGCAGGAGTTCGAAACTGCTCATCATGACGACGGCGCCGACCAGTGGGCCAACGACGAATTCCAAGCCGCCGACGAAGCAGTAGACCATGAAGTAGACGCTATCGAGCACCTGGAAGGTGGTGGGATAGACGTTCTGCTGCAGCGTGGCGAAGAAGGCACCGCCGACACCGGCATAAAAGCAGCTCACCATGAAGGCGACGACACGATACTTGGCAACGTTGATCCCCAGGCTGGAGGCAAGATCCTCGTTCTGCCTGAGAGAGCGGAACACGGCGCCGACGCGGCTGGTGTCGAGCAGCCACATGAACCACAAACCGAGAAGCATGAGTGTGCCGGCGAGGTAGAAGAACGGCAGCCGCGCGCCCTTTTCGAAGGCGGGAATGATCGTCATGCCGAACAATGACAGTTCGCTGGGAAGTGGAAGATCGACGATGCCCTGGGCGCCATTGGTCAGTGCCGGGAAACTCAAAGCCGTCAGGCGGCAGGCCTCGGTGATGCAGAGCGTGATCATGGCGAAGTAGACGCCCTTGAGGCGCAGGACCGGCCAGCCGATCAGGCCGCCGAGCAAGGCCGCGACGGCGCCCGACAGCGGCAGGCAGATCCAGAACGAGACGCCGAGACGCGATACCAGGATGGCGGTGACATAGGCGCCGACCAGGGCAAATCCCGCTTGGGCGAGATTGATGCGGCCGATGGCGAAGGTCAGCCAGACACCAAAGCTGATGAAGCTCACGGCGGCCATCGTGGTGAACACGTTCAGAAGGTAGCCGTTCGAGCCAAAGGCAAGCGGGACACCGATGAAATAGGCCGCGGCGATCAGCAACCCCAGCCCGATGGGCTTCAGCGAGGCGCTTCGCTGCTCGCTTCGAGGCAGGTTCACATTTGGCATGGAGATGGTCTTTTGCATGGTCGTCTCAGCCCCAAGGCTTACCCATGATCCCGTTCGGCCTCACGATCAGGAAGCAGATCACGATCAGGAAGATGATGAGAAAGGTCAGCGAACCCGGCAAAAGCGCGTAGCCGACGGATTCGAGGAACCCCAGGACGAAACCGCCGAGGATGGCGCCGGAGAGCACGCCCGCGCCGCCGATCATGATCATCAGGAAAGCCTTGATCGAGATGGCCGTGCCGGCGCCGGTGTGGACGGCGAAGATCGCCACGAGCAGCCCTCCGGACAGGCCGGCAAGGCCGGTACCGAGGCCGAAGCCCATGGCCGAGAGCCATTTGAGATTGACGCCCTGAAGCGCCGTTGCCTCGCGGTCCTGCGCCATCGCCCTGAGCGCCCGGCCGGTCTTGGTGTAGCCGATGAAGGCCATCAAGGCGGCGATCAGCATCGCTGCGACGACGATGACGACGATGCGTCCGGTGGGCAGCCTGGCGTCGAAGACTTCGATGACACCGGTTGCGATTGGGGGAACGCCACGCTGCTTTTCGCCGAAGACGATCAGCGCCAGGCTTTCGAGGAACACCGCCGTGCCCATGGCCAGCAGCATCGTCACCTCCTCGCGTTTGACGCGCAGCATCACCGGTCGGAACAGGAACAGCTCCATGGCCACGCCGAGCAGTCCGACGATCAGGAAGGACATGACGAGGCCGAACCAGAACGGCAGCCCGAACACGACATTGAAGTAGTAAACGACGAACCCGCCGATCATGTAGAGCTGACCATGAGCGAAATTCACCACCTTCATGATGCTGAAGATGATGGTGATGCCGAGCGCGATCAGCGCGTAGGTCGTTCCGACGACAAGTGCATTGAGCATAACCTGCGTCATGCGAAGTCTCCTGTGCGACGACGGGCAGTTCCGCCCATCCGTGGCCCGCGGCATGCGGACCTCATGCGAGGGAATTCGGGCGGCGGTCATGGGGCGGACCGCCGCCCGGGGGTTCGTCAGTCAGGGAGTTTTCCGACGAACAGCGGCTTGTATTCGCCGTTTTCGACCTGCTGCACGACGATCGGCACAGACACCTGGCGCGGCTGGCCATAGTCGGTGCGGCCAACATATTTCAGCTCGCCGCCTTCCTTGAGGAACGGGTTCTTACCGACGAAACCGTCCAGGGCGGCCTTGAAGGCCTCGGTGTCATCAAGGGCCTTCGGCCCGACGCTCTGAAGCGTCTGGATCATGATCTCGGGGCCGTAGACATAGAGGCCGGCGACATCGTTCCACTCGCCCCAGTCCTTGGTGTAGCGGTCTATGAACTTGACCATGAAGTCGCTGCGGATCGCTTCGGTGCTGGCGCCGCCAGCGGCGATGAAGCCGTTTGCAGCATCACCCGCCACCTCATAGATCGCCTTCGGGTCTTGCCCGGTCTCGGTGCTCATGGTTCCGTTGAAGCCCAGTTCGCGCGCCGCCTTGATCAGCGGGCCGACATCTGATGGCGAAACGCCGGACAGGACGATATGATCCGGTGAGGTGCCGATCACCTTGGTCAGGATCGGAAAGAAATCGGTAGTGCCGGACTCGTAGGTCTCCTGATCGGAAACGACTTCCAGGCCGAGCGCCTTGGCACCTGCGGAGCCTTCGTCTCGCTGCTTGATCGGATCGGCATTGTTTTCGGAAACAAAGGCGATCTTCTTCACGCCCTTGTTGTCCATCAGCCATTTGTAGATGACCGGGCCGACCTGGTAGGACGCCACCATGCCGAGGATCGACTGCGACGCTGGCGCCTTGTAGAGCGACTTGGAGAAGGCGTAGGGCATATTGACCGTGCCGTTTGCTTCCATCACCGTCTTGGCGCTTTCAGCCGTGGAGTCCGTGTTCGGCCCCTGGATATACTTGACGCCTTCCGACACCAGTTTTTCGGCGCCGGTCTGGGCGCCCTTGGGATCGCCCTTGTCGTCGACGCAGACGACCTCGATCTTGTAGGACTTGTCGCCAATCGCCACGCCACCGTCGTCATTCCACATGCCGGCCCGGGACTTGAACGTCTGGCACATGACGCCACCCCAGCCGGCAAACGGCCCGCTCATCACACCCAGCGCGCCTATCTTTAGAGTTTCCTCGGCATACGCCGAAGTTCCAAAGGCCAAAGCTCCGGTTGCTGTTCCTAATATAAGCACCCTGCGTAGGGCACTTTGTCTCTGCTGACGCAAGATCATCTTGTCCTCCATTGTGAAACTCGGCCTTCATCTGCAATTGAACCCATGTCAATTGGTTCAATGTGCTCAGATTACGCAGTTACGTTCCCTTGTTTTTGTTGTTATTTGAGCGTATGTCTGGCACTTGAAGGTGTCAATTATTTCATTGACACGGTGTCAAAGTAGCGAGAGCCGCATGAACTGGAAGCCGGAGATCAGAAAGGGCGCCGGGCCGATCTACGTGGCGATATGTGATGCGCTGGAACGCGGAATAGCCGAGGGTCAGCTGTTGCCTGGCGAGAAGCTGCCACCACATCGCGATCTCGCCTATCGGCTGGGTGTGACGGTCGGAACGATTGCGAGAGCCTACACGGAGGCTGCAGTGCGAGGTCTCGTCGTCGGAGAGGTTGGTCGTGGCACCTTCATCAACGATTTCGACAACCATCGTGACGACATCACCCGACTGGTGGTGCCGGAGAAGCCTCAGCCGGAGGTAATCGACCTCGGGCTGAACCTTTCCGCCATTGGCGAAGCCGACGAGATCCTCAGGTCGACCCTGAAGGACCTCTCGCGGTCAGGGTCGCTTGACGCGCTTCTCACTTATCAACCCAGCGCGGGCATGATCTCGCACCGGGCGGTTGCATCGCAATGGCTGGAAGGCATCGGCATAAAGGCGCATCCGGACAATGTGATCATCTGCAATGGCGGTCAGCACGGCCTGCTGATCAGCATGATGGCGCTGGCTGGCCATGGCGAGTCCATTGCCACGGAACAGCTCACCTATCCGGGTGCGAGGGCCATCGCCCATCAACTCGGCATCAATCTCGCCGCAGTTCAAATGGACAAGCAAGGCCTGGACCCTGCGGCCCTTCGCGAACTATGCGAGACCAAGAGGCCAAAGGCCCTATATTGCATGCCCGTCCTCCAGAACCCGACAACGATCACCATGTCGGAACAGCGGATGCGGGAGATTGGAGCGATCGCCGAGGAATATGGCCTCTGGATCATCGAAGACGACGTGTACGGCTTTCTGGCCGAGAAAAGGCCGCGGCCCTTCGCGTCTCTTATTCCAGAGCGAACCATCTATCTCACCAGCGCCTCCAAAAGCATGGCTCCTGGACTGCGGATCGGCTTTCTGGTGGTACCGGCCAAGCTGAGCCGCGCCGTTCAAGAAATCGTCACCATGAGCAACTGGATGTCGCCACCTTTCATGGCGGCGATCGTGACCAACTGGATGGCAAACGGCTATGCGGACAAGCTGATCGCCTGGCACCGCAATCAGGCGCATGAACGCCAGGAAGTGGCCCACCGAATCCTTGGCCCCCATGCGGAGCACGCATCCACGTCTTGCTATCATCTCTGGCTCCAGCTTCCGGAACCCTGGCGAATGGATTCGTTCTCCGCGACAGCCTTGCGTGAGGGCGTCAGGGTGATCACCGCCGACGCGTTCGCAGTGAAACGTGATCATGCGCCGCACGCCGTTAGGCTCTGCCTGGGAGCAGCACACTCCCTGCCACAGATCGCGCTCGGCCTGAACCGTTTGATGGGTCTCCTTAACTCGCAGCCCAAGCCGCATATGGACCTGCAGTCGATTGGCTATGTGTAGCTGGGAAGTCGACCTAATAGGTAGGATTCAATCGGTCGAGGCTGACCTATCTGCGACGCCTCACGCGCCGAAGCAGGATTTTGAGAAAGACCAGAATGAAGTTTTGACTAGCATTATCGATATGCCGTCTCGATGGAGGTGCGGCCTTTCATGTGCCGTTGGCCATGATGCCATTCGCGTGACTCAGGTCCCGATCGAATGCTCGCACTCGAAGTGCACGGCCCCAGTAGATTCTCCTGATACGGCGGTCTCAACCGGCTTGGTGCATTAGCTCCTATACGGCCCTTTCCAACCCCGTCGGTGATCGCTCGCCCTGTCTCGTTCCATGCGATGACCGGTTCCCTGCAGCGCTCGCCGTTGTTGCACTCCGAAGCTTTCACGCAGTTTTGCGGGCACAAGGCTCCACTGAATATGCGGCCGGCACCCACCGGGTGATTAGGTAGATGCGCGCGTCGATGCACTGCGCATCGATGGCAGGCACCGCAAATCTGGGTACGGAACCCGGCTTGGTATTCAGGCTTTTCGGCTACCAACCATGTTGAAGGTAGCAAACAGGCAGGCAGCGATGATCAACGTTGCTCCCGCCAGCGTCCACGCTGAAGGGGTCTCGCCAAATAGGTAATAGCCAAGAACCACAGCCCAGACGAAAGCTGCATATTCCATCACGCCAAGCTGTGCAGCCTGCCCGCGCGCATACGCCCATGCCAGGCAGAAGTGTCCACACGTGCCTACCAGCCCGACGATTACGGCCAGGAACCAATGCGTCGCGGCAACAGGCTGCCAGATCCAGATCCCGGTTGGCGCGACAACCAAGAATGCGATGCAATTTGAAAGAAAGACGATCGTAAAGATCGAGTCGTGAGCGCTCTGCCGCCGCATCAATATCATTGAGAACGCATAAAGAATGGCGTTGCCCAAGGCTGCGGCGAGCCCGATCAAATCCAACCCACCGGCATCACCGCGTCGCTGGCCGAGGGCGATGATGACAACGCCGCAGAACCCGACAATAGCGGCGCACAAGACGAGCCTGGAAGTCGTTTCCCTTAAGATCAGACGTCCGAGCAGCGACATGAAAAGCGGAGAAAGAAAGGTTAGAGCCACCGCCTCCGCCAGGGGCAGTCGCCTTATGGCCACGAAAAAACACAGTGCCGTTCCAATGACGAGCAAGGCCCTGACAGCATTTCGCCGCAGGGCAGCGAGACTGGGCACCCGAGCCCAGTAGACAAGATAGACTATGGTGGCGAACACCGCGCCGGTGCCATACCGCATGGTGGTGGCTTGCATCAGGGGGTAACTTTGCAGGATTACCTTCATCGCCGCATCAAGTAGGGCGAAGAACGTCACGCCCAGTCCGGCCACCAATGGCGGCCCGAGCGACACTTCAGTTCTCATAAACTGGAAACTCCTGAATTCGATTACACATTGAGCGCACGCCCATAGGCGTCGAGCACGCTTTCCTTCATCGTCTCCGAAATCGTCGGATGCGGGAAGATGGTGTGCATCAGCTCTTCTTCGGTGGTTTCAAGGTTCATTGCGACGACAAAGCCCTGGATCAGCTCGGTCACCTCAGCGCCAATCAGATGCGCGCC
>NZ_JBFTPR010000029.1:0-39951 GCF_056398585.1 Aminobacter sp. 01T433
AACCACTGGCGAGGCCGATGAGCATGACGTCATGGGCCACTCGGACGCGGTCGCCACGCGTGCAGACCAGGTTCTCGAAGTCGACGTTGATCGTGTAGGTTTCTGGCCTCAGCCTCAGTTGCGCGATGTGAAAACGCCCATGCCTCCAGACCGCGTTCGGGTGGGTGACACCGGGAAACTCGATCCCTTCAAAGCGTGTCGCGTTCCAAGGACCGTAGCCGTCGTCGTAGACGATCCTCTCGTCCTGCTGCCAATCCTTGGTTTCGTTGACGAACCGAACGCGCCAGGCATGCGGCAACTCGCGGAATTCATGCTGGGCCTCGAAGCCCCAGCTGTTGCGCGGAGTGAACATCTGGACAACGGGCGTGTTCTGCTCATCCCAGACGACGGACCACCTGCCATCCTTGAACACTGGGATTGCTCGGCCGGCTGCACAGATATCAGACAACGTGTCATAGACCGATGCGCGCTGGGCCAGCGGCTTGTCGAAGGTCCAGCTATTGCCAAAGCAGTACACAGCCCAGTTCTGCAGCGCGACAAGGTCGATTTTCGCATCGGCCACCGGTCGCTTGTTCG
This sequence comes from Aminobacter sp. 01T433, assembly GCF_056398585.1. NCBI lineage: Bacteria > Pseudomonadati > Pseudomonadota > Alphaproteobacteria > Hyphomicrobiales > Phyllobacteriaceae > Aminobacter > Aminobacter sp. 01T433. The sequence goes on from NZ_JBFTPR010000029.1 coordinate 577, forward strand.
CTGGTCCCTGCAACACGTGGCGGAACAGATCGGCCGGGTTGCGGGACGCGATGTTGGCTATCCAAGTGTTGGTGCCCCCGTTGTATGACGTCACGAGCGACGTCACGATACCGTTGAGGGTGTCGATGGTGCCGTTGAGCTGCGAAGTCGCCTTGATCCGGATTGCGGAGACACAGAGATGGTCAGGAAAGGCGATAGGAGGAGCCGGACGGTACCCGCGCAATGCAGTCCAAACGACCCCTTCAATTGCGGTGTCACCTCCCGGATATTCTCCATTGAGCTTGGCGACGCGAACTTCGTACTGGCCTGTAGCGACTGGCCCACCGAACCCACGTCGAAAGGTCTTTTGCGTCGCCGCAGTCACGACCATCTGAGGGAACGCCGTCCAAGTTGCAGTGCCTACAAGGCGGTATTCGCATCCGATTACGGCCGTCCAATTTTGCTTGCGGCCCTTGTTGTCGATGTAGATGAGACCATTTGGGAATACGATATCGACCTGCAACCAGCTGATGTTTTCCGCGGTCGTTCGATATTGCCAGCCTATTGACCCCTTGAGTTCCACGCTGAGCGGCTCTTCAACCACCTGCTTGGTGTAGAGGGTCAGGGGGGCATCCCACGGGAAGTGACGTGTTTCGATCTGGACGTCGGCAAACGACGACAGCGGGGTCTCACCGATCTTAATATCGGTCACGGAGAGCGGGCCGTACCCCCAGACGAACAGCAGTCGAAGATACTGCTCGTCCCCAACCTGTTCGGTGTAGGGCGGCGCACCATAGAACGGCGCGATGCGATGCCGGCCGAGAATGACCGGGACGGGCTCAAACGGTGCCGCCTGATTGCGGGAGCCAGTTATCGAAAACCCCGGCTCTGGCTTCGACAGTTCCGGCTTGCGCGGGGCAAACAGCGCGTTCATCAGCAGCTTGAAGCCCATGGTCAAGCCGGCCATGAGAATCTTGCCGAAGATGCCGAGGCCGCCGATGAAGGCCGAGAAGCTGGAAAGCGCCGCTCCGATGGCACCGAAGATCGCGACGAGTGGCCCCTCGGGGACCGGACGCATCGAAACCGTTGTGCCCGGCTTCGGGCGGACCCGATGCCAAAGCCGCGGCTCGACGGGATGGCTATCGATCAACACCTGAAAATCGGACGGCGCAGAGCGACAGTCGGGCTCCGACGCGATACGGACGACGATTTCGGCCAGCGTCAGCCCTGCCGGCACATGGCGTTCGACACGGCTGTGCTGCAGCGGATGCAGGGCGGCGACAACGCGAATGTCATCGGAGGCGCCGAGGATTTCGCCCGTCAGCGCCGCCTTTGCGGGGATCATGTTCATTCGAGGCTTTCGTGGCGATAGAAGCCAAGGACCCGACGGCGTAGCCGCAGGGAATGATAGTTTTCGATGAGCGAGCCAGTGCCGCGCTCGATGTGCAGCACCAGGCCGGGCACCGAGATGACGCCGATGTGGTGCGGCCTGCCGCCGATGGACATCAGGAGGGCGTCGCCGCTGCGTTCCTCGCAAGGCAGGAGCTCACGCCACGGCCCTTTGTTGCCGTCGATGAGCCCGGCCAGTGCGTCGGCGTCTGCCTCGGTCTGGTAGTCGTCTCGGAAGCTCGGCAATTCGATGCCAAGGCGTTCGCGGAAGATCAGGGCGCACAAGCCCCAGCAATCGACACCCGAGCGATCTCGCCCGCGCCAGAGCCACGGCAAGCCGATGTATTCGTTGAGGTCCATGGCGTCAGAACAGGCCGGGAAACGCCGAAGGATCGAAGTTGCCTGCGGGATATGGTTCGTCCGTCAGGGCATCGATCGACAACTCGAGCGTCATGATGTTGGCGTTGTAGTTGGCGCTGCGGATATCGAAGGCGGGGAATTCCATCTCGACGTCATCCGGCGACGAGGCCAGTACCAGTTCGATCGACGCCGTGGCCGGAGTTGAAACTGAACGGATAGTCTCGACGAGATCGCGGCTGACGTTTTCAATCATGAAGCGGGCCGTTGGCGCTCTTTGATCGACATCGTCGGGCAGCGCGGTCGAAAATGGGGCAAAAATAAAGGTTTGGCCACGACTGACCGTTCCATACTTCAGCGGTGCTTCTGAGAGGCGCGTCGTCGGATCACTCGACAGACGTGCAATATCTGGGAAACTCGGGTGCGAGATCGTCAGCAACACGACGGGTACCTCTCCGGTCTCCTGCGCGTTCATCGCACGCCGGAGGGTCAGCGATAGCGTGCGGCTCATGGCAGGATTTCCAGATCAAGCGACACGGTCCAGATGTCTGGGCCCCGACTGACATTCGAAGGCAGGTCGTCGGCGAAGCGCACCAGCAATGTTGCTCCGTCATGGCGTGGGTCCGGGAATCTGAACGCAAGCGTTCCCCCCATAAGGACGCCGCTGCCGATCGACGGATCTCCGACAAACGCATCAAGTTCGTCCAATTGCGCGCCGCTCATGTCCATGCGGCCCCTTAGGGGTCTGGGCATTGCTGAGGAGCGCCGACGAACCTTTTTCGGGCCAGCATCCATCCCGGAGCGCAGGCGGCCATCTGCCGAGCCTTGCGCGTAACCCTCTACAAGTAGGTATTGCGGCAGTGTTGCCGGCCAGACATCAACCATTTGCAGCCCCTGACTCGACTAGGTTGACGCGCAATGCTTTGTTCTTTTTTGAAGGCAACCGGAGAGACAGCGCATGACGACTGATATTACAGGTTACCAGCTTGAAGGCTTTTCGAACGGAGGCTCTGCCAATAAGGGGCAGGATGTTTCGATCGTTCTTCGCGTATTCGACGGCACGCAACACCATGACCTCTCCCTGTTCATCGCTCATGACAAGCTCCCCCAGGTGATCGCCGGGCTGGCAACTTTCGGCGGCATGGCGCGAAATACGCGACTGGCTAAGAACCCAATGGAAGAAGCGGATGGGACCTTTGCCGGTGCTCACGCGCTTCCGCTGCGAGACATCGTTCCTGCGAGATCTATCACCGATCCTTCGATCGCGATTTTAACCTTGCAGCTTGAGGCGATTGGCGATCGGACGTTGAATTTCTATCTTGCAGCGGACGCTGAGGGGCTCGGCAAAATACGAACTGCATGCGATCACGCGCTAGGCCAACTTCAACAGGACCCCACTGGCAGTCAAACGCCTTCGTTAAATTAGCATTCTGCATTAGCTCACCGCCTCTTCAGGGCTGACTGCGCGCCGAACTGCTGGCGCATCGTGTTGTTCGAGGCGCTGCCCCGTGTACTGAGTTTGTCAGCCACGACGCGGTCGACAAGAACATCGATCGAGGTCGAGCCGTCCGGCTGTTCCGTGGCTTCAGCACTCACCTGAGCGCCAGCCAGGTTGTTGATGTTGATGTTGACCTTATTGCCGCCGCCAAGGCTCATCGGCGCGGACGAGCCGACGCGCCCGATCGGAAGGAGCCCCCCTGCGCCCCCACCGCCGCCACCAGGCGCAGCAGGGAACTTGCTCAGATTGCTCGCAAATGAAGACAGTCCCTTTGTGGCCTGATCTCCTGCCTGACCGAGGTGGCCGATGCCGCCGACCGCCTTGGTCGAACCGGTGGTCAGCCTATCGAGCGCGCCGACAGCCTTGGACGCGCTGCGATCGATGCCGTCGAAGCCGGTGATCCCTTGCGCCTTTGCCCCGTACCATGCACCCCAGCCGTTGGTTTTTGCGTGATCCAAGCCGAAGGCCGTTGCCTGCTGCCAATTCGCCTGATTGGCAGGGTCTAGGCCCGTTGATCGCTGAAACGAATTGCCGAGGCCGGTTGGATAGCCGGTTCCAGCTCCGCCCTTCAAAAGCTGGAGCGGCCCATAGGACGGCTCCCTGATGCCATTCTTGAGGGCATTGCTCTGCCAGATGCCAGCCCCGAGGCCTTCCGACTTCGCCACCCGAAGGGCGGTGCTCGGATCAATGCCGATGGCAGAAGCATACTGCTGGATGAAGCTGGTGGCATTGGCGACCGAGTATGAGGAGCCACTGCCGATATCCGGTAGCGGCGACCGCGTGACCGCGCCCGGTGCATAGTTGTCGTTCGATGCGCTCTTTTTACCCACAACAGAGCTAACGACATCCCCTAGAATGCCAGCGCCGCTTCCGCCCTTCCCACTGCCAGCACTAGCGCCGAACACGCTGGTTACAATCGAGTTCGTGATCGACGTGAGCGCGTTGTCGAGCACCGTGTCGAGAGCGCGCATCAACGCATTGAGAACCGCATTTCCGAGCGCCTTGCCGAAATCGTCGCCTCGCATAAGGCCGCTCTCGAAATCGTCGAAGAACCCGCGCACACCGTCGCGCAGATCGGAGATACGCTGCATCTCACGCATCTGACCGGCTTCCGGTGAATCCATTCCGAGGCCGGTATCGCGAAGGCGCGAAGCGATTGCCTGTTCGCCACGGCTCAAGAACAACTGCGAGCGCTCGAAATCGAGGTCGCGGTTCAGATTAAGGCGGGCCTGCACATCAACAAGCTTGCCAAGCTCAGCGACCTTTTCCCTGATGCTGGCAATCTCGGCTTCATCGGCAGCAATGCCGTTTCGCGCGGCTTCTTCGCGAACCTGTGAGATCAGGTCGAACTCCATACGGAGCTTGGCCGCCTCGCCTGCGGTCTTGCCAATCAAGGTGATGTCAAGTTGCTGGCCTGCCATCAACTGGTCGAGCGAGCGGGCGCGTTCCTTTTGCGCCTCGTCGATCATGTGTTGGGCGTTCAGAAGTGCCAGCTGCCCTGCGAGTTCTACCCGCTGGTTTGCAACTTCAGACGGCATCCCGCCACCGAGGCTAGCCGTCTCACGGGCGCGAGCCGCAGCAGCTCTTTCCTGCGGAGAACGGGCTCCAATTCCCATGACCGCCGCATCAAACGACTTCTGCCCCGAGCGAAGGGAAAGGCGCACATCATCCAGATAGTCGTTGCGCTCTTTTTCCGCGATGCTGCCGATCAGAGGGCCCCGCTGGCCGCTGATCTCCTGCATCGCGGCTTTCACGCCTTTCAGCTTTGCTTCAAGCTCAGCGGCGTCGAGCGCACTTTTCTGGAGTGATGCAGCAAAGTCCCGAGCGTCATCGGTCGTGTTGGGATCAAGGCGGATGTCGCCAAGTGCCTTCTGGATATCCGCTGCGTTCGCCTTGCCTTCCTTGATCAGCTCAGCCAACTGGGAGAACGCCGCCCTGTCAGCGGGCGATGAGACAGCGCCAAGCAGATTGCTAGCTTCAAGCGTGACGGCCAAATCACCCATCAGTGACTTCAACCTGGCTTTGTCGGCCTTCTCCTTTTCGAGGGTGTCGGCTTTCAACGCGCTGTTCGGAAGTTTTTTTGCCTCTTCCTCGTAAGCTTTGGCCGCCGCTGCCGCTTTCGGGTAGGCGGCGGCAATTTCATCAACCCACTTCTTGTGGCGCTCAAGCGCCTTTTCAGTCTTGTCGGTGCCCGACAGCATCGACGTGGCCCATTCGGTTGCCGCGCTCGCAAGCGCGAAGATCCCGAACTGCAGAATGCTCACCGGCATGATCGCCGCCGTCAGGCCGGCGGCAAGCGTGCGTACCGACATCGCGCCTGCGCTCGCCGCCTTGGTCACCGCTTCGGCCTGAGCGACCTGTGCCTGGGCTACTGGGGCGATTGCAATCGGTTGGCCACGATTCGAGTTCGCGGCGACATGGGCCTGGACCTCGTTGGTCGTTCGCCCCCACGCATCAACGCCCGCGACCGATCGCGCCCTGGCCTTGGCTATATGGGCCGCTTCTGCTTCGTTCTGGCGCCGGATCGCTGCGGTCACCTGATCTGTGGCAACCGCCTCCTGTCGCAGTGCTGCCGTAGCCATGTCGGACGCTCGGGCACCATCCACGGCGGCTTTGGCCACGCTCTGCTTGGCAGTGCCAAGCTTGGTGGATGCCGCGATGTTCGCCTCGGTGATCGCTACGAGCTTCGCCAGCATGACGTTGGCCTGCTCAACACCCGACGCAATCTTAGCCAGGCCCGCGTTCGAGCCGGCAGACGAAGCGGCCAGGCGCTTCTGCGCAGCCTCAGCCTGTTCGGCCGCCGTCGTCATCTTATCGAGGTTGGCTTTCGCGGTGGCCGCTTGGTCAGACCGGATCTCGAAGCCGAGCGTGGCAGTGGTCATACGGATTGCTCCAGCGAAAGGCGTGCGCTAGCTTCCCGCTTAACGGGAGGCTGATTTGGACAGTTGGTTGAAGGGGCTAATCGCGACTGCGTGCGGGGTGGTTATCGCGGGCGGCGGCTACTTTGCCTGGAGCGAGTATCAACGATCGGTCGAAGAAAAACGCGTGCAAGAGTATCGGTCCTGGCGGCAAATCTGTGATTTGATGCTGGACGAGATGAAGGTTGGGAAGTTCACGCAAGATTGGCGAGTTCTTCATACCTCAAAATGTGTCGTCGACGGGTACTTGCGGGAAAGCGATTTCGACACTGCGGCACTTCAAACCTACTTGGAACAAGCGAGACCATCGATCGATTCCGATCGGTCAAAAAAATCCCAATAGCAGGCGACTAACTCACCCTCTTCCGAACATCGCCTGAAACAGCTTCGGGTTCATCTTCGGTAGGGGCGCCTGCTCTTGCAGGGCTTCGGGCTGCTCAATCGGGCTGAGGTACCCGATGGCGCAGAACATATCGACCTTGCCCTCGTAGCCGATGATGATGGCGTTCACGTCGGCCCGAAGCGCCTGTTCCTCAGTCCACCCAAGCCAGCCGAGAGCGCGCTCGGCCAGCCTGTTGTAAAATTCCTCGTGGCTTATTCGCCTTTGCGAGGGTCCTCGTCTTCCTCTCCTCCCGACGTAACCGGGCGTCCGCCATTGGCAAGGATGGTGAGATAGGTGGAGACCGGGCCGATAAGATCGGCGAGACCAGTGTTGAACACCCTATCCGGGATGTCCTTGGCATCCTTGCCCGACACGCCGAGACCGAGCGACACGACAGATGCGATCGTGTCGATATCGAACTGCCCGACGGCACGGACGGCGCCAGAGATGCCGCCGCTCAGCCTGGAAATGGCCTGTGCGGCCTGTAGGGTCGGGCGGAGAGTGACAGTCTCCCCGTCCAGGTCAATTTCGACGTTGCCGATGCCAAGTGCTGCTTTGCTTTTGGTCATTCAGATGCTCCTTAAACCGACGGCTGGCCCGTGGCCGTGTTCGAATTTACCTCAATGGTCGAGTTCAGGCTGCGAACCGTATTCGGACCGCCGCCGGCCTGCTGTGCCGACATGACGAGGCCGATGAAGTAGTCCACGGTTCCGTTTGGGACGGTAGTGGCCGTGTGTGTGCCGGTCTGGGTGCCAGTCGTCGTGATGGCAGTGCTGCCGGGCGTCGCGGAGAGCGTGAACGTGTCAGCGTCGGGCGCCGTCTTGACATAGTAGGTCGTGCCGGCAGTGAGGCCAGTCGGCAGAGTGCCGGTCGTGGTGAATTTTACCGCAGAGCCAACCGTGAGGCCGTGAGCCACCTTCGTGACGACACCCGGAGCCGCGATGCTGATCGTGGCTGCGAAGGAGCGCGCACCTGGTGCATCATCCCATTCGACCTTGAACGGGTAGTTGTTGCGGGTCTTCTCCGCTGCGATCAGCGCAATCTGGCCAGGATCGTTGGAGTTGGTGGCGAATACGTTCTGCATCGAGGGTGAATTGCGGGTGCCCTTCTGCTTGACGTCACGGCCACGGCTGATGACCTGGGTGGTGATCAGGGCGGCGGCGTCGCCCAACGGGCCACACTGCGTCCAATCTTTGATCTCGGTCCACGTCACGCTGGCGAAGTCGGCCACGACGACGTCAACGGTGGGCGCGGCCATGGCGGCCGAGCCAATGAAGATTTTTGCGCCAGCTACGGCAAAGAGATCGGCCATGACGGCCTCCTATGTTGAAATGCCTTGCCGAAGGGCGGAGCGGCGGGATTTGCTAGGTCCAGCATTCCCATTCGATGCTGACCGGGATCTGCACTCGGCTGTCCTCGACTAAGAGGTCGGAAACATCCGGGCGTTTGGTGATGCGTACCCTCACGTCCTCACTGGTTAGGCGCAGGTCACACGGGAAATGCGCCGCCACCGCCCCAGCAACCTCGCGCGGGGCCGTTTCGCCTACGTTCAAAGGCCAGCAGACGGACACCTGCAGGAGGCCGATGAACCGATGAGGATCGCGTGACCCGATGAACACACGCTGCGTGACGTTTGGGATGAACTGGACCCGTAGAAACTTGCCGCCTGCGGGGGGCGAGAAGCTGACATTGGGGTACGCAACGGGCAAGGCCGGTGTTGCAACGAAGCTCGCCATTCTGGCCAGCAACGCATTCATGATTTTGACTTCCGTCGAAACCGCCATGTGCTATTCCTTTGCCGATGGCCGACGAAAACCCGCTTTCAGATAATCGAGCCCATGACCTGCTAACCGAGGCGCGGCGCGCTCTTGGTGATGCACCGGGCGAGACGATCCGCGCCGACACGGCGTTGAAAGCCGCCCGTCAGGCTCTTTCCGGCCTTGCCCTTGCTTTGCTCTACGCGTCAGAAACCGGTTCCGATCAGGTTCCGGGTGTCAAAGACCAAGCCGGCTCTTAAGCTCGGCTTCCTTTGCCGCGACGATCTGAGGCCACTGTTGAGCCGCTGTACGAACGAATGCATCCGCTGGCTGGTTGTTGGCCCCGTACTCGCGGAACCCCGCATATGCCGCGGTATAGCCCAAGTAGATGGGCGGCCCGCCAAGCTCGGCACCGATGATCACGGCTTCGACCGGCTGGGAATTGTACGGGATCGAATTCGGCGCGGCACCAGGGGGAGGAACCGCAGATGGATTGATTGCCGGCATGGACGCAGTTGAAGCCATCAACGACGCCCTCATGAACCCCGTGTCGACACGCATCCGCCCGCCTTCACTGCGGGTGCGCTGCGCAACAGAAACCAGTTCCTGGACGCTCTGTTTGAAAATCGCCTCGCCGCTCCGTTCGACCTTCTCGCACCAGTCTCCGATGGTCGCTGCAAAGCCGGCCATCAAGCGGCCCTAGCCTTGTAACGCTCAACAACAGAGGCGAAGAAATCGACCTTGTATTCGAGGTAGCAGCGGCAACCGATGATCTCGCTCGCTGGGGCCTGTGGGTCGTGCGGGAAGCGAAGCAACGCCCCGCTTGGGCTATGGAACGAACCGTCTAGCATCGCGGACTGCCCGTCGAGCGCTTCATGGGTGTGCCTCACCCGCTTATCGCCGGCCGAGTGCCAAATCTTGGTGACGTCCTGCGCGCTGATCTTTCCCGCCGCGATTTGCTGGCGGATCGCATCTTCGCGGCTCTTCCCGAGGGCCGTCATGGCTTCAGTGCGGGCGAGCATTTCGCCGCGAAGGTCGAGCAGCCGGTCAGAATAGCGGCCGACGATCCTGTTGACCGTCTCCTTGTCCAGTGGCTTTCCGTCCTTGATCGCCTTCAGGATGGTCTTGTCAAAGCGCTTATCGCGGCGTTGGCGGTCAAGGAAGGCCCGCATCTGTTTCGGGTCGCCCGATGTCAATTCCTCACGCGCCGAGGCGACATAGCGCTCCTGCGGTGCCGTGAGACCGATGATGCCCCCTTCCCGTTTGCCTGTGGCGCGATTGACCCGCCCGACGACATCCAGCGCAGTGGCGCGTGGGTTGAGGCCCTTGGACAGGCCTTCCTCGAGCGCGGTCCTTATCCCTTCGCGCTGATCATCAACGATACGCGTGACCAGTGCCGAGGAATGCTGTCGAAGCCATGTCTCCGCTTCCAGGTTCCGCACCCCGAAACGGAACACCACGCGGTTGCCGGCAGGATCAGTCAGGCGAGGCAGGTTCTCGACCGTGGCCGCGCCGCCCGCATTGTAGGCGTCTGCTATTGCGAGCTCGAGCTTTGAGAATGCATCCACGTCGAGGTGCATCGCAGCGATGGCGCCGTTTACGTCTCCCTTTTCGAGGCGTTCGACCACGACCCGGAGCACGATCACGCTGCGGATGTCGTCGACAGCTGACAGGAACGCTGCCCTTAGCCTGGCGTCATACGTGGCGAGCAGGCCCTCGACGATTTCGCGGGTTGAGCGGACGGGCATGCGCTAGGCTTTCCGGTCGCCATCCACGATGGCAACATCGCCACCAACAGCAAAGACGACCGTTGCCTTCACGATATCTCCGGGCCGACTATCAATGTGCAGTGACATTTGATCCGGCAGCACGTTCCCGGCCTCGTCACACAGCGCCAGAACATAGCCGGCCCGCGTCTCGACCTGCTTGATGGTGAGCTTCATCTGGGTCTCCTCGTTAGCGGTGCAGCGGACGCAGGCGCTTAGGCCGTGGTTCGCCAGGAATTCGCCGGATGAAATAGATGCGCTCGGCGCCGAAGCGGCCACAGTGCCAGCCGGGGCCGCCTTGAGCCTGCACGTAGGTCTGATAGCCGAAGCGCCAGGCGATAAAATCGATGATGCTGACGATGAACCAAGGGATCACGGCCCACTCCTTTGCTTTGACGAACGCTTACTTCGCCTTGATCTTGAGTTTCACGCTTTGATCCATGGTGCGACCGCCCGCTGTAACCACGCGGTTGGTCAGCTCATAGGCTTCACCCAACGTCCCACCCGACAGCCAAACGGTTGTTGTCGTGGGTGTGTTGGAGTTGGTGCCTTCGGTCAGCCCGTCAGGAACGACCCACGTCGACGAGCTGATCGTGTCGGATAACAGCCTGTCGCTCCAAACGAGTTGGTAGTCCAGAACCTCATCCGGGTCCTTCGGGTCCCATGACAGCGCCATCTAAACCACCATTGCCGTTCTGTTTTCTGCCGTGACGGCGGCTGTGCGTCGCTCCGCCAAGCACCGGGCCGATCTGCTTTCAGAGGCCACGGCCGCCACGCGGTTCTCCGCCGATACCGAAGCCCGACGCCAGGAAGGCGTGACGACCTCAACGCTGCTGCCCGAAAATGTGTCTGAACCGGTCTCAACAGCCGCCAGCGTGCCAGACACCAGCACCTTGCCGGATATCGCAGCGCTGTCGCTTCCTGCTTCGGTCGCGGCCAGCAAACCAGCAACTAGAACGCGTCCGGCACCGGATGCCGTGTCTGTGCCGGTTTCCGCCGTCGCCAGGGCGCCTTGGACCAAGACGCGGCCCGATGCCGCTAGCGTATCGCTGCCGCTCTCTGCGGCGGCCATCGTGCCGGTTACTGCGGGAGCAGCGAGAGGCCCGGTTTCGAAATCATCGATCCATGGGTCTGTGACGACTGCGCGGGCGACAAGACCGGTACGCGTGCTCGTCAGGCTGGCGTCACCTATCGCGCCGGTCTGGACCGTTACCCCGTTGACCTTGACCGTCCAGTTCGAGCCTTGGCACTCAAAGCGAACCGTGTTCCCAAGGGTTACGACCGCATCTTCCCACAGGTGCGTCAGGGCACCCGCAACGCGGCGGTAGACGATGAGAAACCCGCCGCCGTTGCGGATGCCGACGAAGTTGTTCCGGTCAGCAAGCCGACATGCAATGAACGGGCCGCTCGATGCACTGACGTTCTGGATAGTGAACTGGACGTAGTGGTCCGCCGAGCCCTGATCGGGTGCCTTATAGGCCGAACCGGCGCCGTCGCTCGTCGTGCAGCGGAGTTGGTTGGAGACGATACCCAACGCACCGGCGATAAGCCCGTCGTGCGTCCAGCTTACCGACGCCTCAAGGTTTTCATTCGCCCTATTGAAATTGTCTGTGAAGGCCATGTGTCTGGCCTCCCTTTAGGCGTGGGTGATGGTCGCCGATGAAAGCGTCACATTTTGGCCGGAGGTGATCGACGCGCTATCCAGGACAATGTCCGTGCCAGTGGTGCCCACAGTCAGGCCAGTGATTTTCACCACACCACCAGATGTCTTGATCTGCACCTTGGCTGGTGTGCCGGTTCCCGAGGCCGCTACGGTCGATGCATCGAATACAAGCGTCCAGACAGCGCCGGCTATCGTGCCGCCAGCCGCGTCCAGCCCGAACGTCGCCAGCACAGCGTTTGCTACGGTGAGGATTTCCAGCGTCCCATTGGCAACCTCATCGCGGGTCGCCGTCATGCGGGCTGTCTTCGTGGAGGCGGCGTAAGTGACTGGCATGGATTTCTCCTAAGCTGCACACCACGCCTTCCACGCCACGACAGTTCCTGCGGGCGGGATTGGCGTCAGATTGGTGATGACGCGCTCGGCGCCGTCGATGATCAGCATGTCGGTGATGACCGGCTCGACCTCTGGCACGGCGAACGTCACCATGTCGCCGGTCTGGACGATCAGGACGCCGTTCTCGTAGCGCTGGTGCAGGCGCTTGACCGTGGCGTCGAGCGGATAGGTCGTGGTTGTCTCCACCCCACCTGGCTCCCATGGATTGGGGCCCGGCGCTGTGGTGGGGCGCTTCAGCGAGACGACGCCTTGCTTGAACCGCTTCATCAGCCGGGTTGCCGTGCCCTGCATGCGGCCATAGTCGAAGCCGGTCATTGTCCAACCGACCAGATGCCAAGGCCATAAACCGGCAAGACGAGGTAGGGAGCAAGCATCCCGTCAACCGTCGTAATGAGCGGGGTCTGGGGCGATGGCGCGAATGGATCGTATGGGCCGTTCTGGGCCTTGGCCGCATCCTGGTATTCCACCTCAACCGCACCTTCGACGCGCTCGCGCTTGACGATGCCTGATGCGGCCCCGACGCTGGAAAGGCTGTTCGGGTCAATGGCGGCCTGCAGTGCAGCTTCGAATGAAGCGTGGATCACAGCGACAGGGATAACGTCGGAAGGGACAACAGACCCGCCCACCAAAGCCCCAGCACGTGGCCATGCCCGTTCTTGAGCATACCCGCCCGCCGGCTGGCCTTTGAACCGAGCCCCATAGGTGGCGTCGACGTAAGCACTGCCCCTCTGGCGCAGAACGGCCGGCTCTGGCGCACCTACAGGCAGGGCATGGCCATTCTCGTCCAGCCAAGCCTCAAAGGCGGTATCGTCACCATAGCCGGCCATTGTCGCTTACTCAGGCTTCGTTGCGAGGTCTTCGAGGGCGGCGATGATCTCGGCCTTGCTGTCAGGCGTCTTGTCGCCGAGCAGCTTCTTTGCGGCCGACTTGAAGGCCATGAAGTTGCCGTCGACCAACGCCAGCACTTCGGCGGCGGTCTTGGGGCTGTCGCCGCCTTCCGCCTTCGGGTTGGTGACCGCAGTCTTGCCCTTTCCGGTCGACAAGACGACATAGCGCCCTGCCCAAGCGACCGGCTCTTCATCAAGCGTGAACTCGGTGCCGACCGGGATTTCGCCATCTGCCCCAAAGATGCCTGGGGCGGTAATCTGAATGCGCATCTCGCGCTCCTTTCAAAGGGGAAAGGCCCCGCCCGAAGGCGAGGCCAGCCGATCAGACGTTGGTGGAGTAGAACACGCCGGACTTCGAGTTGAAGTCGCCGCGGATGTCGATGCCGAGCGCGCCCATTTCGAGGAACTGGTAGTTGTCCGTCGGGTTGAGGCGGGTCATCGCCGTGGTGTTCACCGCCATGCCGATCAGCGGGCGGATGTAATCGGCGCTCGGCACAAAGCCGAAGAACTCGTTGCCGGTGAGTTCGAACGAAACCGCGATCTTGTTGATGCGGCGGTTCTTCGCCACGAACTCCATGATCGTGCCCGGTTTGAAGCCGGCGGCGGCCGAATACGCCTTGTCCCATGCGCGGGCGATCTCGGGCGAGATGTAGAGGTTCACCTTACCCGTGATCAGGTTGGCATCGAGCATCGCGCCGAACGGACCGGAGAAGAACGCGTCGATCTGGTCGGCGGTCGCCGTGGTCAGATTGATGTTCGCACCGCCACCGCTGGCGCCAAGGTTGATCGCCTTGGACATCGGATGGGTCTTGATGCCGTAGGCCTGATAGCCCTGGAACACGATGGAGGCATCGCCGTTCAGCACATAGAGAGCCTGGTCGCGCTTGATCTTGGCGGTGTGGGCTTCCTGGTCGTCGGCGAGAGCATCGAAGTTCTCGGACTGCAGGGTGTTCCACTCGCGCCATTCACGGCCATAGGCGGTCGAGAAGATCGGCACCGGCGTCCCACGGTAGTCATAGACCACCTTGTCCATGCCAACCGGGACCTGACCGGACATCGAACGCGTCACCGAGCCGGCGTCCGAAGACACGCGGTTCAGGTGGACGAGCTTGCCGATGTTGACCGGCTTGGCCAGCGGCATCAGGTCCGCCATCCATGCTTGACCTTCGTCGGCGCGCATGACGCGGCGGGTGATGCCGTCGAGTTCGAGCCAAGCGTCACGGGGCAGCACCGCAGCGGCGTTGCTCACCTGCGCAAGCTGGTTCTCGACGTGGTGCCACCATTCGCGGTTGGCGGAAACCTCGCCCCACCACGCCGCGTGCGGGCGGGAGTTGGCGACGAGCTGTTCGTCAAAGTAGCGCATAGCCTGATCTCCTTAGGCAGCAGCCAGGTGACCCTTGGCCGCGCGCACGCGGACCAACTGGTCGGACCCAGAGGTGTTGTTGTAGGCCTCCTCGGCAGTCGCAATAATGCGCTGGCCGGTGGTGGCGATGACGAAGCGGCCCGTCGCGTTGGTCGTGAGGCCCGCGCCGCGCGCAACGTTGGTGGCCGTCGGGACACGGACATTGAAGAACTGCTCATCGAGCATTTCCATGCCGATCACGCGGTCACCGGCCGGCCAGGCATCATCCACACCCTTGAGGGCGAGATAGTTGTCCTGGGCGATGTAGACTTTGGCGTTGGTTGTCGCGCCGGCAACAGCGAAGTTGGCGCCGGAGTCGATGAGCGCGGTTCCGGGGGTGACAGCGGCGGCACAGATGCGTTCGGCAACCTGCGGAGCCACTTCGCCGACAGGGCCGGCGTAGATCTTGTTGTAGCGAGCCATGTGATTAGCCCTCCGCCTTGGGAAGCTTGAAGGCGGGCTTGTCGCCGCCAGCAGCATTGAAGGCGCCGTTGAGCGGTGCGGCCTTGCCGGCCTCGCCCTTGGGTGCCAGGACCCGCAGAGTGTTGAGCGGGGTAGCCTTGGCCGTCGCCTCGTCCAGCAGGTTGGCCTTGACCACCTTGGTAACGAGCTCGGCGTGTTCGGCGTCGTCCTTGGCCTTCTGGTTGGCGACCATCTCGGCCTGGGCATCAAGCACGGGCTTGAGCGCACCCGTCACCGCGTTGCCGATCGCCGTTGCCAGCGTTTCCGGCTTCAACGCTTCCGAGAGGGTTTTGACCTCAGCGGAAAGCGCATCAAACTGTTCTTTCGAGACAGTCATATCGTCTTCCTTTTCGTTGAGAGTGGGTTCCCGCCCGGAGCCAATGGCTTCGATGATCGCGGACTTCATTTTGCCCCAGACGCCAAGGCTTTCCTTGCGCCTCAGAGCTTCGACCAGGCGTGTGCCCGCCCAATCGATCTCTTGATCAACATCGCTCAGGGCGGAGTTGATGACTTCGATGTCTTCGGATTCGCCGGCCGCGTTCACCAGCATGCCCACGCCCTGCTCAGGGGTGGCGGCACCTGCTTCGTTCAGCAGGATCGCGTCGTGGTCCCAGACGATGTTCTTGGCGAGGAACTTGTGGTCGGCGGCGTTTGCGACCGCCTCCAGATTGCAGAGCAAGCCCGTGCTGGTGTGGATTGGGCCGCCTGCCTCGATAGCCGCCAGAACCGCCTTGCCGCCTTCGGAGCGGTTGGCGACCTCGACATCAATCACCTTGTCCAGAAGGACGCGGCCACCTTCCTGCCGGGCAGCTTCGTTCCAAGCCCCGATATATCCGAGGTTGATGCCTTCCGGGTCGCGGGCGGAGACGAACTTGCCGTTGATCTTGGGATGACCCAAGGGAGCCGGCGTGCGATTCAGCCCCGCAAACGACTTCTGGATTTCGTCGGCGGGGTAGCGGATGCCGTTCATGACGACATCATCGGGCAGCGTGGCGCTGGGCACGATCACGACATCACGGCCATTGCGCTTCTCTTTGCGCACGGCAGCAACGTTCGCGACCGAGCGAATGTTCACTCGGACCTGCTTTGGCACTGGTCTGTCTCCGGTTATGCGGCGGCTTTGGCCGGCTCTTTGGCGGGCGGCGTCATCGCAGCGCCTGTGTCGTCATCGGGCTCGTCCCGATACTTGTCGGCTTCGGACAACGGTTCCATGTCGACGGCGGCGCGGATTTCTTCGTGCGTGAACACGATCTCGCCGCTGTCCTTCATCTTCTGATTGGTGTCGGCCATCTTGTTGGCTCGGTCGATCTTCTCCGACATCGAGCTTTCGGTCAGGTCGCTCCAATCCAGGTGCCAGTCCTTTTCAGGCAGGATGCCGACACGCTCCAGCCTATTGACCAGCTTCATGACGTTCGGGATCACCACGTTATTGCGGCGCGACATGTTGGTCTGAGCCCACTCCTGGGCGTCTTCGGTACTTGCCCTCTCGCCGGTCTGAGACCCGACAAGGATCTTCATCGGGATGGGAATGGACGCAGCGAACGACTGAAGCGCGATGGCGAAGAAGTGTTCCGGCGACGGCAGGGTGATTCCGAGCGTCTTCGCCTCCATGCCCTGCAACATGAGAAGCTGATCGAAACCCCGCTGCCAGTCGGCAACCTGCTCGTCCATCTTGTCGGCGATATCGGCGACCGAAACGCCCATGGCCTTCGCCATGTCCTCGATACGGGCTTCTTTGTCGACCTGAAGCACCGGGGCAGACTTGGCGTTCTTCCAGAACCCCTCACCGCCGGCACCGCTGATTTTCTCCAGCGTGACCAGATCGTTGTAGCCCGGTTCAAGCATGGAGCGGCCGTGGACCGTTCCGTCCTTCGACCAGACAACCACCCGGTCGGGGTGGACGTTGAATGAGCGCGGCTGTGTCTTGACCCTGTCGACGGCGGCCTCGTTGAACTGGAACATCTTGGGATGCCCGTAATTCTCTGAGGTTTCGTCGGTATCCCACTCGGAGACGGCAAGCTGCCCTTCCCACGCAGGGATAACCTCGACCAGGCCATCAAGGCCGCCGGGCACCTTGTCGACGGGTTCAATGAACCGCTTGCTGTCGGCCAGGCGAAGGATCACACCCGAGTAGGCGCCGACCAGTGAGCGACGGTCAGCCTCGGCAAGGTGCTGCCACAGACGCAGGTCGCCGAAGCGCTCCCTGATGGCCTTTTCGAGTTCGGTTTCCTTCTTCTCCTTGCCCTCGCTACCATCCCGCTCCTTTTCGAGGAGAAACGGCATGTCCTGCCAGGTCTTGAGGATGGTCTTGTCCACGCCGGCATGCGCCACGCCGTTGCGCAGATACATGTCGAACAGCAGTTTGAACGTCAGGTCAGCGGGATAGCCGAAATCCTTGTAATGGTTGTGCTTCACCTCAGCGAAATGGCCAGGGAACATCGTGTCCAGGCGACGGGTGACCGCGTTGGCCAGCATGGTCAATCGGTTCATGTCCGGTGCCTTTTCATCAGGAACATCGCCACGGCCGGCGCATCGGGCGGGTCAACGTTGGTGAGCATCAGTGCGTCCGCATAGTCTGGGCTGCTGATGCCGCGGCGCTTCAGTTCTTCTTTGCGCTCGATGACGATCTTGCCGCGATCGTTGCGCCCCCACTTCACCAGGGAGAGTTCCAAGCAAAGCTGGTCGCTGTCCTTGTCGCCGGATGGCAGGGCCATCAGATCGGTAACCGGGTGTTCCTTGCCGCCCTTACCGAGCAACCACAGCACATGTTCGTGCGTGCGCTGCAGGGACGTGCGGCTGAGCCACCAGACTTCAGCCTTTAGATTGCCGAACATCTCTTCCGACGTCCGACCGTCTGGCCATTTCCTCTCGGAAGGTGGCAGGCCCGTATTCACCGGAACGGCAGTGAGGCCTTCAACCGGGTTCTTCATCAAAGTGGACGAAACACCGGCGCCAACGCCTGGTGCATCGAAGTTCAGCCGGCTCGCCTCTGTCTCTCGGGCAATATCCAGCATCCAGTGCGCGGTTTCGGTCGTGTCTGGGTCGCCACGGCTTCGCGGCGGCTCCACAACTGGGCCACGCCTTGGGATAACGACCGACTTCGCCTTGCCGGCGCCAACGTCACCGCCGAGCACCACTTCGTTTGAAGGCCTGACCCTTGGCTCGATTTCGAGAAGCCTTTTCGCGCTCTCCACCCATAGGGCCGGGATGCAGATGCCCTCGACCGAAGCCGAGTAATCGATGTCGTATTCACTGGCCCATGTCGTCGGGTCCGAGAAGCTGGCCTGTTTCGCCTCCGCCCATGCGTCCGTCTTGCGAGGATCATCCCGCCAGTGCAGCCGCGCTATCTGATGCGGCTTCATGATCGAATGGCGCTTGCGGGCGAACAGGTTGCCCATGCCATTGACCGACGAAACCCAGATCACGCAGTCGGTATTGCCAGACAGCGCCTTTTCGACCGTCTCAGCGTTGGGGACGAAAGCCGCCTCATCGACCACATAGAGCGAAGAGCGGCCACCGCGGCCCATGTCCTCACCGCCCTCACCCGATATGACCGATCCGGTCGCCGGGTTGACGATGCGCATGTAATTGTCGTGCTGCGCCCAAGCGAAGCCAGGAGGCAGCATCTCGACCGGCAGACGCGACAGCATGATGCGGATTTTCGCAAAGATGCTATCGGGGTTGTCCTTCTTGTCGACGTAATCGACCTTGCGACTGCCGAACGTCGCCTTGAAGCCTGGCGAGAACAGCCATTGGTGAAGCGCGAAGCCGGCGGTGAGATAGGTGGCACCGGTGTCTCGGCTCTTCTCAATTAGCCCTTCTTCCAGCGCGTCGAGCCGATCGCGCAGCCAGAGGATGACCTCACGCTGTTTCGGCCAGAGCTTAAACTGGACATACGGGCTCTTGCGGTTGCCGTCGGCGTCCTTCTGCCCGACAAGGCGCGGATCGTAGGTGTAGACCCACTTGTCGAACCAGTAGAGGATATCGTCGGCGCAACGCTTGCGCTCCAGTTCCCACCCACCGGCCTGCCGTTCAATCTCCCGCTTCTGCCGTTGCGCCGATAGCGCTTCCGAAAAGCCCGAGTTTTCTAAGGACGGGATAGGCCCGCTCAAGAGCGCTAAGCTCGTCATCTGTGAGGCCGTCCAAATCCTTTGCGGTGATGGTCACCACCTGCACGGTTCCGCTCAGCCGCTTATGCTCGACGCCGAGCCCAAACAGCTTGGCCTTGCCCATGGTGGCAGAGACTGCAGCGCCGGATTGCTTTTCCTTGAGTGCCAGCGATCGAGCTTCTTCGAGCTCGCCCGCAAGGCTCTCGACTGTGACTTCGACCTTTTTGGCGATCTTGCCCTGAGCTTTTGCAATCGCTTCGGCGATGTCAGGTTTTGACAAGTTCTCGGAGGCGACCTGTCGAGCCGTCTTGGCGCTATACCCCGCGCGTATCGCTGCCTGGGTAGCGTTCAGATCGACGAGGTATTCGGCGACAAAGCGCTGCTGCTTGTCGGTCAGCGCCATTGGTGCTTTACCTGACATGGGGTTTGATCGGGGTTCAAAGGTATGCGGGGGCCAGTGCGCGCGATATTTCTCGTCTTCATTTTCTTTTGCCTTGGCGGAGCAGCGCTAGGGTCTACGCCAATAAATGAAGGGTTAGTTGCAACCCTAAGATTGGCTCAAGAGAGCCGAGACGACGTGCGGGCCGAACTAGACCTCATGGCCCAGCAGACCATGGCATATTGGGCAAAAGCGATGTTTTGGACGACGGTTGCCAGTATCGTACTGAGCATCGGGGCGCTTATTGGCCTTTTCGTTTCTCTCGCGCAAACCGCGCGTGCGCTAAAGGACAGTCGCACCAACAGCGAAATTCAGAACCAGGCCTACGCCTACGTTGAGAGTTTGGAATACGGCACCGTGTCCGCAATGGTCGCAACGTGCAAAAACTCGGGGCTCACGCCAGCCACTCATTTTTCGATATCCGCGAAGGCGCAACTGCTCAAACCCGGAGCCGTATCTACAGGCGCCAACTTTGATAATTCTGGACTGAAAACTTGGTCTCGGATTGGTCCCGGGGAAGCGCCAACTGTCGCGCTAGACGTGGAGCATTCGGACATCGTAGCCAGGTTCATTCAGGGTGACGTGGAACCCGACGACTTGCTCGTCATCAGTGGCACGCTCGTCTACTGCACCATTTACAACCATGACCATGAAACACAGTTTTTGTTTTATGTTGACCAAAAACACCCAAAACGGTTTCGAAGGCCAACTGCCAATCTTCGGACGTTTCACAGATTGGAAAATCCTGCCAAGGCAGCGGTTCTGAGCGCCACCCCGCCCGTTTAATGGGTGCCCTTTATGCTGCCTTCCGCCGCTGTGCTTCCTGCTGGCGTCGGCGCTCGTTCCGCTTGGCTGGCCAAGAGAAGTCGTCTTCGCCGCTGCTATTTCTGAGGTGGTAGGGATCGCCTCGCCATGCGTCTCCGATCCTGCCGTCAACATGCCCTGTTTCGGGGTCGTCAAGCAACCCCTCCCCGGAGCCGTTATCGCAATCCTGCACATCACTTCGAACCAGTTGTGCAAAAATTCGAGTGATAGCGGCATCTTTTCGCTTCCGCCCGGTCTTTTCCGAGATGCACTGTTTGGCGCACCAGTCCTTGAAGAAACGGCGTCTGTTGTCCGCCATGCACCCAACCCACTCGGCCAAAGCCGATCGGTGGTCCTCATTCTCAACCAGGGCATACCAGCCCCACGCCTCCTCAGCCTCGCTGATCTGGGCGGGTGACGGGTTCCGGTGAACGCTATCCTGGAACTCGCGCTCGTCTTGCTTCAGACGCTCCTTGCCCCATCCGTTCTTATCCGCCCAATCATGGACGTAGGGCAGTGCCATTGCCTGGACGTAGCCCGGCCCGCGACCTGGGCCGACTTTGGCACGACCAGCCGCGGCTTCGATCTCGACGGCAAGGATAAGGCGCTCTGTGATTTCCAATTCGGTCATCGGCCGGGCTCCAATGGCAATTCGGGTTGAGGTGCGTCGAACCGCTGGTAAAGGTGCTGGCTCACGACACCGACGAGCGCGGCCCGCTGGTTGACGATCCCGCTTAGGCGTTGCTGGATTTCCCACTGGCGACGGCCAACAGGCACAGCATCCCACACCTGAAACCATGCCTCAGGATCGGCCTGCAGATCGGCCCAATAGGCTAGGACGAGGTCCGATGCCGCCCATAGCCCGGTTTCGTCGATCATGGCCTTGTTGTTTGAGGTCTCGACCAGCGTGCGCAGCACCCAGCGAGCATGTTCCTCGCCATGACGACGGATGATGCGCAGGATCGTCTTTACCGCCCGCGTCTGGCCAATCTCGGGATAGCGATGCGCCGGGATGATCTCGACTGAGAATTCGTCGCACAGGGCTTGGACGCGGGGATCGATCAAGCCGGCTCCTCCCGGTTCAGGACGCGCCGAAGTGCGTCGGCCTTCTGGATTGTCTCTCGCGATATCAGCCCGCCATTCCCGCCCTGGAACTTGCCGGCGATCATCATGCCGCAGTCATCGAAGGTGACGGCATCCAGCAAGGCCTTAGCAGCCATGGCGAGGTCGGCCGTCGGCTTTTGTTCGCTCATGCGCGAACCCTCCCCGGCAATACGATCAACGGTTTCTTGCCAGGCCGATGCAAGGTCTCGCGCTTCTGGACGTCTTCACGCTTCGAACGGAGCCAGTTTTCAGCCTCGTCGCTCAGCTTGGCTGACAGCCTGTCCGGGTTGACGGGCAGCGTCGCCCTTATCGTTGGCTCAAGGAGCCGCAGGTATGCGTTCTCCGCCCCCGCGATCGCCTCCCGCATGCTGCGGAAGACCACGACGTTCCCCGCCGATTTCACTATGCGCCAGCTGCGCTGTCCGGCCGGCAGATACTCCGCCGAATACCCGGTTGCGAATTGCTTGGCCCGCCATGGCTTGATCGTGCTCATTCCCCTGCCCTCTCTGAGCGGATAGCAGCGGCGATGAATTCAGCCTCGCCAGCACGTTCGGTTTGGAAGCTTGTCGGCAACGAAAAGGCCGCTTCTCGGCGAGCTTGGGCAGCATTGAGCCATGCGATGCGGCGGTCGTGGGCGATCTTCGCGCATGCTTCTCGCTCGGCCAAAAGCGCGTGGGTGATATCGCTCGTGAGGGCTTTGACGACGCCATTCGTGCACCAAGGCTCGCCAAGGCAGGCGTTGTCCATGATGTCGCGTGCCGTCTTCTCGATATCTGCTGGTATCTCGGTCATTGGGTGTGCGCTCCCTTGGCCTTCCGCAGTTCGGCGGGCG
Organism: Aminobacter sp. 01T433; assembly: GCF_056398585.1. Classification (NCBI taxonomy): domain Bacteria; kingdom Pseudomonadati; phylum Pseudomonadota; class Alphaproteobacteria; order Hyphomicrobiales; family Phyllobacteriaceae; genus Aminobacter; species Aminobacter sp. 01T433. The sequence goes on from NZ_JBFTPR010000029.1 coordinate 22,718, forward strand.
AGTTAATCGAGCCGTTGCCGGCAAGGAAGGTGAGACACCCGTTCTCAACGTTGAGCGTCCCATCATGGAAAAGCGCGGCGCCATCGGCCATGAACCGGTCGATATGCTCGGGATGGGCATAGAGGACAGAGACGATCTGGCCAGCGAGTTCCATGGCACCGACGCCTGCCTGCCAGCCGAAAGCCGCGGCAACCTCACCAATCTTCTGCACCAGCCGCATTTGCCTTTCGGCGTCCTTGGATAGTCGGGGCGCGCTCATGCCTTATTCCCGTTCCTGATCTTGGCGATTGTCTCAATGGTGGAGAAGCGGAAGCCGCATTGATTGCAGCCCTTGCGCCGACGGATGCCGCCATAGGTCGGGCGGGTGTCGACCGTCATCAGCTTGCGCTTGCCGCATGATGGACAGTGGAGGCCTGTGGGTTTCTTGGCCATCAGAAGCCCATCCCATCAAATGCCGGATCGCCTTCAGTCCGCAGCGACACGTAGCGCGTGAATTCTTTCTCGAACCGGAGGCGGAAGAAGCGGGACGGGTCCGCAAATCGCGCCTTCAGCGCCCCGACCTCAGCGTGATCGTCTTCCCATTTCTCCTTGGCGTATCGGGCCCGGATCTCGGCCTCGGCCTTCTCGCTCTCAGCCGTGGCGAGTTGGGCCTTGAGGTATTTGTGCGCCCGGTAGAGATAGAACACGCCGTCGTAGTCCTCGCGGCCCGACTCGCCGCCGTAGATGTCGCTGTCGATCGGGCGCGGGTTCTTGCGCTTCGTTCCGAACGAGCTGCGCTGCATGAGGTTGAACCACACCAGGCCGAGATCACTGGCGACCTGCTTGAACACGCCGTTCGTTTCCGCGGCGATGCGCCCCTCGTGGGCGTTTTCGTTCTTCGGCTTCACCTTGCGCGAGTGGTCGAGGACGATGAGCGCCGGCTTGCCTGCCCGCTTCAACCGCCTGCCGTGGAGACTGCGGACGTAGGCCGATAGCTGGGCCGAACCGTCGGTCGAGCTACTGCACTTGCGGATGTACAGGGGCAGTTTCTTGATCGCCGCGAGCGCGTCCATATAGGCCGTCATCTCGCGCTCATTCATTGTCCGGTTGCGAATGCGCGTGTTCTCGATACCGGTACGTTGCGACGCGATCTGATCGACGCACTGCTGTTCGGACTGGTCATAAGACAGCAACACGGCAGGGTGTCCGCGCGAGGCCGCATAGTCGACGATCTGCAGCGCCAGGCTGGTCTTGCCTTCGCCGGATGACGAAAGCATGCCGTAGAGATTCCCTGCCTCCATATCGCCGCCCATGATCTCGCGAAGCTGGTCGAGCGCGAACGGGATCGTCGGCTTGCCTTCGTTGGAACTCATGCTTTCGAGGATGCCGTCGACGGCGTGAGCTACTGCGCCTTCCTTGCTCTCGTCGACCTGGGCAAGCTCATCGAGGCTGCTGCCGACTTCTGCAAAAACCTTGCCGGGCGTCATGTTCGCCGGCATCTCCCGCAGTAGGGCTATGCCGTCCTCGAGCCGTCCAATTCCGGTGCGACGCATCCATGTCTCTACGATGGCCAAGCCATAGTCGTAGGCATTGATCACCGTGATCGCATTTGCCATCAGGTGCGCGAGATAGGCCGAAACCGTCGGGCCGCCGTCGTCGGGGTCAGCCGGCAGGTATTGTCGGACGGTCACAGGATTAGCCGCCCTGCCCTCGGTAATCATTGTCCCGACTATTTCGAAGACCAGCCCATTAAGCCGGTCACGGAAATGCAGGGGCTTCAGGAATCCAGCCACGCGCCAGTAGGAATCGTTCGAGATGAAGATGCTGCCAAGCAAGGCTTCCTCCGCCTCAAGGGCATCGGGGAGAGCTTCGCGGAATGAGCCAGGATGAGCGTTCACAGCAGTGCTCCCTGCTTGGCGGCCCGCACCGGCTCGACCGGATTGCGCCATTTTTCGTATTCGGCTTCGATCTGAGGGAAATTGACCGGATGCTGTGCTTTGAAGTTTGGAAGATGTCGGCCACCTATCCAGGCACCCTTGCCGTCTTGGCTGAGCCACCTTTCTTGCGTCCAGCGCGACATCGAAATCTTGAAGTGAGCGAAATCCTGACGGGTGACAAAACCGCGTCGTTCCAAGGTGATGACGATCTTGATCGCGCGGACCTTCCAGTCCGTGAGAGCCAACGGAGCGCTTTCACCGGCCCGGACGTCGGGCACCCACTCAGGCAATTTCAGACGCGATGTCGGACAAAGCTCAAACCATGTGCTTCCATCCCACTGGGAGTCGATCCGCGGCAATTGGGGGTGGAAATGGGGTGGCCGTTTCAAATCCGCATAGCCGAAATCTTCCTCAGGCGTGACCCGAATCACGGAAAGACCGAGGCGAGGACACAGAGCCGCCAACTCCATGCTGACACCTTCCGGTATTAAGACGGCGCGGCAATCCGGCCCCGGACGGTCGACATGGGAGTAGCTGACCTGTTCAGCCGCCTGACAAATCACCTTGGCATTGAGTTTCAGCTTTGCCTCAACACCGATCTGAAAACCGTCGGTGGCGCGAGCAAGCAGGATGTCGAACCCGCCCGTCTCAGGATAGGCGGTCCATTCATCAGGAAGTGCCGTGATGAACACTTGGCAGAGATCAGATTCCTTCGCGAAGGCTGTCACGCTGCCGCCCTCGCGTTCATCATCTTGAACGTCTGGCTCGACGCTCCCCACAAGGCGATGCACACCGCTTCGGCTTGGTCATCGTTCTTCACCGGGATGCGGAGCATCTGGCAGAACTCGCGGGCCTTCTTCTTCGCATCGTCGCGGCCAAGGTTGCCGTTCTTCAGGATCGCCGCGCGCCAGGTCTTCGGGTTCACGGCCTCATAAGCGATGCGCCGCGCCCGCGCCGCGTGGCGGATATGGCCTTGGATGTCGCGAAGGATGAGCTGGTCGGCGGTCACCGTGACGCCTTGCACCTTCTGCTCGCCAATGAGGTCGGTCTTGCCCTGCTTGGGATAGGACCGGATGATCTCGGTCGCGGCCTCCCAGACGACGAACTGCGGCTTGTGGGCCCGGAACAGCTTTTCGATCTCGTCGCAGAAGATCGCGGCCTTTTCTTCCGTCCCCATGTTGGTCTCAGGGCGGGACGTGAACGAGCCGATGAGCATCGAGGAATGCGATGGCGGTTCGTAAAGGCACCAGCCGGTGCGCGAAATGGATTGGTCGAAGGCCAGGATCAGCATTATGCGGCCTCCCACGCTGCCGAAAACATGTCGGGGCGCTCGTATGCAGCCCGAATGCGCTGAACAGCCATTTCGAAGAACGGCTCATGGATCTCGATGCCTGTGAATTTCCGCCCGAGATGAACGCAGGCGACACCGGTCGAGGCCGAGCCCATGAATGGGTCGAGAACCGTTTCGCCGATCTGTGACGAGTTGCGGACATACTCAGCCATGAGATGGATCGGCTTCTCGGTCGGGTGGCCCGACACCTTGTCGATCCCGCCGCGCAAAAGCTGCTTGGAGGACGGATCGTTGATGGTCCGCGCCCTGCCCTTCCAAAGGTACAGCGTGAACTCAAGGTTCTTCATGTACCAGCGGTTGGCAGTCGGGGTTACCTTGTCCCAAGCCAGAAGATTGTGGAGCTTGAAGCCGGCCTCAAAGGCCGCATCCGTGAGCGGGTGCACGTTCTTGTCGTTTGACATGATGTAGCAATCGGCGTCGGCCGCGAGCGCGCCATAGAGCGCCGCCATCATCTTAGGGAATGGCACGGTCGCCATGATCAATTGGCCGTCGTTCGCGTAATTGTGTGCCGCGAATATGCCCGACATGGTCTTGGAAGACTTGGAGACGCCGCCGGTGGTGAGCGGATACGGAACGTCTGAGACGATCAGATCAGCGCGCGGGAGCGTCGGGAGGACCTCCATGGCGTTGCCCAGGATCAACCGGCAGTCGCCAATTTGCTCTATGCGCTTCCATGGGCGACCTTCCCAATCGTGCGTATCACCACGCAGCCGCTTAGCCTCTATGGCCGCGTCGTAGCTCTTGCGGGCGTCGTCGGCTGGATCGTACTCGCGTTCCATTCACGCACCCACCACCAGCCAGAGCCCGCCGAGAATTGCAGCCCAGACGACGAGGCACAGAACGACGCCGGAGGGCACCGCCCATCTTGACCGGGGCTCGTCGGCACATGCCATGACGCACCGGCAAGCCGGCCATGCTTCGCAATCGTCCCACATGCTAGGTTGGTCAATCTTCATAGCTGCCCCCTGTTGGGTTATGCCGGCTTGATTTCGGTGTGGGCTTTGACGAAGGCCAGCTACGCGGCCTTCCGATCTTCGAACGGGTCGCCGTCGTCGCTCGCCTGGATCAGCTCGTCGCCCGGCTTGGCAGAGTTCCGCTTTTCCATGGCCGACTGGAGGTCTTCGCGCATGATGCGCTGGCCTTCGTGCCAACCCTGAAGCCACTTCTGCCCGGCGGCCGATGCGGCGTCGTATGGTGCTTCGGGTGCCTTGGCCTGTAGGCCGGCAACCTTGCCTTCCTCGAATGCACGATCTTCGAGCGGCGTCCGGTCGTCGAACATGTTGGGCTGGAAGTTGACCGGGAGCGCGAACCAGGATGCAATCTCGGCCCGGCGGAGGATTTCGGCCGGCACGATACCGGGGTCTTCGAGCGCCGCGCACCGGGCCATGTAGTCGAGATCGGCCATGACGACCTTGTCGGCTTTGGCCGTTTTCTTCAGCTTCTTGAGCGCGTCCTGGGCCGCCTTGACGATGCCCTTCTGCGCTTCGATCAGATTGAAATGGTGAAACATGAGCGCGCGCTGTTCGCCGACGCTCAACTCGCTGTTGTGGCCCGCCGTGGTCATGCTGTGATCCTTTCGAGGTGGTTCACCGCATCGCCGACCGTCAGGCATTGCTCTGCATCGCCGTCATCGATCGTCACCTCGAATTCTTCTTCGAGCGCCATGACCAACTCGACCGTGTCGAGGCTGTCCGCGCCCAGGTCGTCGATGAAGGTCGAAGCCTCCGTCACTTTCTCAGCGTCGAGGCACAGGACGCTCACGCAAATCTGCTTCACTCGTTCGAATGTGCTGCTCATGTCGTTCTCCTCTCAGTACGCCGTGGCGCGCTGGATTGTTGGTCGCTGGTTCATCGCCGATCCGCTGGCGTCGTAGGCCCAGACCGCGACGAGGATCGCCGCAGCGGCACCCACTGAGGCCCAGGCCACCCCTCGCACCGGCTGGTGCCGCATCCGTTCAATTTCGAGCATCGTTCTCTCTGCGGCCCGCTTGCACAGGCTGTTCAGTGTCCGCATTTCGAATTGCCTTTAGATTCAACCGCTCGGCCCTGTGTCGGGCGGCTGCAGCTTCGTTGCGCTCACAGAACTGGTCGTGAGCGAGCTTGAGCCGGCGATAGACCTCGCCAGCGACGTCCTTCATCTCTGCCGCGCGGTATTGGAGGCGGAAGAGATAGTTTTCCTTGATGCCTAATCTGCTCGCGAGGCGGTAACGCGCCGCGCCATCGGTATCCTTCCGGCCCCGAAATTCTGCATCGTGCAGAGTTTCCAGAAAGGTACGCGCTTCACTCAACGCTTCGGTAGTCATGCTGCCCTCGACAAAACTGTTGTCGGATTTGGAAAAGCTTTTTCGTTCCATTGCGGTGCCCCACGGTTATTTTCGACCCGTGGGTAGCCGACGAGACGTGGTGTCCCTTCGGAGTAGTCCAGAACCAAGTCCATGAAAGGATCGAACCATGCGCCGCCAAGCTTCTGGTCAGGTCCAGTTGATGTTGCCGTTGTGGTCGGTGAGCCGGCCGAAGCCCGCGAATGATGACTGCCCATTTGCATCAGGCGCCCCCGATCTCGTCCGGGGTCAGATCGATCGAGTACCGCGCCGTCAGAAGCTCAAGCGCCTCGGCCTTGACCAATCGGATCTCACGGCGCGAGTAGGCCCGTCCTGCGAAGACGCCGATTGCGAACGCAGATGACGCGATCAGCCAGGTCATGGCTGAATCCTTTCGAGATGATATTTCTCACCTGTCTCAAGGCCACCGGCGATAACCGAGCCGGACTTGGCCAGAAGGCGGTTCAAATGATCGAGCGCATTGTGAAACTCGACATAAGCCAGGATCGGTTGCGCCTTCGGGCTCGGAAACCCGGTCCAATGCATGATGCGGTCCCGATCAAGCCAGCCGTCGTTCTGCTGAAAATAGCGATACAGACGTGTGGTCCGGTCGCCAGTCGCGGCGCGGGCAACGCTCATGCGCCCCTCCCGAGTATCGAAACGAACGGGAGGCTGATCTCGTGATGAACGACGCTGCTGGCATCGACACCAGTGCCCGACCTGTTCACGATGATCTTGGTGTAGGCGCGCAGGCCGGAAGGCATTTCCCTGACATCGATCGGCGCAGCAACCACCAGCCTCAGCCGGCGCACAGTCGGGCTCGCCTCACGACGGGCCAAGGCGCGGTGCCAAGCAACCGAGGCGTTGAGAGCTTCGAACTTCATGCCGTCTTCCTCGCCTTGGTCGCCGCGCTGGCGCATTTCGAGCAAGAGGCCGCTGAATGAGACAGGAAGCATGCTTCCCCACGCGCCGCCTTTTGGCAGTCCGGGTTCAGCTTGGGTTCTTTGGGGGGAGCGGCCGGAGTGACGGGGGGAGCGGCCGTCACTCCGGCCTGTTCGGTCACCTTGGGGGTGGAAGGCGCCGAATTGGAATTTATTGCCGCGCTTGCATCGTCGTCGCGCGCGGCCAGCGAGGAGTTGATGCGAGGACTGGACACATCAACTTGCCGAGGACTAGTCGGCACGATCTGCGAATTGGTTGCGTGTCTCTCCACGCTGTCACGGCCATTCTCAGTCGTTGTAGTCGGTGCTCGGTCGCCGACCCCCCTACTCACCAACTCCGCACCGCCTGGCGCTTTGGATTTCTCCTCTGCACGGGCATCCTGCCCTACCGCGCACGCATCTTCATTGATTTTCGCTTGGAACTCTGCCCCATCGGGCGAATTGGTTGCGCCGAATTGCACGGCGCTGCTTGCGCGCAATGCGCTGCGATCTACATGGCCCTCTCCTGCGTTGGCGCCTTCTGCGCTGTGGTCCATCCCTTCGGACGCCATGCCGAGGGAATTTCCTTTGAGGAACCGGCCACGAACTATTTCGCGCGCGGCGTCCCATGCGTTCTGCAAGTTATAGAGTTCGCGATCTTCATCGCTGCGAGCATCAATTGGCTTGGTTTCGCCAAGGGCTTTCGCCACGGCTGTATTAACCAGGGCGCGCGAAGGCTCTTTGCCTTCGTGCAGCGCCTTATCGAGAGCTTCACGAACAACACCCGGCTGTGCCTGCTCGGCATTGCGAACCCGGCGAGCTTCATGGACTTCCTTACGGGTGATGCCGACTTCAGCGGCGGTCGCCTTCCCGGCGTTCTCTTGTGGAACACCGGGGCCGCGCTTGAGGGTGTCACCGCTAGCGACGATCTCTCCCCGCTCCTGGCCACCATCATATTCATCGGCAAGCCGGCGCTTGGCGGCAGCTTCGATGTCGAGCGCATCGGCCTGCGCACGGTGTGCGGCGGCGATCAGATCGTCATGGGCTTTCTTGGCCTTGGCCATGCGCGCGGCACGCTTCGATGCGTCATAGACCAGTGCAGCCGCATCCTTGGCGTCAAGGACTTCCGCAGCCGTGGTAGCGCTTGCCAGCTTCGCAGCGGCGGCCTTCACCATGGCAGGGAGCGCGCCGATTTCCTTGGCGACCGCTGCTACCGCAACAGGCATAGCCGCCTTGCCGGACTTGACATCGTCGTAGGAGATCATCACGCGGCGGCCTCCGAAGTGGGGGCGGCGCACTGCTCAGATGGGACTTCGAAAAACAACGCATCATTCCAGTCGATGCCGCGGTCAGCAGCAGCCCTACGAATGGCCTGCATCTCGTCGAGAGACGGAGCGCCGCCGGCTTCCCATCGGGACACGCTTGCTTGCGTGACGCCCGCCAAAGAGGCGAACTCGGCTTGCGTGACTTGGAATATCTCGCGGCGGATGTGTCGTATTGCGCTCATAAGCACGCATATTATGCGCAAACGGATAGTTTGCAAGCATAAATTTATGCGCAAGCGGATTTTCGTTTATCCGCCGATCATGGCAGCGTCCCCAGCATGACAATGGAAGAGAAAATTCGCGCGATCATGAAGGCGGCCGGCTGGACACAGCAGAAGGTCGCCGAGGTCTTTGAGGTTTCTCAGTCCACGGTGAACCGATGGCTGTCGGGCTCAGAACCGGAGGGCCATCGGCGGGACGCAATCAATGCGACCTACAGCCAGTATGTCGGGGACGCTGCCGACCCAAAGGCGGGCGAAGATAAAATACGCGACCCCGACGAAATTCGTCGGCTACTAGAGCGCATAGATGGATTGAAGCCGGATAACGTGACGGTGCTACTCTCCGCCATAACAGGCTTCCAGGTGGTCAATGGCGTACAACCATTACAAGCCCCGCCTGATGATCAATCTGCATCCGCCACTCCCCGCCATGAATCTCAGTCATCGCGCTAATGATCACTGCGGCCGCCGTCTCCACCCGGCTTGCAGGGCTTAGCGGCCATATTCCTGTTATTTCTCTAAGTGCCTGAATAGTGTCCTCGTTTCGCGTCCGCTCGCATGGCTCGTATGTGATCATGATTTCCCCTGCTCGCCATATGCCAGTCGCGACGCCACGTGTTCGGTAAATTGCTGGATCAAAATTATTGCTCCTTGCCCTAGAACGAAATAGGAACATCTACCTAAACGTCCTGTCAACCAAGAATGGTGGATACACCGGCCAGACAGGTTAATAGAACCGCTTAAACTTTAGCGACCGCTTGTGAATAGCGGGGATCGTTGGTTCCACATCTGCGTTTCTGGAACTATTTCAGGCCCACCACCTTTCGGCCATAAGTCGGGCATGTCTTCGCCAACATCGCCTAGCTTTCATGTTCGTATGCCCGAGCGTCTCAAAGACGATCTGCAGGCTGCGGTAGACCGTGGCGGCAAGAGCCTGAACGATGAAATCGTGAAGCGGCTTGAGCGTTCGTTTGGCCCCGACGATGCCGTGCTCCAGCTGGCAGAGATTCTGTCGCCATTTCTCGCGTCACTTGACGATGAAGACCAGGCTACGTTGATTGCGGCCGCGCGGATCCTCGCCAAGAACCGCCGAAAGAAACCGAGCGGCAGGAAGACGCAGCCTTGAAGATGGCCCCGATCTGAACGATGCTGGATATGTAAATCTTGGGGAGAAGATTTGTGCGCAAGATTGTCATCTGGATTGGCGTCGTCACCGCCGCTTCGTTGATCTCGTGGAGCGCAAACGCCTTCGTCTCAAAGCACGTCCAAGACAACATCGCGCTCGTAAATATTGCGAGGGAATGCCGCATACCGATCACCCCGGAGGCGTCTGCCTTTGTCTTGGGCCAGCGAAGCGCGGCATCCGCCAATACCGTCAAAGAGGCGGACGCGTTCTCAAAAAAGCAACTGAAAGAATGGGCTTCTGAGCATGGCCGTAACGAGGCGTGCCGGCGCTTTCGCAGTATGCTTTCAGATATGGGATGGCTGTAGCTCCGCGGAGGGCTTGGGAATGACCCCGGAACGCCTTTCTGAATGCCTGGAAATCATACGATGGACGCCTAACGCGCTGGCGCAGGCGCTCGAATGCGATGTCTCTCTGGTCGACGCTTGGCTGAACAATCTGGACGAGATCCCGATTAAGACGGGCGCTTGGATCGAGGCGATGACACTGGCGCATAAGAGTGCCGAAGCGCTAAAGCCGGTCTCGTTGAGGGGCAAGCGGTTTAAGGCATAGCTTCCCCCTTCGCTTACTGCCCCCGCCACAAGGCGAGCCGCGAAACCGGGCAGGATGCTTTCAATCACGAGTTAGCCGGAATGCCGTTCACCTTTCGGTAGGTGGCCAACCCCTGCCCCGCTACTGGTCCGCGCCGTCCAATGTGGATCGGAACAGACTGGCGTAGCCCCTTATTGAAGGTGTCGCTTCAATCGCTATGGCTGGCAATCGAACGCGACGGGTTTGTGTGTTCCGGTTATCCCTCAGCTCGCATCAGCATTCGGGCGGTTGAACCTCTTTCGAGGGAAGACCCGCCGTGACTATCCGATCCAGATCGGGAATCGGCAACCGTGGGGGAGTTCATGCGCCGGATGATCGGAGCTGGCGGGACAACGCCCGAGAAGACCGCCGCTTTTAGCACTCGATACGCAACATCTTGCCGGGAACCTCCGAGCAGACGCAAGATTTTGCGAATTTCGCGCCGTGCGACGGGCTTTTTGGTTGTGCAGATCATGCTCGAATGATACATAATCGCTGACTTATCTCATTGCTTTTTTGTCGCACGCCCCGGTCGGATCATCCCGCCGGGGCTTTTCTTTTAGGCTCGGTTATCCGTCAACGCAACAATTTTATCCGTTTGCGCATTTTCTTTGTTGACACTTATCCGTTTGCGCATATTATCCCTCACATATCGCCACCACGAAGAAGCGCCCCGCGCCGATCTGGTGGAAACCGAGGGAACTACGATGGCAACTATCATTTGCATCAGCGGTTACGACCAGCCCGACAATTGCGAGCATTGCGGCAAGCACCTGATCCACGGCGTCCGCACCAACACGCACGGTGTCATCGGCGCCGACTGCTTCGTGAAGCTGATTAAGGCCGACAAGAAGCGCTACAGCGGGAACGGTAAGCCGAGCGCTTCGATGGTCCGCGACTATGCCAAGATGGTCGAGCGCCGCTCTCCGCAGCGCCTTTCCGAGATGGGCTACAGCCCGCGCCATTTCCAGTTTGAACTGTCGGAGGCTGCATAATGGCCTCCGAACTCTCAAAAGCCGACCTCGCCGTCGCACAGGTTCTCCGCGCCATCCAGGCGGATGGCCGGAAGGCGTACCTCCTCGGACGTGGCACCGCGAGTTTCGAAGCTCTGACGGAGGCATACGCCGAAGCGCGCAACCTCGATGTTGGTCAGTACCGCGATGAGTTCTGGGCGACATGCCAGCCTGAGCGCGTGTTCGTGGCGGAGGGCCGCTGAGATGAACGCCCTCACCAAACAGGTCCGCCTCTTGGCCGACACGCTCGCCCAGACCGAGACGTCGCCACGTGAAGGCCTTCGCCGGCTCAATGCTGCGGTCGAGCTCTACCGGAACAACGACAGCGTCAGCCGCGAGCATGCCCTTGAGGCGTTCTTCGCTGGCAAGCCGGCGTACTGGACCACGGCGACCTATCATTCCCAGCGTGCGCTCGGCCTGAGGGACGCCCTCAACAAGGGCTGTGAGTTCGGAATCGCGCTGGCCGCGAACTACCCGGCCCACTGCACCAAGTATCGCCCCGGCGCGCTGGACACGCTGGTTCCGCTCAATCGCCTCGCCGCCAATGAACTCTCCGAAGCCTACGAAGACTACGGCACGTGGCGCGATGCGGAAGAGCTTGAAGCGCGTCGCCAGCGCCGTTTTTCGCGGCGGGCCGCCTGATGTCCTGCCGCCTCCCCGACCCTTTCGATTTCACCTTCGCGGTCGCGCTTGTTGTGGCGCTGGTCGCGGGACAATTCCTCTGAGGGAGCTTTGCCCGATGGAAACGAACGCGATCCGAACCCGCATCAACGCAATTGCCAAGGCAATGATGGCCAAGGGCCTGCGGAATCCTGATGCCCATTGCAAACTGAGCGCCAATGTCCAGCCCAGCGTCTATCTGACTTGGGACAATCTCAAGAGCCGATACGACAACCACTACAAGTGGTTCAACAACGCCAATATCAGCACCATGCTTGATGAGGCCGACGCCTTCGTGGCGGCCCTGCCTAGCCCGGATGAAACCCGCTTGAACGAGTTCATGGCCGCGCTCGGTTCGGCCATCGACCTTGGCCGCCAGAACAACATCGAGGTTGAATTCGTCAACCCGCTGATCTCGACGATGAAACGTCTGTCGGAAAACGTCATCACCGACCAGCGAAAGTCGGCCTGATGTCCCGCCTCGTGAACTCACTCGGGCCGTTCGAACGCGTTGGGTACGCCCTGCTGTTTGCGGCGCTCGTCTTCCAGGCTGAGAGGTTTTTGCCGTGAAGCGCCCATTAGACCAGACCACGCTTTTGAAGCTGATCGCGTTCATGAGCCACAGGCGGACCATCGTCCACTCACGCAAAGACTGCGACACAATCCTTGCGCAAATCCACCGGCTTGCAAGCGCCTCGCTCTCCAAGGCCGAGGAAGCGTCATGAGCTACAGCCACCTCATCGACTTCATCGGCGACCTTCGCGCCCCTGAGCACCTTGATTGCCCTCCGGGCGGTTCTGCCGGATGCATCTGCTCCGACGCATACCTCCGCGAGATCGCAGAACGCGCCAAGGCCAGCCACGACCCGCAAGCCTTTCTGCGCAGCGTCGCCACCAAGCTTTCCGAACTGGCCAAGCCGGGCAACTGGCAGTGCGCCGCCCTGACCCGGGTTTCGGCCTGGTGCGAGGAATTTCGCCAATCCCACAATTTCGAAAGGACCGCAGCATGACCGACCAAACCTACGCACTCGACAATGACGTCGACGGCATCGTTTCCGTCGGTCAGGCTTCATTGAAGGTCATGGCCGACCTGCGCGGCGATATCCGCTGGAACGGCGGTATGATCACCAAGCCCGGCATCTACTCGGGCCTGCCAATCGAGGTGTACCACAGCGATTGTTGCGGCGGCCCGTCGATTTCGTCGAGCGGATTGCGTGAGATCGCCCCGCCTGACGGTTGCCCGATGAAATACTGGGACAACAGCTATCTCAACCCGGATCGCGCGGACAAAGAGCCGAAGGACCATTTCAGCCTTGGCCAGGCCGTCCACACCCTTCTCTTGGGCGAGTCTAGCTTCTGGGAGAACTTCGCGATCCTCCCCGACGAGTTCCCCGACTTCAAAACCAAGGCGGCTCGGGAGTGGCGTGACGAGACGATCAAGGCCGGCAAGTCGGTTCTGCGCCGCGATGCGCTGGAACAGATCGAAGGCATGGCCAACCGTGTCGCGAACGACCGGACCTTCCGCGATCATCTCGACGGGCGAGTTGAGCGCAGCATCATCTATCGGGATCGCACTGGTGTCTGGGTCAAGGCGCGGCCCGACTGCATTCCGACGGATACCGTCGTCGCCGACCTCAAAACCACGGCGGACGCCAGCGAGCGCGGTTGCCTGACGGCGATCAAGAAATACGGCTACCACATGCAGATGGGGCTGATCAGCACGGCCTTGGAAGCAATCACCAACGTCCGCGTCACCGATCACGTCCTGCTCTTCATCGAGCCGAAGCGGCCCTATGCCTACAACATCAAGCCGCTGGACAATCAGTATGTCTGGCTCGGCCAGCGACAGAACCGGGCGGCGCTGAACATCTTCGCTGAGTGCTTCGAGCGCGGCGAATGGCCGACCTATTACGGCTGTGGCCTCACCGCCTCGCCGTCTGACTTCCTCGAAAAGCAAATCGACAACGAACCGTCCATCCCGGCTGAGGCAGCATAGCTATGAAAATCGAACGCGCGGTTCGCGAAAAGACCTTCACCCTGACGTCGATCGCCGGGCCGTCCGGTTCCGGCAAGACGTATTCCGCCATCCTGTATGCGCGCGGGCTTGTCGGCCCAGAGGGCAAGATTGGTTTCATCGACACAGAGAACAAACGGTCGCGGTTCTATGCCGAAGTCGGTGGCGGTTTCGACGTGATCGACCTCGACCCACCATTTACCGCGCATCGCTACGTCGAGGCGATCAGGGCGTTTGAGGACGCCGGATACAGGGCCATCATCATCGACAGCATTTCTCACGAGTGGGAAGGCACCGGCGGCGTTCTGGAACAGGCCGATGCCATCGAACAGGCCACCAAGCGGTCGGGCCTCCATTGCTGGGCAAAGCCGAAGGCTGGCCACAAGAAGCTCATGAACGAGCTTTTGCAGACGCGCGCTCACCTCATCTTCTGCTGCCGGGTCAAGGAAAAGGTCGTTCAGGTCAAGGGCCAGAACGGCAAGACCGAGATCGTCAACGAGGGCTTCGTCGTCGTTCAGGAGAAAATGTTCATCTATGAGATGACCGTCTCCATGATGTTGGCCGAGGGGACGCATGTTCCCATCATCCAGAAATGCCCCGGCGATCTGGAGGCTGCATTTCCGGCCGGCAAGAAAATCACCACCAACGTCGGTTTATCGGTCGCACAGTGGAGCGATCAGGGAGTGGCGGTCGATCAGGAACTTGAAGCCTCAAAACGCGAAGGGCTGCTTGCTGCAAACAAGGGCATGGCCGCGCTTTTGGAATGGTGGAAGGGCCTTGGCCCCCGCAAAACTAAGCTGGAAGGCATGAAAGACACCTTCAAGTCGATCGCCAGCGCATCCGACCAGTTGAAGGCCGATATCAATGAAGCCGGGGGCGGTGACCCGTCCGACAGGCTGGCAGCGGCCAAGGCCGCAAATGGCGAACGTGGCGCAGACACCCAGGAAGGTTTCAGCCTTGGCCATGTGACCGACACGCTCGGCCGCAAGCCTTCGACCGAACAAGAACCGTCTGACGAAGTTCCCCCGTCAGACGCTGGCAGCGGGGCCGCTGACCCCTCAACCGGTCCCGCTGCCGACCAGACCGTCCGCGAGGACGAAGCGGGGGCTGGCGACATTGAGGCGCAGGATCGTCCTGACGCGTCGCCGGCCTCCGAACCTACCTACTCGCCGCAAGACTGCCTCAAGGCATTCATGCAGACGGCGACCGACCCTGCCCTGTCCGTCAACGAGCGGCGCGACCTGCTCGAGGAGATGAAGGAGTGGTGGAAGTCGGCGATGCCGGCCAAGCAAGACTTTGTGCGCGCCTGCCTCAACACGGCTGACAAGGTTGCGAAGGGCGAGCTCGGCGCCGATGCGGCGCGCAAGTATCTGGAGGGGCTGCTCTGATGGGCGAGATCACCGCAATTAGCTGGTGTGACCATACGTTCAATCCGTGGATTGGCTGCACCAAGGTCTCGCCAGCGTGCGACGGCTGTTATGCCGAAGCGCTGATGGATAAGCGCTATGGCCGCGTCCAGTGGGGCGCGCCTGGGCAAGGCAATGGCACCCGCGTTCGGACATCGGCCGGCAACTGGCATCAGCCCATTCGCTGGAATAAGAAGGCGGCGGCGGAAGGAACGCGCCCGTTCGTGTTCTGCTCGAGCCTTGCCGACGTGTTCGACAATCAGGTGCCGGCGGAATGGCGCGAAGACCTGTTCGAACTGATCCGAGCCACACCGCATCTGGTCTGGCTTCTGCTCACCAAGCGTCCACAGAACATCGTGAAGATGGTGCAGTCGCATGGTGCCGTTGCAGGAAACGGCGCGCGCTATCTGCCGGGCAATGCCGCGATCGGCACGACTGTCGAGGATCAGAAGCGCGCCGATATCAACCGCCCGCATCTGGCGCAGGCCAAAGGCTATCTTGGCCCAGCGTTTACGTTCCTGTCGTGCGAGCCGCTGCTCGGACCGCTTGAACTCTACTTGCAGCCCGCCCCTGACAACGCGCTTCAGGAAGATTGGGTCATTACCGGCGGCGAGACGGACCAAGGCGGCCACAAGGCGCGCCTGTCGCACCCGGACTGGTATCGCAGTCTCCGCGACCAGTGCGCCACTGCCGGAGTTGCATATCACCACAAACAAAATGGCGAGTGGGTCTATTCAGCGGCGTCAGACCGTTCGGGCCCGTCACACTGGCAATTCGGAGACGGCTCGACGAGAGAGATATCGAACGCCGAACGGTGGCCCGACGGCGGAACGCCCATGGCCAAGATTGGTAGGGCGCGCAGCGGTCGCCTTCTCGATAGCGTCGAGCACAACGCTCGGCCGGAGGTGGCGTGATGGGCATCATCTCCGCCAAGCTCCGCGCCAGCGCCAAGGGCAAGAACTGCGCGTTCGCCATACCCGGCGTCTGCAACCACAACCCCGAGACGACGGTGCTCTGCCACCTGCCTTCCGAGGTCAAGGGCGTCGGCAACAAGTCTGACGACTGGCACGCCGCCTTTGGCTGCTACGCCTGTCACGAAGCGATCGATCAGCACCGGCTCTCGAAAGAGGACGAGCTTTTCTACAGCTTCCGGGCATTGCAGCGCACCCAGCGCTATTGGATCGACGCCGGGCTGATCGTCGTCCCTGCTGACCTGAAACCATCTGGCAAGCCCAAGACCCGCCGGAAGAAGAAAACGACGTGGCAGTCAAAGCCGATCCCGTCCAGGCCATTCGACCGGCAACGGAGCGAGCGCCCATGACCCGCCAATCCACAAAATCCGCAGAACGTCAGACCAAGGCATCCGGCAAGCTACCAGTGCCAGCCGCTCGGTCGCTGTTCGCGCAGATAGACGCGAGGACGAGATGACACAGCAGATGCATACGCCTGGACCGTGGTCCGTTGAAGACCCAATGGGCGCAAAGGATGGCCTGTGGATCGTGCAGGAAGGCCTCAAGACCTACGAATGGTCCTGCATTGCTATGGTCCAGCAGGACGACAGGCTCCTTGAACCCGGCGCTAGGTTCATCACGCCCGATGAGCAGAAGGCCAACGCCCATCTGATCTCCTCCGCGCCAGAGCTGCTGGCGGCGCTGAATACGCTCGTTGCCGCCATGGGGTGCCACGACACCACCCCTGAAGAATTCAACGCGCTTACAGAGGCGCGCGCCGCCATCGCCAAAGCAGAGGGCTCACGTCCATGACCATCCCCGGCTACGACGATTGGAAGTTGGCGTCTCCCGACGATGACCACAGCGACACGCTCTGCCCGTTCTGTGGCGCGTATTCACGCCGCAGTTGCGAGCTTGAGGAAGAAACCGGCTGCTGCCCATGGGAAGAAAGCCAGCCTGATCCCGACGACCAGCGCGACATTCGCGACGAAGACCGCCGCATGGATCGTGAAAATCCCCGCAATGGAGACGATTTCTGATGGCCGTCCTCAATGATTGCGTTTGCCAGCATGTCGGCTATTGCGACGGTTCGTGCCAGCATCCAGCGCCTAGGCCCGACACGTCCATGACCATAGACAAGCTCGACCCGAAGGGGCTGGAAGCGGCGGCACGAGATCTAATCTCTCGAGGCATTGGTGGCCTCGCTGAGGCGGGCTTCGCCATCAAAGCCTACCTCGCCGCCTCCACAGCAGGAGTACCGGGAGAGCAGACCGAGGCGCTGAAGTTGACACCCGCCATGATTTCGGCGGCTAGAAAGGCGTCGTCTATCTACGATCTGTCTGAGAAGTGGCAGCGCCATGAGCGCGTGATGCGGACGGGTGATTT
>NZ_JBFTPR010000030.1:0-30912 GCF_056398585.1 Aminobacter sp. 01T433
ATGCCCTGGTCTTCGCCGAGCGCAATGGCCTTGCCATTGGCAACGAAGGGGAAACGGCCGACGCGGATGTCCTTGCCCTCGGCCTTGGCCCTGGCTTCGGTCAGGCCGACGGAAGCGACCTGCGGGTTGCAATAGGTGCAGCCCGGGATCTTCAGCTTGTCCATCGGATGCACATTGGGCAGGCCGGCGATCTTTTCGACGCAAATGACGGCTTCGTGCTCGGCCTTGTGGGCCAGCATCGGGGGACCTGCGACGTCGCCGATGGCGTAGATGCCCGGCACGTTGGTCTTGCCGTAACCGTCGATGACGATGCAGCCGCGATCGGTCTTGATGCCAAGTGCCTCAAGGCCGATGTTTTCAATGTTGCCCTGGACGCCGACGGCCGAGATCATGCGATCGGCGGTGATCTTCTCGACCTTGCCATCTTTCATCTCGACATGGGCCGTGACAGAGTTCGCGCCCTTTTCGACCTTGGTGACCTTGGCCTCCAAGTGGATCTTCATGCCCTGCTTTTCGAACTGCTTCTTGGCGAAGGCGGAGATTTCGGCATCTTCCACCGGCATGACCGCAGGCATCACCTCGACGACCGTCACATCGACGCCCATCGTGCGGTAGAAGGAAGCGAATTCGATGCCGATGGCGCCCGAGCCCATGACCAGCAGCGACTTGGGCATTTCCGGCGGCACCATGGCCTCGAAATAGGTCCAGATCAGCTTGCCATCGGGCTCGATGCCGGGCAGCGCGCGCGGCCTGGCACCGGTGGCGATGATGATGTGCTTGGCACTGTAGGTGCCCTCGCCCAGCGTGTTCTTGGGCAGCGGCGCCTGAGGCTCCATCGGCTTCTTGGTCGATTTCGACACGACGATCTGGCCGGGCTTGGTGAGCTTGGCCTCGCCCCAGATGACGTCGACCTTGTTCTTCTTCATCAGGAAGCCGACGCCGCCATTCATGCGCTGGGCAATGCCACGCGAGCGGTCGACAACGGCCTTCAGGTCGGCGGTGATCGTGCCTTCAAGCTTCAGGCCGTAATTCTTGGCATGCTCGGCCAGATGCAGAACCTCGGCAGAACGCAGCAGCGCCTTGGTCGGGATGCAGCCCCAGTTGGAACAGATGCCTGCCAGATGCTCGCGCTCGACGATCGCGGTCTTGAGGCCAAGCTGGGCGGCGCGGATCGCCGCGAAGTAGCCGCCGGGACCAGAGCCGATGATGATGACGTCGTAATTGGTGGTCAAAAATTGTCCCCCTTGGGATTGCGATATGGCCGGCCTCGGGGGGCGGATGCTGGTCAATTTGGTCGCGCGCCGTAAGCGATTGCTGCGGTCTGTTGCGCCGAGGGACGTTCGTCGACGCGCGCGAACCAGCTGGCAAGGCGTGTCAGCGCTGGGTCGAACGGCAAGGCCGCGCGCCGAGCAGCGAAATCGGCGAAACAGTAGAGCACGATGTCCGCTAGGCTGAAGCGGTCGCCGGCAAGATAAGGCCGGTCGCCAAGCTGCGCATCGATCCAGGCGGCATTCTCGCGCACGATTTCGGCCATATCGGCCGCGGCATGGGGAATGCAATGGACGCGATCCTTGAACACGCCGAGCCCAGGACCATAGCGGAAGGCAGCGGTCACAGGTTCGCAGAAACCAAGATCGACGCGCCGCGCCCACATCCGAACCTGAGCGCGCTCCTCGGCACTCTCGCCCAGCAGCTTCGGCCCACCAAACTTCTCTTCCAGGAATTCGCAGATGGCTGTTGTCTCGGCGATGGCTTGGCCTGTCGAGGTCTCGAGGACTGGCAGCTGGCCAGCAGGATTGATCGACATGAATGGCGGCCTGCGGTTCTCGCCGGCAACGAGGTCGATCCATTGTTCCGAAAGCGCAATGTCCTTTTCAGCCGCGAACATGCGCACGATGCGCGGATTTGGGCCGACCGAAATGAAGAGCTTCATCTCGGGTATGCTCACTTGCGCCAGCTCTGCGCCATCGACCATTCGATCGCGTTGCGCACCAATCGCCGATAATTCGGATTTTCAAACGTGCGCGAGAAATGGCCCGGCTGGATATATGCGACGGCGCTGTTGATGCTTCGCTTGGTCCAGGCGACGACGTTGCTGCCGGGCGGTCGCTCCCAGCCACGGTTCGACCGTCGCTCGCCGGTCATTGCCAGCTTGAGCGAATAGAGATGACGGCAGCTGAACTCGACATCCGAGCGTGCAACAGTGTCGATGCTGTCTTCGAAGACCTCCATGAGGTAGGCCTCGTCATCGAGAGTGAAAGATGACGGTAAGCCCGCAAACAGAGGATGGGCTGGATCCTCTGCGCTGATCGTCATGGGCACGTCGAACCTCGTACCGCCATCCATGACCGGCTTGCCCCGCACGGTGCCGGGAAAGTGGAGCAGAATGCCGCCCAGTGCCTCGGCGTAGTCGGGCCAGGAAGTCCACGCCGCAATTGCGTGATGCAGGGCCACAATAGGCATTCCGGCTTCCAGCAACGCGTGGAAACCACGTTTGAATTCCTCGGTGGGCTGGACCTCATAGCCCGGGCCGGCCCACGGATTACCACCTGGCATGTCATAAAGGACCACCGCGTCGACGTCGCTCAGGTTTTCTGGGTTGAGCACGCGCTCAGCCAGCGGATGTTCGACAAGGAAAGCCTCCGTCCCCTCGAAGCTTTCGAACATGGCCATGAGGCCGGTACGGTCGTAGGTGTGACCATTGCCGACCACCAAAATGCGCGGCCTCACCTTGTAATCCAGAAATCCCATGAGTTCCTCCCAGCAAGATGATCCGGGGCAGCGCCCCGGATTTGATGTCAGTCGCGGTACTCGATCGCGAAACTGACCTCGGGATCGCGATGGGCATCCCAGTAGCCCTTCCACAGCGCCTGGCTGATCGGACCCACCTTGCCATCGCCCACCGGCTGGCCGTCGAGCGTGGTGACAGGCATCACGCCGCCGGCCGTCGTCACGAAGAGGAGTTCATCGCAATCGTAAGCCAACTCCACCGGCACGTCGTCAATCGTATGGGGGTAGCCAAGCTTCTCGGCGACAGCGAGCACCGACTTGCGCGTGACGCCCTCAAGTACGCCCTTCTTAGGCGTATAGAGTTTGCCGTCCTTGATCAGGATGATGTTGAATCCCGAGCCCTCGGTCAGGTTCGCGTCGCCGTCGGTCAGAATCGGGTACATCGCCCCGCGATCGCGCGCTTCCAGCAAGCCGCGCGTGAAATCACCCCACTGCAGGTTCTTCACGGTCGGGTCGATGGCACCTGGAGGCACGCGGCGAACGGTGCGCGCGATGACGGCGCTGCCGCCAGTCTTCTGCGTCTCCTCGTTCATGACCCACATGTAGGGCATGACCATCAGGTAGCAGAAGTTCTCGCATTCCTCCGGCGCATACTGGCGAATGAAGCGTAGGCCGCGGGTCACGATCAGCATCATATAGGCATCGCGGATGCCGCTTTTCGCAGTCATCTCGACCAGGCGGTCGCGGATTTCCTGGCGCGACAGCGGGCTCTTTAGGCGCAGGCGCTCGCAGCTGCGCTCGAAGCGGTCGAGGTGGTCGTCCAGGCGGAAGAAGCGGCCGTCCCAGACGGCAGGCACATCATAGGTCAGGTCCGAGTGGAGGAAGCCCTGGTCCAGGATCGGAATGCGCGCTTCTTTCAGGGGCACATACTCTCCTTCGACGTAGACAATACCTTGGGCGAAGGGGTTGTTGCTCGCTTCGAGCGCCTTAACGCGCTTCTGATAGTCGACGAAGATGTGGTCAGTATAGGACATGGGCGAAGCCTCGGTCACGCTGGTTTCGGTATGTTGCTTGACGTAAGCCGCGCCGTCGATTGCTCCGGCGCGGCTTGTGGCCTTTCACTCGGGCTGAAGTCCGAGTTCCACGACTTGCTTCATGGCTGCATCAGCCCCCTCGATCGCACGGTCAATGTCTGCTGGCTGGTGTGCCGCACACAGGAACATGTTGTGCTTCGGGTGCAGATAGACGCCGTGGCGGAGAGCGGCCGCGCAGAAGGCATTGGCGATCTGCAGGTCCTTGTCACCGTCGAACAGAACCATCGGCATCTGCGCTGGCCCGGTCTGACGCAGGCTGAAGCCGTGCCGCTTGGCCACCGCATTAAGGCCGTCACGGAAACGCAGGCCCATTGCCTCGGTGTGGGCCAATGCATCGGTGTCGCGAAGGATTTGCACCGTCTTCAGGCTCGCAGCCATTGCGGCCGCGCCGTACCAGAAGGACCCGGTGACGAATACCTTCGATGCGCCTTCACGCATGCGCTCGCTTCCGGCCACGGCGGCAAGCGGCCAGCCGTTTGCGATCGCTTTGGAGTAAGCGCCCAGATCCGCCTTGACGCCGTACCTCGCCCAGCTTCCGCGCACATCGAGACGGAAACCTGCCCGCACATCGTCGATGATCAATGCAGCGCCCGTCCTGTCGCAGATCGCACGTGCATGCTTGAGGAAATCCGGATCGGGCAGTTCCTGGTCACGGTTGACGTCATGCCGGAAGGCCGTGAGCACGATGCCGGCAAGGTCGTCGCCCGCGGCGGCCACCGCTTCGTCGAGGCTCGCCGGGTCGTTGAATTCAAAGATGACCAGATGCGCCCGGTCTTCCGCGGTCACGCCGATCAGCGAGGGAGAGCACCACGGCACCGCGCCATGATATGCTCCGCGCGCGACAAGGATCTTGCGCTTGCCGGTCGTGGCGCGCGCGATCGTGACACAGGCCGTGGTGGCATCGGTGCCGTTCTTCTGGAACATCGCCCAGTCGGCATGGTCAACGGTATCCACCAGAAGCTCGGCGAGTTCGACCATGACCTCGGTCGGACCGTTGCTTATGTCGGCGTTCTTGAGCTGCGCCATCGCTGCGGCGTCTACTTCGGGATGGTGGTAGCCAAGGACGTTGGGGCCCCAGGCACACATGAAATCGATATACTCGTTTCCATCGACGTCCCAGACCCGGCAACCTTCGGACCTAGCAAAGAATTGGGGGTAGCCCGGCCCAATGGCGCGGGTCGCCATATGGCCCCACATGCCGTTCGGCACCACCCTCTGGGCTCGCGCCAGAAGTTCGGCGTCGCGGCTGTTCGGCAGGCTGATGTTCATGATGTCCTCCATGGAAAAGAAGGGAGGCTTGCGGCCTCCCTTCTAGTAACCGATCAGTTCGAGATTTCGGCCAGCGGCAGGTTGCAGCAAGCGCTGTAGCGCATGCCCTTGACGTTCGGGCCATGTGCCAGGATCAGGTTCGGGCTGACCATCGGGATGATGATGCGATCGTTGGCCATCTGCTGGCCGGCTTCAAACCACAGCTTGTCGGCATCCGCGACCGTCGGAGCTGCAAGAGCCTGCTTGAGCAGCTTGCCGGTTTCGTTGTTGACAAGCGTCGGGTCGGTGGCAGAACCGGCACGCTTGGCCCAGACCGAGCCCTCAGACAGTCCGAAGACGTCGACATATTGCGAGCTGCCGTAGAAATCGGGTGCGAAGAACACGGCGGTCAACGGAATGTGGTCGCCATTGGCTGCCTCACGCCAGTTCGCAAACGGCACCGGCGAGAGCTCGACCTTGATGCCGACCTTCGCCAGATCCTGCTGGATCTTCTGCATCATCAGCGAGAAGTCGACGCCATAGACGTTCATGTCGGGATAGATCGACTTGATGGTGAAGCCGTCGGCCGCGCCTGCCTTGGCAAGCAGTTCCTTGGCTTTGTCAGGATTGTATGCCGGAATCTCGTGGTTATCTCCACCGGGGAAACCGAGGGGGATGGGCGTTGCAATTGGCCGGCCCGCGCCACCGAGCGTAAAGTCGATCAGCGAGGTGCGGTCGATGGCGATAGAGATGGCCTCGCGCACTTCCGGCGTCAACTTGACGGTGTTCGCCTTAGCGCCCGGCGACAGGGCGATATAGACGTAATTGTACGATGGCACCTGCTCGACCGTAACGTTGGACCCTTGTAGCGTCTTGGCGGTCTCGGGATCGATTTGCATGGCGATGTCGGCGGCACCCGACTGCAGCATCTGCGCCTGCGCCACTGCGTCCTTGACCTGGCGGAACACCACTTCCGGCACAGCCGGCGCCTTGCGCCAGTAGTTTTCGTTGCGCTTGAGCCTGAGTTCGGCGTTCGGCTCATAGGATGCCAGCACGAACGGGCCGCTGCCGGCAGAGTGGGTCAGGAACCAGTTTTCCGAGGTGTCCTTGTCCACCGCCGTAGCGTCGGAAAGAGCGCCTTCGGCCGAGGCGACGTCGCTGTTGATCACAGACAGGAAACCTGCGGCGGCCTGGTTGAGGAATTCGGAATTAGGCGCCGACAGATGGACGACGACCGTCTGTGCATCCGGGGTATCGATCGAGGCGATCGGGTCAGCCAGGAATGCACCGTTGCCCTTGATGTTTTTCAGCCGCTCGAACGACCATTTCACGTCCTTGGCTTCGACAGGCGAGCCGTCGGAGAACTTCGCGGCGGGGTCCAGCTTGAAGGTGAGCTGAGTCTGCTCCTTGTTGATTTCCCAGCTCTTAGCCAAGACCGGAACAACCTTGTTGTCCTTGTCGAGCGTGACGAGCTGCTCATAGACGGACGTGTTGTAGATCTGACAGGTGTCACACCATGCGCGTGCCGGATCGAGCGAATTGACGTCCATGTCGCGCGCGATCACCAGGGCACGCTCTTCTGCCTGCGCCGGGCCGTACAATACGGTCGCGGCAAGTGCCATCGACAGCAGGGCAATCTTGGATTTTCTCAGGCCTAGTCGTTTCACTGCTTGTACCTCCATTGTTGTCGGGCCGCGGATGCCCGTGTTCCACTATTTTTCCGCAATTCTCAGAAGTGCTTCCCTGACATCGTCGACCGACCCGAGCGCAGCGCGGTTGAGGACTGCCGACACGGTTGGGGCAGCAAGTCCGCCCGCAACGCGCAGGACTTCGTGATCGAGACAGTCGAAGAAGCGCTCCTGAATCTCTGCTGCCCAGGTGGCGCCCATGGAAAGGCTGCGTGCCGTCTGCTCGGCGATGACCACGCGGCCAGTCTTGTCGATCGACGAGCCGATCAGATCCCAGTCCATGCCGTGATGGTCGATGTTGCGCAGGTCGATGATCTCGGCATCGACGCCGGCTTCCTGCGCCGCCTTTGCGGCATTCTGGACCATGACCGAGGTAGCGAGCACGGTGCAGGCGGTTCCGGGTTTCACAATGCGGGCAGAGCCGAAGGGGATGCAGTAGTCACGATCGCCCTGCGGAACCTCGAACTCGCGCTGGTAGAGCTCGGTATGCTCTATGATGGCGACCGGATCGTTGCAGGCAAGAGCCGAGTTCATCAGCCCAATGTAGTCGAAAGCCGTCGACGGCGTGACGATGCGCCAACCCGGAAACAAGCCGAACAATGCTGAAGGGTCGCCCGAATGCTGCGATCCGTAGCCGGTATGCGGGGAAACGCGTATGCGCATCACCAGCGGAACGGGAAAGCCATCGCCGAACATATGGCGCACCTTGCCGACACCGTGAGCGATCTGGTCGGCGGCGGTGAAGCAGAAGTCGCCGAACATGATCTCGACGATGGGCCGAAGCCCGTTGAGCGCAGCACCCAGCGCAACGCCTGTGAAGCCGTTCTCGGCGATCGGCATCGGCAGCACGCGGCCCGGCCAGCGCTCCAGCGCGCCCTTGGTAAAGCCGCTGACACCGCCGCGCATCTGATGGACGTCCTCGCCCATGACGATGATGGTCGGGTCGCGTTCCATTGCCGATGCGATCGTCTCGGAAGCAGCCGTAACGAATTTCACCTTTTCCAGTTGGTGTCCGTTGAGCTGGTGGTGGTCCAGCATACGCTTGCCGCCGAGTTCGGACAGATCTCCCAAGATCCCACGATCCCGGCTGCCGGCATCCGGCCACAGACGATCAGGGATGCGTAGCGCATTTCCACCGGGCACCGGTTCGGTCAATCGCGTCGCTGCAGCGGCGACGCGATCCGTCACCACCTGGTCGATATGGGTGAGCTCTTCCGCAGAAAGATAGCCGAGCGACGTTAGTCTTTCCTTGGCAAGCGTGACCGGATCCCGCTCGCGCCATTCGGCCTCTTCCTCCTTGGTGCGATAGCCGAAATCACTGCCGCTGCGGCCGCCGGACTGGTGGAAATGCCGGTAGCATAGCGCCTCTACGACGACCGGGCCTCGTTCCTCGCGGATCAGCCTGCGTGCCTCGGCCATGGCGCGGTGAACTGCCACCACATCCATGCCGTCGCATTCGATGGAGGTAATGCCCAGCATCGCACCGCGCGAGGACAGGCGGGTCTCCCGCGTCACGTCGGAGATGCGGGTGGAAACGCCGTAGAGATTGTTTTCGATGAAGAAGATGACGGGAAGGCTTTGGGCGGCGGCGATGTTCATCGCCTCATAGCTTGCGCCATTTTGCGTGGCTCCGTCGCCGAAGAAGGCGACCGAAACCTGGTCACGTCCCAGCATCTTGTCGGCCAGCGCATAGCCGACCGCGTGGGGCGGATTGCCGCCCACGATAGCCGAGGTGCCCACGACCCCGGCATCGGCGAAGCGCATGTGCATGGAACCGCCACGCCCGCCGCAGTAGCCGGGCGCCAGTCCCATGATCTCCGCCATGAAGCGATAGACAGCTTCGTCCATGCCCGGCGTGAACTCATCCTTGCGGATATCGAAGCCTTCCGGCACTTCAGTGTTCACCAGCTTCATCAAGACTTGGTGGTGTGCGCGATGCGTGCCGTTGATCTTGTCGCCGGCGCCGAGCACCGACATGGCGCCAACCGCTCCCGCCTCTTGGCCGATGCTCGCATGCGCCGGACCATGGATCAGGCCGGCCTTCTCCAGATCGAGCAGCTTCTCCTCGAAGCGTCGGATCAGCAGCATCTGCCCATACCAGTGGATCAGATCCTGTGCCTTCTCGTCCTTCCAGTCGGCCTCGTCGAGTTCCAGATGGAACCAGGCGGCCGATGGGGTCAGTGGTATCTGGCGGGCCATAGTTCCTCCGGTGCAGCCTTAATCGGAGGGACAGTGCCAAGATTTGCACTGCCCATCTTGTTTATGGAAATAAATTCCGATTTCTGTTGAACGGCACACTAAGCTGTGCCAGCCTTTGGACGCAACAAAAATTTTCGGGTTCGATAAGGGATAGTTCGATGATCAGGGACGCCAGCCTGTTGGACGCGCTCACGCACACCGTGCAGCGTTTCGTGCGCGAGCGATTGGTGCCGGCAGAAGCGCGGGTCGAAGAAGAAAACGCGATTCCTGCGGAACTCATCGACGAGATGCGCGAACTCGGCCTGTTCGGCCTGTCGATACCGGCAGAGTTCGGCGGGCTCGGCCTGACGATGGAGGAGGAAGTGACCGTAGCGTTCGAACTCGGCTACACTTCGCCCGCCTTCCGATCAGTCATCGGCACGAACAACGGCATCGGCTCCCAGGGCATCATCGTCGACGGAACTGCAGCACAGAAGGAATACTGGCTGCCACGCATGGCGACAGGCGAGGTCATCGGCTCTTTCGCTTTGACCGAGCCTGACGTGGGCTCGGACGCCGGATCGGTCAGAACAACCGCCGTTCGCGACGGCGACCATTACGTCCTGAACGGAACCAAGCGCTTCATCACCAACGCTCCCGTTGCGGACGTATTCACCGTCATGGCGCGGACAGGCGGATCCGGACCGAACGGGGTCTCGGCGTTCCTCGTGCCGAGCAACTCAAAGGGAATCAGCCTCGGAGCCAGCGACAAGAAGATGGGTCAGCGCGGCACACGGACCTGCGATGTCATTTTCGAGAATTGCCGCGTGCCGGCCGATGCCGTCATCGGCGGCGTTGAAGGTCAGGGCTTCAAGACTGCGATGAAAGTTCTCAATCGCGGCCGGCTGCACATCGCCGCGGTCTGCACCGGTGCGGCGCAACGGCTCTGTGATGAATCCGTCTCCTTCGCCCGCACCCGCGTGCAATTCGGCAAGCCTATCGCCGAGCACCAGCTCATTCAGGCAATGCTTGCCGACAGCGCAACGGAAACGTTCGCAGGCCACTCCATGGTGCTGGAAGCCGCCCGCCGCTTCGATACCGGCGAGCGTATCATCCAGCAGGCTGCCAGCGCCAAGCTGTTCTGCTCCGAAATGGTGGGACGCGTCGCCGATCGTGCGGTGCAGATTCATGGCGGTGCTGGGTACATGCAGGAGTATCCGGTGGAGCACTTCTATCGCGATGTCCGCCTGTTCAGGCTTTACGAAGGCACCTCGCAGATCCAGCAGATCATCATCGCGCGCGAAATGATGAACGCCTAAGGCAACCATGAGCCAGTTTCTCGGCGTCGTCGCGGACGACTTTACCGGCGCGCTCATGGTAGCGGGCTACATCGAAAGCGCCGGGATCTACTGTCCCGTCGTCTTCGATCCAGCCGCCATTGTCCCCGATGCGCCGGTGATGGTGGCCGGCACGCGGACCCGCACCATCTCGCGCGCGGACGCCCTGTCCGATCTGGCCCGCATGGCCGATGCCTTCGTCGAAGCCGGTTATGAGCGGCTCGCCTACAAGGCCTGCGCGTCGTTCGACTCGACAGAAGAAGGCAACATCGGGCCGGCCGCTGACTACCTCGCGGACCGGCTAGGATTGCGGCCGGCACTGATGAGCGCGGGCTTTCCCCGCTACGGCACCACCGTGCATCAGGGGTATCTTTTCTACCGCGGCCGGCTCGTGTCGGAATCGATCAAGCGTTTCGATCCGCTGACCCCAATGCCTGACCCGGATCTAGTGCGATTCTTGTCGCTCCAGACGCAACATCCGATCGCGCTCGTCAATCACGCTACCCTGCTCAAGGGCGCCGATATCATGCGAGAGGCAGTCGATGCCTTTGCGGCGGCTGGCGCTGGCCATGTGCTTTTCGACATGACAGACGATGGCGACGTGGATGCCGCTGCCGAACTGGCCTGTACGCGGCCCAGTGTGGTGGTAGCGAGCGATCCGCTGATTATCGCCTACGCCTGCCGGATCGCAGCATCCGCACGTGCAAGGCCGGTGCCAGTGCCTCGTCATGCTGTCGGCCCGGCAGCTGTCATTGCCGGCACCGTCGGCCCAGTTATCCTCAGGCAGCTGGATGTGTTTGGCGAGGCCCATCCGGTCCTGACCGTGGACCTTCTCGATCCGCGCGGACAACCGGCGTCAATCGCAGCTGCACTTGATTGGGCAACGCCGCTTATCGGAGCCAAGCCTTTTGCCATCTCCACGGCGACGGATGCGGAAGGCGTCGAACGCGCACAACGGGCGCTTGGCCCACTCGGCGCGGCGCGGCAGGCCGAGCATCTACTGGGAGCAATATCCAAAGGGTTGCATGACCGAGGCATCAACCGCTTCGTCGTCGCCGGTGGCGAAACCTCGGGGGCGGTCGTCTCGGCACTGGGCATCAGTGCCGTCCGCGCATTTCCTGAAGGTCCAATCGGCACGGGCCTCTGCGTGGCGGAAGGCCCGCGGCCGATCTCGCTCTACCTGAAACCAGGCAAGCTCGGCGGCGAAGACATCCTGCTGAGAGCCCTTGAATTGATGAAAGCTTAGTCGAAGGAGACAACCAA
This sequence comes from Aminobacter sp. 01T433, assembly GCF_056398585.1. NCBI lineage: Bacteria > Pseudomonadati > Pseudomonadota > Alphaproteobacteria > Hyphomicrobiales > Phyllobacteriaceae > Aminobacter > Aminobacter sp. 01T433. The sequence continues at coordinate 11,539 of NZ_JBFTPR010000030.1, forward strand.
ATGCCGGTTCCATCTGATCCCCGCGTCGCGCTGATTGAAGCTACGTTGAAGACCGTTGAGCTGAAGCTCAACAGCGGCACAGCCGGCAATCTGAGCCTCCGCCATGGCGAGGGCATGCTGATCACCCCCACCGGCATTCAACCCCAAGACTTGGGCCCGGAGCAGATCGTGGAGATGGACCTTGAGGGAAACTGGGAGGGCCGCTGGAAACCCTCTTCCGAGTGGGCGATCCATTCCCGGCTCTATCAGACGACATCGGCCGGAGCAGTTGTTCATGCCCACCCGGACAATTGCGTGGCCCTGGCGGCGCTCAGGCGGCCCATGCCGCCTTTTCACTACATGATCGCCGCGTTTGGCGGAAACATCATCCCATGCGCGCCTTATGCCTGCTTCGGCACACCGGCGCTGGCAGAGACAGTCGTCGCGGCCATGGGCACAACCTACTCCGCCTGTCTCATGTCGAACCACGGGATCGTCACTACGGGCCGCGACCTTGCCGCGGCGCTCGCGCGGGCAGAAAAGCTTGAGATGCTGGCGCGCCAGTACCTTCTTGCCTGTGAGGCAGGCGAACCAGTGCTGCTGAGGGAGGAAGAGCTGACCGAGGTACACAGCCGTTACGGCACCTACGGCCAGCAATAGCCTTCAGGCGCTGCGCCAGACCTCGCTGAGGATACGCAGCGCGAGCTCCGGCTTTTCCAGATGGGGCATGTGCCCGCAACGGTCGAAGGCGTGCAGCGCCACGTTGTCGGGCAATCCGCGTGTGGAACCGAAAGGCAGCACGCGATCCTGTCGCCCGAAGACAATGCGGACGATCTGCGACAGCTTGGCGATATCAGCTGCAACCGAGAAGCTCTGCGTCCCATCAGGGAAGAAGCGGTTGGCAAAACCCGTCATGGCCGCCGTCAGACCCTCATCCTTTCGCTGCTGAACGATCGAACGCACGAAGGCGTCTGAAATCGTCGCCGGATCATGAACCAACATCTCCAGCCAGGGCCGCAGGCTTTCGATGCTGCGCGCCCTCAAGATGCCTTCGGTGAAGGGAGCATTGATCTCCGGTCCGAGACCGGCAGGAGCGAAAAGGCAAAGGCCGCGGACATCGACTTGGGCCCGCCGGGCCACGCGTGCCGCGAGCGCGCCACCGAAAGAATGGCCCGCGAGCACCATCGGCCCGACCTTTTCGGCCGCAAGCGTCGCCTCGACCAGCTCAGCCATCTCATCCAGATCATCCGGAACGTCACGCGGAGATTGCCCATGGGCGGGCAAGTCGAGGGCAAGGGCCGGGAACTCGCTGCGCCCGCCGGCAAAGAGACCGCGCCAGTTATTCAGGTCGCCGCTGAAGCCATGCAGCATCACAACCGCAAACCCTGCGCCCTGGCGCAGCCAAACGGCATTGAGAAGCTGGCTGCCTCCCTGCCCTGGACGTGAGGGCTTCGTCACCAAATCGCCGGAGGCCGCTGGCGCCGCCACCGCGAACCCTGCAAGTCCGGCCAGAACATCCTTCTTCTGTACCCGCCCGTGCGGACCCGTCCCCTTCAGTCCCTCTAGGTGGATGCCATGCTCCTGCGCGAGACGTCGAGCGAGTGGCGTCGGATTGGGAGCAGCGTGACGCGACGTGGAACGGGCGGGCGCCGAAGCATGGTGTGCGGCGACGGCCGGCGCGGCGGCTTCCAGTTCCAGCGGCCCGGCCGGGGCAGCAGGACTGTCGGCGCCAACCTCGTCCAACGCAAAGATTCGCGCGACCTCCGCGCCTACGTCGACCTCGGTGTCGCTGACCACAAGATTGCGGATAATCCCTGCCCCAGGGGATTCCACCTCGACGGCCGCCTTGTCGTTGTCGATCTCGAAGAGAACCTGTCCTGTGGCAACCGTGTCACCTTCCTTGACGTGCCAGCGTGAAATGCTGCCGCTTGCCATTTCGAGGCTAACCTTGGGGAAGATGACATTGACTGGCATGACAGATCCTTTGAAGCGAAGTCTATTCCGCCGAGGTATTCCAGGCGGGAGCAGAGACTGGGAAGGGCAAAAGGTCAGGTTGCCCGGCAAGGCTGGCGCGCAGGCGTTGCGTCAAGCGCACCAGCTCGGGGCCAACCGTGTTGCGGGACAGTTCCTTCGGCAGGAGGTCGACGATGCCGCCGCATGTCAGCGCAACCAATGGCGACCCATCCGTTGGCCGGAACGCTACGCCAACCGCATTGATGTAGCTGTGCCACGTGCCGAAAACACTGACGAAGCCATCTCGTTGATAATCCTCGAGCGACTTGTCGATGAGCGCCACAAGCGCGTCCTTGTCCTTTTCGACCTTCAGCAGCTGCTCCACCACGGTGGCGCGAATTTCCGGATGCATCTCCGCAAGATACGCAAGACCCATGGCTGTCCGGCAGATCGGAACCCTGGAGCCAATGTTCAGCCGTAGCGTCACTGGCGACATCGACCTGCAATTAGCCAGGTAGACCATCTCCAGCCCGTCGCGCGTGCCTAACGCCACTGCCGCGCCGGTCTTGTCGGCCAGTTCCTGCATTAGTGGCCTGGCCAGGTGGATCACCGGATTGGAGCTCAAGGCAGAATAGCCGAGCGATATGGTTGCAGGGCCGATGCTGTAGCGGCCGAGAGTATCGTCATAGTTGAGATAGCCAAGGTTCACGAGAGTGGCCGTCAGTCGGGAGACCGTCGCCTTGGGCAGTCCAGTTCGTTCGAGCAGGTCCTGGTTTCCGAGCGTACCGTCGTCAGCCGTGAAGGCCCGCAGGATTTCAAGCCCACGTGTCAACGACGCCGCAGGGTTGCTGCCCTCGGCAACATCCCCCCCCTCGATCGGTTTTGTCCGCTTACGCATTTTCGACCTCTCCCCAGTACCGCCGCCAAACCAGAGAATCTCGACCGCTCGTTCGGTCACTATTGGAATTTAATTTCATTTATGTTGACGCGCGCTCCCGCTGTTGTCAATATTGTCGTCATACCCGTCGTCCTGCACCCGACCGGTGCACGGAGAATCCCGGCATAAGGATCAGTTCCTTGATACGTTACATACTGCGCCGCCTCATCACTATGCCGTTCTTGGTGCTGGGCATCATCACGCTTGCCTTTCTGCTGACGACGGTGACCAAGGGCGATCCGCTGGCAGCCATCGTCTCCGACCGGCAGATGAATGACCCGGAGGCAGTCGCCGCCGCCAAGGCCCGTTGGGGCCTCGATCGCAGCCTGCCTGAACGATACTTGATCTATGTCCAGAACCTCGTCACCGGCGATATGGGCACGTCATTCATCACCCGCCGCCCGGTCGCGCAGGACGTCATGTTCCGGCTTCCCGCAACGATGGAACTGGTGATCGCCGCCATGATCGTAGGCTCCACGATTGGCATCTCGCTCGGAATGCTAGCGGCCTACTATCGCAACACACCAATCGACCATCTGGCGCGTTTCTTCGCGCTATTCGGCTCCTCTATCCCGGTTTTTTGGCTCGGGCTGGCACTTCTCTACGTGTTCTCGGTGAAGTGGGGCATCCTTCCCGGCCCCGGCCGGCTTGATCCGCGCGCAGCACTGCCGCCGAGGATCACTGGCTTCATGACCATCGACACGTTGCTGGCCGGAAACGTCAAGCTCTTCGCCGATGCCCTATGGCACCTGATTCTGCCTGCCTTCGTGCTTGGCTGGGCAGTGGCGGGCACGATTTCGCGCCTCGTGCGAGCCAACATGCTCGAAGTTCTCGATCGCGAATTCATCCTCACTGCTCGCTCCAAAGGGGCCGGCGAACTGCGCGTCGTCATCCGCCACGCGCTTCGCAACACGCTCGTGCCCACCCTCACGGTCATCGGCTACTCCTTCGCCTACCTGCTGACCGGTGCGGTGCTCACCGAGACCATCTTCTCGTGGCCCGGCATGGGATCCTACGCCGTGGATGCCGCCAGGGGTCTCGACTTCCCTGCCATCATTGGCGTGACCATCGTCGGCGGCGTCGTCTTCCTAGTGACCAACCTCATTACCGACGTCGCCTACGTCATCGCCAACCCACGCGTCCGTCTGGGATAAGACCTTGACCGCATTGACACTCTCCTCGCTAAGACGAGCCCACTGGATATCGCTTCCACTGGCCATCGGTTTCGCAATCGTCCTCTTCTGGCTGGCAGTGACGTTTCTCGCGCCGCTCATGACCTCGTACAATCCGCTCGATATGGTGGGTCGTCGGCTGCAGGCGCCGAGCTGGGAACATTGGCTGGGAACCGATGCACTGGGGCGCGATGTGCTCAGCCGCACACTCCATGGCGCACGGCATTCACTGCCCATCGCCATGATCGTGGTCACCCTTTCGGTTGGGATCGGCGCGGCCCTTGGCGCAATATCCGGCTTTGTCGGCGGCGTGTTTGGATCGGCGATCATGCGGCTGGTGGACGTCACCTTGTCATTCCCGCCGATGCTGCTAGCCATGGCGGTTGCTGCTTCGCTTGGGCCTGGCCTCGAGAACGCCACTGTCGCCATGATCATCGTGTGGTGGCCGATCTATGCCCGCCTCATGCGCGCCCAGGTTCTGGAAGTCCGGGAGCGCGAGCATGTCGAAGCTGCCATCGCAGCCGGCGCAAGCAAGCCTCGTGTGCTCCTGAAACATATCCTGCCGCTGTGCTGGACGCCTGTGCTTATCAGCGCAACGATGGACCTCGGCCAGGTCATCCTGCTTGCCGCGTCGCTGAGCTTCATCGGCCTTGGCGCCACGCCGCCTACTCCGGAATGGGGGTCGATGATCTCCGATGGCGCGTCCCAATTCTATTCCTGGTGGGTCGCGTTCGGACCGGGCCTCGCCATCCTGACAATCGTGCTCGGCTTCAACTTCATTGGTGACGGTCTGCACGACTATTTCGACCCGAAGTCCAAATGAGGACCGACATGCAGCAAGAACCGCTCTTCTCCGTGCAAGATCTGCGTGTCTCCTTCGGCCGCCATGGCCACCATTTCGAGGCTGTGCGCGGCATCAACCTCCACGTCGATCACGGCGAGGTACTGGGTATCGTCGGCGAGTCGGGTTCTGGCAAGTCGGTCGGCATGCTAGCCGCGCTCGGCCTGCAGGCAAAGACGGCGCGGGTCCAGGGATCCGCGAAGTTCAAGGGACAGGAGCTTGTCGGAATGCCCAGGCGCGAATTGCGCAAGCTCCGTGGCTCGCGCATCGCCATGATCTTCCAGGATCCGCTTTCATCACTGAACCCAGTCATGACCGTTGGCGCCCAGATTGCCGAGACGATCCTGCTCCACAATCCGGGAGTCTCGAAAAAGGCCGCGCTCGACCGTGCGGTGGAGCTCTTGGCGCTCGTCGCCATCTCGCAGCCCGACCGCCGCATCCACCAGTTTCCCCATGAGTTTTCAGGCGGGATGCGCCAGCGCGTGATGATTGCGATGGCGGTTGCAAACGACCCGGACCTCTTGATCGCCGACGAGCCTACCACAGCGCTCGACGTGACCGTCCAGGCCCAGATCATGGATGTCCTGAGCGACCTCCAGAAGCGGCTGAACCTCGGCCTGGTCCTCATCACACATGACCTCGGCGTCCTTGCCGGCCATGCGGACCGCGTTGCCGTGGTCTATTCGGGAGAGGTTGTGGAGCAGGCGAGCATCGACGATCTCTTCGAGCGCCCGAGCCATCCCTACACGCGTGGCCTCATCGCATCCATTCCCGACATGGCCGAGGAAAAGGACCGGCTCTTTTCCATTGATGGTTCGCCGCCCCCCTTGGGCAAGCTTCCCGGTGGTTGCGCCTTCCATCCGCGTTGCCCGCAGGCCCAATCTATCTGCCGAACCACTGCGCCCGTGCTGCGTGACTTCGGAGACCACAGCGCTTCCTGCCACTTTGCCACCCTTCCAACCGAGAGCGCAGCATGACGCAACAAGCCATTCTCTCCGTTCGAGAACTGACCAAGCGCTTCCCGGTCACCGGCGGCCTCCTGTTCGAACGGGAAGTCGCGCACGTCAACGCGGTCGCAGGCGTGTCGTTCGACGTCAATGCAGGCGAGACACTCGGGTTAGTAGGCGAGTCGGGTTGCGGAAAATCCACCCTCGGCAGGTGCATCCTCAGGCTGATCGAGCCCAGCAGCGGCGAGACACTCTTCCACGGCCAGAACATCAACCTGGCCAATCCCACCGAGATGCGGCGGCTGCGTCGCAATATCCAGCTTGTCTTCCAGGACCCTTACGCATCGCTCCACCCACGTATGCGGGTGGCCGAGAACGTCGCCGAGCCGCTTCGCATCAGCGATCTCAATACTGCGCAACGAAAACTTCGCGTGGCGGAAATGCTGGAACTCGTACGACTGAACCCGGAGCACGGGCAGCGCTACCCGCACGAGCTTTCGGGCGGCCAGCGCCAACGCGTCGTCATCGCTCGCGCTCTCGCGCTGAAGCCGGAACTACTGGTCCTCGACGAACCGGTATCCGCGCTCGACGTCTCCGTACAGGCTGGCGTGCTCAATCTGCTCAAGGACATCCAGCGCGAGATGGGCACGGCCTATGTGTTCATCGCCCATGACCTGTCGGTCGTGCAACACATCTCGCACCGGGTGGCAGTGATGTATCTTGGCAAGATCGTCGAGATCGCTCCGAAGTCACTCCTCTATCGCGCGCCGATGCACCCTTACACGCAGGCATTGATGTCGGCGGTTCCGCTCGCCAACCCGAAGCTGGAGAGGACGCGCTCGCGCATCGTGCTGAAGGGCGATCTTCCAAGCCCGCTCAATCCACCCTCAGGCTGCCGCTTTCGTACACGCTGCCCCATGGCACAGCCCATCTGCGCGCAGGAGGAACCACCGCTCGCCGACCACGGCGGCGGGCATTCGGTAGCCTGCCATTTCCCCAATGCAATCGACACTGGTTTGTCGGCGCGCGTCTGACGCGGAGCCGGGAGGACGACATGACTAAACAAAAGCTGCCACTCGAAGGCATACGCGTGCTCGACCTGACCCGCGTCCTGGCCGGGCCATGGACGACCATGAGCCTCGCGGACCTGGGCGCCGAGGTCTGGAAGATCGAGAACATCAAGGGTGGCGACGACACACGCGCCTGGTCGGTTCCCAACTACAAGGGCGTCAGCACCTACTATCTGTGCGCCAACCGGGGCAAGCAGAGCATCGCGCTCGACCTCAAGGCATCAGAGGGGCGGCAGATCGTGCTCGATCTGGCGGCCAAGGCCGATGTGATCGTGGAGAATTTCCGTGCCGGCACGGTGGACCGGCTTGGCATCGGCTACGAGGACATCAGGAAGTTCAACCCGGGCGTCGTCTATTGCTCGATCTCCGGCTACGGTCAGTCCGGTCCCGAGCGGGATCGGCCAGGCTACGATTTCATCATGCAGGCGGAGAGCGGCCTGATGTCGATCACCGGCCAGGAGGACGGGCCGCCGAGCCGGCTGGGCGTTGCCTTCACTGACGTCGTTGCAGGCATGATTGCGACCCAGTCGATCCTCGCGGCGCTCTACCAGCGGCGCGATACAGGCACTGGGCAGTATATCGACGTCGCGCTGCTCGACGCCACACTCAACATGCTGATCAATGTCGGAACCGGCTATCTGAACGCAGGCGTCGAGCCGACACGATTTGGCAATGCCCATCCGACCGTCGTGCCTTATCAGGTCTTCGATACAGCCGACGGCGTCTTTGCACTGGCTGTCGGCAACGACCGCATGTTCATCGATTTTTGCGAACAGGTCATCGGCCGGCCGGAGCTTGCCCGTGATCCCCGCTTCGTCACCTCGCACCAGCGAGCGGTGCACCGCGACGAATTGCTGCCGACGCTGGCAGACCAGATGCGCGAAAACACCTGCGCGTACTGGATCGACGCCTGCCGCAAGGCAAGTGTTCCTGCAGGCCAGGTGAAGACAGTCGCCGAAGCGCTGCAGAGCCCGAGCGTGGTGGAGCGCGGTGTCGTCGAGCAGCTGGAACACGCCGAGCTCGGCCCGATCTCGGTCATCCGCGCCGCGCACGGCCTCGCCGCGCAGCGTTCGCATAAGGCAAAGGCTCCGCCCCTGCTCGGTGAAGACACGCGCGGCGTACTGCGCGATGTCCTTGGACTGGACGATTACCATATCGACAAGCTTGCGGCCTCGGGAGCAATCGCCTGTCGCGAAGCTGGCACCTTTGCACCCGTCGAACCGGCGGGAGCAACTGCATGAGCGTGCATGTCGAGATGCGCAGCGGGATTGCGATCGTCACCATCGACAATCCACCCGTCAACGCAATCAATCTGGCCATCCGTACGAGGCTTCTGGCCCTGGCCGACGAGTTCGACGCCGACAGCAACGTACGCGCCGTCGTGTTGACGGGGGCAGGAAAGCTGTTCGTAGGCGGGGCCGACATCACCGAATTCGATCGGCCGGTGGAACCGCCTTCCCTGCCTGATCTGATCGGGCGGATCGAGACTGCCGCAAAACCCTGGACCGCAGCGATACGCGGCGCGGCCTTTGGTGGCGGGCTTGAAGTGCCTCTCGGCTGCCGCATGCGGGTCGCAACCGAAGATGCGAAATTCGCGCTGCCCGAGGTCAATCTCGGCATCATTCCCGGCGCGGGCGGGACGCAGCGCCTGCCTCGGCTGATCGGCATCGAAACCGCGATCCGCGTGACCGCAGAAAACCTGACGCTGGACGGCGCCCGCGCGGCCGCACTCGGTCTTGTCGATCGCCTTGTCCAGGAACCTCTCGTCGACGCGGCGGTCGACTTCGCACTCGAGGCCCTCGAAAGCCCCCTGCCGGAACCTGTCTCGCGCCGCCCGCTGTCTGCTCCCGCTCCCGTAGTCTGGGAGGAAGCGGGACAACGCATCCGCCGCGCGGCTCGTGGCGCATCTGCCCCGCCGCTTGCACTCGATGCCTTGCGCTTCGGTGTCGAGAACGGCCTCGACGCCGGACTTGCGAATGAACGCTCGATCTTCCTCAAACTGCGCGCCAGCGAAGAAGCGGCAGCGCTGCGCCATCTGTTCTTCGCCGAACGCGCCGCACTTCGCCCGGCTTATCTGCGCGGCATAGCTCCCCTCCCTCTGACGAGTGCTGGCGTTGTAGGCGGCGGCACCATGGGTGTCGGCATTGCCGCCGCCCTGCGTAATGCCGGCATCCCGGTCGTCTTGGTCGAGCGCGACCAGCAGAGCCTCGAACGAGGCCTTGGAGCTTTGAATGCAATCTTCAAAGCGGCGCGGAAGAAAACGAGCCTGACCGACGAGGAAGCCGAGGCTCGGATGCGGGGCGTCACCGGCGCGGTCGGCTATGAAGCGCTTGCCCGTAGCGACCTGGTGATCGAGGCGGTGTTCGAGGACGTTGCCATCAAGCGCGAGGTGTTTGCTTCCCTCGGGCGCATCTGCCGGACAGATGCCATTCTGGCGACCAACACTTCCTACATCGACCCTAGGCAGATTGCCGAAGGTCTGCCTCATCCCGGCCGTTTCATCGGCCTGCACTTCTTCAGCCCTGCACAGGTGATGAAGCTTCTCGAGATCGTGCCAACTACAGACACGCAGCCTGACGTTGTTGCTACCAGCTTCGAGCTGGCCCGCAGGCTGGGGAAGGTTCCGGTGCGTTCCGGCATCTGCGACGGCTTCATCGGCAACCGCATCCTGCGCCGTTATCGTGCCGAGGCGGAAGCGTTGCTCCGCGAGGGCGTCTCCCCTGCCGCCGTCGACGCCGCCATGCGTGGCTTCGGCTACGCGATGGGGCCGTTCGAAATGCAAGATATGGCGGGGCTCGACATCTCCTTCCTGCATCGTGAGGCAGCACGCGCCCGCGGCGAGCAGATACCCGAAACACCGGGGGACCTTCTGGTGCGCGCTGGGCGAAAAGGCCAGAAAAGTGGTCGCGGCTGGTACGATTACGCAGTTGGCGAGCGCACGCCCGTTCCCTCGCAGGAAGCCGCGCGCATCATCGCTCCCCTCGCCGGTGCACCGATCGACCTGCCGGCAGATCAGATCGTCTCGCGGCTGATCGATGCCATGGCGTCGGAGGGACAGGCCGTCCTGGACGGAGGCATCGCAGCCTCACCGGCCGATATCGATCTTGTCGAGGTGCATGGGTACGGCTTCCCGCGCAAGCGCGGCGGTCCGATGTTCCTCTCCAAACGCCAGACCCCATGAACGTGACGAAAGACAACCGGATGATCACCTACCCCGATACCCTGCTGTTCGTCGACGGAACCTGGCGGCCTTCTGCCAACGGTCGCACGATCCCTGTGATCAATCCTGCGACCGCGCAACCCATCGGAAATGTCGCCTGGGCGGACAAGACCGATCTCGACGCAGCACTTGAAGCCGCCAGCAAGGGCTTCGCCATCTGGAGCAAGACCTCGGCTTTTGACCGGGCGACGCTCATGCGCCGCGCCGCCGAGATTCTTCGCAGCCGTGTGGACGACATCGCGGTCATGCTGACTATGGAGCAGGGCAAACCGCTTGCACAAGCGCGCTTCGAAACACTCTCCGCCGCCGACATCATCGACTGGTTTGCCGGCGAGGCCCAGCGCACATATGGGCAGGTCATTCCGTCCCGCGCGCCCGACGTCGTGCAAATGACGCTGAAGCTGCCGGTCGGCCCGGTCGCCGCCTTCACACCGTGGAACTTCCCTCTCAACCAGGTGGTGCGCAAGCTTTCGGCCGCCATCGCAGCCGGCTGCTCAATCATCGTCAAGGCTCCTGAGGAAACACCGGCTTCGCCGGCGGCGCTGATCCGCGTCTTCGCGGATGCCGGGATCCCGGCGGGTGTCGTCAATCTTGTCTACGGCGTGCCATCAGAGATTTCCGAGTACCTGATCCCGCATCCTGTCATCCGCAAGATCAGCTTCACTGGATCTACACCAGTCGGCAAGCAACTGTCGGCACTCGCTGGCCTGCACATGAAGCGCGCCACGATGGAACTGGGCGGCCACGCGCCGGTCATCGTAGCCGAGGATGCCGATCTCGACCTTGCGACCAGCCTGATGGTGCAGAACAAGTTCCGAAATGCCGGTCAGGTCTGCGTTTCACCGACGCGCTTCCTCGTGCACGAGAAAATCGCAGACGCTTTCATCGACGGCTTTACCGCAGGCGCCAAGGCGATCCGCGTCGGTAATGGCCTCGACCCGAACGTCGACATGGGACCACTCGCCAACGACCGGCGCATCCCGGCATTGGAAGGTTTGATCGGCGATGCGGTCTCTCGCGGAGGCCGCCTGACCACTGGTGGCCGCCGCATCGGCAACGAGGGCTGGTTCTTCGAACCGACAGTGCTAGCGGACGTACCCGTCGAAGCGCGCATCATGAACGAAGAGCCGTTCGGCCCCGTGGCAATCATCAACCGCTTTGCGACACTTGACCAAGCGATCGCCGAGGCCAACCGTCTTCCCTTCGGCCTGGCCGCTTTCGCCTTCACTCGCAGTAGCGCCACCGAAACGCGGATCGGCAACGAGGTGGAGGCCGGCATGACCAGCATCAATCATCTGGGACTCGCCCTGCCCGAGGTTCCCTTCGGCGGCATCAAGGATTCCGGCCATGGCACTGAAGGCGGCTCGGAGGCGATCGAGGCCTATCTCGATACAAGGCTGATCACCCGCAAGGGATGATCGCTTGAGGGAGGATAGCCATGCACATCACCAACGTCCGCACCTATGCGATCAGCTACGCCGACACCAATGACTTCGGCCGCGTCAAGGCGACAGTGCTCGTTCGCGTCACCGCCGCTGGCGGCGCGGTTGGGTGGGGAGAAGGCGTAACGCTCGCGCCGGAAGCGGCACGTGCCACGAAGATCCTTATCGACGAGGGCCTCGCGCCGCTTCTCTTGGAGGCTGGGGACGTCAGCGTCGAAGACGCCTGGAACCGCATGCGTGCCCATTGCTGGTGGTATGGCGAAGGTGGCCTTGCCAGCATCGCCTACTCCGCGATCGACATGGCGCTTTGGGATATCGACGGCAAGGAGCGTGGCCTGCCGCTCCATGCCCTGTTGGGCGGCCGCCTGCAGGAAAGCCTGCCGGCCTATGCCAGCAGCCACGTCAACAAGGCGACACTGGACGAGAACATCGCCGAGGTCGTCGGCTTCAAGGAAGCGGGGTATGCGGGCTGCAAGCTTGGGATTGGCAAGAAGGGCCTCTCAGACATCGGCAGAAACCCCGAGCAGGACGTCCTGTTCGTCAAGCTGCTGCGCGAGGCGGTCGGCCCGGACTTCCCGATCCTGATGGATGCCGGCAACGGCGTTGTCTGGGACCGTGAGACCGCAATCCGCACCGTCAGCCGCATGGCCGAGCACGGCATCGGATGGATCGAGGAACCTTTCTATCCGACGCGCATCGACGACTACCGCGCCTTGAAAGCCGCCGTATCAGTCCCGATCGCAAGCGGCGAACGCGAATACACCGTTACCGGATACCGCGACCTGATCGCAACCGGCACGGTCGACATCGTCGGTGTCGATCCGGCACGCTCGGAAGGCATCACCGGCTTTCGCAAGATCGACGAGATTTGCTCGCAGACAGGTACCGTCATGAACGCCCACGCCTGGAGCACTGCGGTGCTTACCGCTGCGAGCCTCCACCTGTCGCTCGCTTCGCCCAACACGAAACTGTTCGAGCTCAAGCCATTTGCTGTGTCAGTGCAGACGGACCTGGTCCATGAGCCGATCGGATACGAGGCCGGCTCCGTACGCGCATCTGCACGGCCCGGCCTTGGAGTCGAGGTCCGACAGGACATCCTCGAGAAACTGGAAATGCACTGAGGCGTCCACGGCAAGGTTCGAAAGGGCGCTGGGAGAAACCCCGAAATGCAGATTACCGGCAAGACCGCGATCGTTCTGATGTTTGCCGATCCGGTGAACCACATTCGTGGCACTGTGCTGATAAACGACCAGTTCGCCGCCTTGGGCCTCGACGCAGTGATCGCTCCGATCCATGTCCAACCGCGCAATCTTTCCCAATGCCTCGATGCCGTTCGCCTGATGCACAATGTGCGTGGGCTCGGCATCACCATTCCACATAAGATCGCAGTCGTTCCGCTCATGGATGAGCTGAGCCACTCCGCCCGGCGGTTAGGTGCCGTCAACTTCATCCGCCGTAACCCCGACGGCACGCTGACCGGCACCAACACCGATGGCATCGGCTTCGTTGCCGGGCTTGCAGCCAACGGCGTCGAGCTGAACGGCAAGCGCGCCCTTGTCGTCAGCGTAGGCGGTGTCGGACGCGCAATTGCGTTCGCCCTGGTGGATGGTGGGACGCAGGAACTGGTGCTCGCCAACCGCGACGCGGCCAAAGCGGAAGCCCTGGCGCGCGAGATCGTAGGACTCATGCCCGCCTGCCGCATTCGCGTAGCGGAGGCGCACAATCCCGAGGCGCTTGACGATATCGACCTCCTCGTCAACGCCACTTCGCTCGGCATGCTGCCGAGCGATCCGCTTCCGCGGCTGCTCGACCGGTTGAGGCGGGAAACGATCGTGGCCGAGGTCATCGTCAACCCGGCCATGACGCCGCTTCTGGAGGCCGCCGCTGCACGTGGTTGCAAGTTTATCGGCGGCGCCGAGATGCTGAAGTCGCAGCCCCGTCTCGTCGCCGAGTTCTTCGGGCTCATTCAATGAAACTGGACCTCGACGGTCCGGCAATACCAAGAAAGGGAACACCATGCAGATCACCGGCGAAACCGACCTCTTCTTCATCGTTGGCTCACCCGTCCGGCACTTCCGCGCGCCGATCATGTTCAACGACTACTTTGCCTCGAAGGGGCACAATTTCAGTTGCGCGGGCCTGCATGTCCAGCGGGGCGACCTGGCGGCCACATTTGAACTGGTACGCAAGATCGACAACATCAAAGGGCTCTGCATCACCATCCCTCACAAGATCAATGCCGTACCACTGGTCGATCGGCTGACCGAAGTCGGCAAACGTATCGGCTCCGTCAATTTTGTCCGCCGCGAGACCGATGGCAGCCTCACCGGCCACAACATCGATGGCCAAGGCTTCATGCGCGGACTGGCTAACAACGGTTTCGATCCCAAGGGAGCGGATGTCGTGCAGGTCGGTGTCGGCGGCGTCGGTCGCGCCATCGCCTTCTCGCTGGCAGCCTCTGGCATTCACCGCCTGACGCTCATCAATCGTGACGCGCTGAAAGCACAGCGTCTCGCCACAGAAATCCACGACGCAACAGGTGTGACCGTTGTCGCGCTGGGTGCTGGCGAAAACCCTGACCTCGCGCGCACCACGCTGCTCGTGAACGCGACGTCGGTGGGCATGGTCGGCAACATAGCGCTCCCCCTCGACATCGCCGACCTCACGGCCGCCACCACCGTGGCAGATGTAGTCCTGAAGCCTGATGAGACGGAACTGCTCGCAGCCGCCCGCGCCCTCGGCTGTAAATTTGTACCCGGCACGGCAATGCTGAAGCCCCAGATCGAACTGTGCGAGGAGTTTCTCTATGGCGGAGCACCGCAAGCAGGTGTTTGACATGGTGGCAACTGAGAGCCTGATCGCGCGAAGAGACCGCCTTCTCGGTCCGAACGTGCGACTGTTCTACAGCGATCCGGTCCATCTCGTGCGGGGGTCGCGGGGCCCACGTCTGGGACGCTTCAGGCAGCGAGTACATCGACGCCTACAACAATGTCCCTCACGTGGGCCATTGCCACCCCGCCGTCGTTGAGGCGATCGCGCGGCAGGAAAGCGAGTTGAATACCCATACCCGCTACCTGCACGAGGGCATCCTGGAGAACAGGAGGCAGACCGTTTCCGCTGGCCGAACCAACTTGATCGGGGGCCGCGTTCGGATCGACGCCGAAATTCTGGCCGCTAACTTTGCAGCCGAAGGCGAGGCGCTGGAAGCGACCAAGCGTGAGTTTCGAGTTGATGCTGCACCCTCTAAAGGTTGATCCTGATGAACACGACGCCCTACAACACCATCAGCGAGCGTTCAGAAGTGGTGAAGAAGAGGTCAGGCCATGGTTCTCCTTGAGCTCCTGCACGACAGAAATATCCTGACCATCACGCCACAAGGGCCGCTCGAAAAGGCGGATTTCGAGAAGATCGTAGAGGAGGTAGATCCAGTCATCGCCTCCATGGGCAAGTTTGCCGGGCTGGTGATCCAAACGAGATCGTTCCCCGGATGGCGGAACTATGCCGCTTTTTCAGCGCACCTGAAATTTGTCGTAAGTCACCATCGAGTGATCGAACGCATTGCGGTTGTAACGGACAGCAGCCTGCTGAAGGTCCTTCCACGCGTGGCCGGATATTTCGTCCATCCCGAAATCCGACATTTTGGCCTAGATCAAAAGGACCAAGCGATCTCGTGGCTGATCACCGGTTGATGAATGCCCGTCTGGGGACGACGATCCGACGCGCGTTGGTTGGTGAAGCCGAAAGGTCTTCCTGATCTGATGTGCCGGTCTGGCAGATATGGAATTGCGCGTCAGGATGCGACTCGCAGGTGCGAGCCAGGACGGAATTGTACTTTCGTGCGTACCTGCTACGCGCCTCCAGCATCTCCAACCCCTGGACAGCATTTTGATCTGGCAGGTACTGGATGCGATTGCTCAGCACGGTTCGTGCCCTGCATCGCCAAGCTTTGCATACCATCCCAAACTTGAGCGCCGTGTCCATTTCTTTTCTGCCGGGCTGTACTCGATGAGTGCACAGTGGACTACAGTCTGAAAGCAACAGGTCTGATCGGATTCGACGCACATGGGCGGCCATCTGCGGGGATCCTCTTACAAGGAACCATATCTATGGCGAATGGAAATGGAGAACGTCTCGATCGTCGGGACTTCATGATTGCGTCGGCCACCACCATCGGTGCGGCAGCCGCCCTGGTGGCAGGATCTACGCAGGTACGAGCGGCGTCGGGACCAGCAAATGCCGCTGCGCAGGGGACGATCTACACAGGTGACGTCATCGACGGAAAGAAGGTCATCACTTCGCTCGACGTGAATGACCTGGAAGCAGGCCAGAAGCATCGCCTGTATTTTCAGGGTGTGGAGACACCCACAGGGCAGCACTGGTACGTGTCGGTGACTGTGGCCAAGGGGGCCAAGCCGGGCAAGCGTGTCGTCCTGACAAGCGGCGTGCATGGTGACGAGATGAGTTCCATACACACTGTCCAGACCGTAATGAACCAACTCGATCCAACGAAGATGTCTGGTACAGTGACGGCAGTCACCGACATTTCCCGCCCAGCCCTGGAAAGCATGCAACGCCGGTGGCCGAACCAGGGCAGAGGCAGCGATCTGATCGACATGAACCGGGAATGGCCCGGAAATGAGAACGGCCTCACCGCACCAAGTCGCCATGCAGGGCTGCTGTTCAACAGGCTATTGCGGCCGAACGCCGACGCAGCTATCGACTTCCACACCGGGACGACCGGGTTCGAAGTCACCGCATTCAACATCGGCGAGATAGCCAGGCCCGACGTCAAGGCAATGTTGGATCTCTATCCGGTCGGCCAGATCCTCAACATGCCGAAAGCGGCCTATCCCACGGTCTTGCACAATGCGTTCATCGACGTGGGAATCCCGGCAATTGCACCAGAGATCGGCGCTGCCCGCGTACTGGATCGCGAGATGATCGCGCTGTTCGTGGAAGGGACGATGAACGTCTTCAAGCATTACGGCATCGTTGCCGGACCGATGGGCCGCACCGCCAAGGGCATGGCTGTCTTTGTCGGCAATAGCGGGTTCCCGGTTCTGGCCACCGCAGGTGGGATCGTCGAGCATCTGGTCAAACTCAACGACAAAGTTGTACCCGGACAAAAAGTGGCCATCCAGCGCAACAGCTTCGGCGAAGTGGTAGCCGAGTATACCGCCGGAGTGGCTGGAGAGATTTCGGGACTGCGCAGCGATGCAATGTCCGAGCCCGGCAACCCTCTCGTATTCATTCTGTTCAACAAGGCGCCGCAACAAGATGTTGAAATTTATCCCGAATAGATAATCTACGAGCGACCTCATAGGAGCATCGCGACTTGGCCCTCAGGACGACCTGGGGTTGAGCAACATCGTTCTCGCGTGCGAAATTGCCCCTTAAAGGATGCTCCGAGCAACGGATCAACGTAATGCGGCTACTGCTGTGAAATCGAAGTTGGCGAGGACCACGGGGCAGCGATGCTTCACCTCAACGGTCTTGGCCAACACAGGGCCCCAAGGCTAGGCTCAACGCAAATCAGGCCTGGCCGAATGGACAGACGATCTACGACTTCGCACGGTTCGAGGAATTTTTCCTCCGACTTCTTTCGTACAGGCACTTCGCCTACGCTAGTGCGCCTTGGAGGACTATCATGTGGAGAGAACTATCGATCGCAGCAATCACTGTCCTGACGCTTGCAAGCTTCGAGCAACCCGCGTCAGGCGCGGCGATCGGTGCAGGCAACCCTTATCCCGTCAGTGACTACAGGTGCGAAGACGGCACGCGCTTGGCCGTGCGCCTCCTCGGTGACCACGCCTCTGTATCCGTCAACGGAGCGACCGCAATCGATTTGCCCGCCATGGGATCAGACGGAACAACCTACTCGAATGGTCGGCAAACGGTGACCATAGTACAGGGACATCTATCATGGGGCGTTGGCAAAGCAGTGCCATCCGCTTGCATCGGCGGTTGAGTGACTAGTCTCGCAGCTCAACTACGTCTTCAGCGAGCGCCTTTTCGCCTGCGTGGGCTACAAGGTGCTCGACGTCGATTACGATCACAACGGTCACGTCTATGACACGCCCTCAGCGGCCCGGTCCTCGGCATGACCTATCGGATCTGATCGGCAAAGGTTTCGTGCAGTTTTCTTACGGATTGGTGTTCAACATGTCTCGATTCACACGCATTCTCACTGCCTTGACTGCCGCTGCGGCGCTGCTGACCGCCGAGGCCCAGGCCTGCACACGGGTCGTCTATCAGGGGCCTGACGGGCGGAATCTCACAGGCCGCAACATGGACTTCAAGGATCCGATGGTCAGCAACTTCTGGGTCTTTCCTCGTGGGATGAAACGAAATGGAGCCGCCGGTTCGCGTTCGATGGAATGGACATCGAAGTTCGGCAGCCTGGCCGTCTCCGGCTATGACATCTCTACAGTCGACGGCATGAACGAAGCCGGCCTCAACGCCAGCCTGCTATGGCTCAACGCCACAAAGTTCCCGAAGGACGACGGGACGACGCCTCGTATGTCCCTCTCGATCTGGGCGCAGTTCTACCTCGATCAGTTCGCAACAGTCTCGGAGGGCGTCGAATACGCGCGTAGCCATCCCGTGGAGGTGGTGAGCGGTGAAGTGCCGGGCCGTCCAGGCAGTCTCGCACCGCTACATCTGACGCTCTCCGATGCCACCGGCGACAGTGCTGTTCTTGAGTGGATCGACGGAAAGCTTAGCATCCATCATGACCGCGCGTATCAGGTGGTAACGAACGACCCGCCCTATGGCGACCATCTCGCCAACCAGAGATACTGGAGCGCGGTCGACCCCCTCAAATTCCTCCCCGGCAGTGGCCGTTCCGAAGACCGTTTTGTGCGCGCTGGCTTTTACATCAATGCAGTGACCCAAAGCGGCGACCCCCGGATTGCCGCCGCCGCTGTGTTCAGCGTTATCCGCAACGCTTCGGCACCCTATGGCGTAAGCATTCCCGAAGCACCGAACCTTTCCACGACCCGCTGGCGTGTGGTGGCGGATCAGAAGAGCATGCTTTTCTACGGCGAATCGGCAACGTCACCCAACGTTTTCTGGGTGGATTTGAAGAAGCTCGACTTCTCTGAAGGCGCGCATGTCCGCAAACTGGATCTCGGGGTGGACATGGCCCGTATCCTTGCCGGCGAGGCATCGAGCCAGTTCGTCCCTGCAAAGCCGTTCGACTTCATGGAAGCCGAATGAAGGAAAGTAGAGTATGACGGACGGATATGAAGGTCCGCTCCTCGCCTTGTGGCAGAGCGTTGCCCTCGCGACCAAGGCTGCTTTTTGGCCAGCCGATTGGAAACTCGCCAGTCCGTTTCCCACCCAATAGACGCTGTAGACCTTGGAACATCAGCTTCCAACGCGGGAAATGATCTTCCGCGGCTCATCTCGGGCCGATGGCCGACTGTCCGCTGCCAGGATGCCCACGACAAGCGGACATCAGAGCTCTTGCGGCCCAGCACTGGGATTGGTCACGCGCTGAAAGCGCCGACGAAATACAAGGTCGCGCGACAAGTGCTGAATGTCTTGAAGAGCGCGAAGGCTGCCCAGAGGCAGCCTTCATTGGCGTCCAGTGAGTGCCCGAAAGCAGCATACGCTGCTCACGACGTGAGGAGCCGTCGAATGGCGGCTTTTTTGCTGGCCGCAGGCCTAACTATCTAACTGCCGTCGATCGCGGCGCCGATGCGGGCGATTGCCTGCTGATAGACACTCGCGGAGTTCCAGCCAGCGATGGCGCCCATGTTTCCTTGATAACCCCCGCCGGCCCGCCAACCGTGCGCCCTAAGGAAGTTGG